>NZ_JBEFAK010000017.1:0-202422 GCF_040137845.1 Nonomuraea sp. B19D2 | reverse complement strand
GGCGGGGGGGGCGGCGGGGCGGCACCACGGCCGCCGCGCCGCACGGCCAGAGCCTCTTCTAGCACTCGATCACGTTGACGGCGAGGCCGCCGCGTGACGTCTCCTTGTACTTGTCCAGCATGTCCCGGCCGGTGTCGCGCATCGTCTTGACCGCCTTGTCGAGCGAGACGAAGTGGCGGCCGTCGCCGCGCAGCGCGATCCTGGCCGCGGTGATGGCCTTGTTGGAGGCCACCGCGTTCCGCTCGATGCACGGGATCTGGACCAGGCCGCCGATCGGGTCGCAGGTCAGGCCCAGGTTGTGCTCGATGCCGATCTCGGCGGCGTTCTCCACCTGCTCGGGCGTGCCCCCGAGGACCTCGGTGAGCCCGGCGGCGGCCATGGCGCAGGCCGAGCCGACCTCTCCCTGGCAGCCCACCTCCGCGCCGGAGATCGAGGCGTTCTCCTTGATCAGCACGCCGACCGCGGCCGCCGTGAGCAGGAAGCGGATCACGCCGTTGTCGTCGGCACGGGGGATGAAACGGGTGTAGTAGGTCAGGACGGCCGGGATGATGCCGGCCGCGCCGTTGGTGGGGGCGGTGACGATGCGGCCGCCGGCGGCGTTCTCCTCGTTGACCGCCAGCGCGAAGAGCGTCACCCAGTCCATGGCGTGCAGCGGGTCCTTCTCCGGCGACTCACTCCGCAGGCGCCGGTGCAGCCCGTTCGCGCGCCGCTTGACGCGCAGCCCGCCTGGCAGCACGCCCTCCCGTGAGATCCCGCGGTGCACGCACTCGGACATGACCCGCCACAGGTCCAGGATCCCCGCGCGGATCTCCTGCTCGGTGCGGCCGAACGCCTTCTCGTTCTCCAGCATCAGCCGGGAGATCGACAGGCCGGTGTTGGAGCAGTGCTTGAGCAGCTCCTCCCCGGTGGTGAAGGGGTAGGGCAGGACGGTGTCGTCCGGCTTGATGCGGTCGGCGCCGGTGGCCTTCTCGTCCACGACGAAGCCGCCGCCGACCGAGAAGTAGACCTTCTCCCGCAGTTGCTCGCCGTCGGCCGTGTACGCGGTGAAGCGCATGCCGTTCGGGTGCTCAGGGAGGGAGAGCTTGCGTTCGAAGATCAGGTCCTGGCCGACCACGAAGGGGATCTCGTGCGTCCCGTACAGCTGGACCGTGCCGGACTCGCGCATCCGGGCCAGCCGGGCGTCGATGGAGTCGACGTCCACCAGCTCGGGCTTCTCGCCGGAGAGGCCGAGCAGGACCGCCTTGTCGCTGCCGTGGCCCTTGCCGGTCAGGCCGAGCGAGCCGTACAGGATGGCCTCGACCTGCGCGACCTGCGAGAGCAGGCCGTCGTCGTGCAGGCCGCGGGCGAACTTGTGCGCGGCCGCCATCGGGCCTCCCGTGTGGGAGCTCGACGGGCCGATGCCGATCTTGAACAGGTCGAAGACACCGATGCTCATGTCAGGTATTCCGTCGCCGCGTCCAGCAGCCACTCGGCCAGGTAGGCCGCGAACGACGAGCGTACGAGCACCAGGAACCCCTCCTGCTGGGGCAGCAGCACGACCTGGGCCCGCGCCAGCGTGGTCTGCGCGCACGAGCCCGGGCCGAACACCGAAGGGTGCAGGTCGATCGCACATCCGTGGGCCAGCAGATCGCGGGCTCGCGGGCCGCCCACCAGCAGGGTGGTGCGCTGCGCCGAGACGTCCACCACGGACCCGTGCCGGTCGCCGAGGGCCGCGCGCACCGGCTCGGCGGCGTATTCCCCGTCAGGGCCGATCACCAGCCACTCGTCGGGCCCCAGCCAGGCCACCGTCACCTCGCCCGACCGCACGGTGGTGCCCGGCGAGACCGGCAGCGGGACGCCGAGGGCCGCCCCGATGTCCGCGGCGGCCGGGCTCTCCGGGTCCACGCGCACGTTGACCTGGCGAAGAAAGGGGATCTCGGCCAGTGTCAGCGCCTCACTCTTCGACGCGGTCGCGAACCGGTCGGCGAAGGCCGCTGCCGGACTCCTGCGCTCAGCCATCGCGGCGCGCTCCTTCCGGGTCGTACAGAACGTGAGAGGTCACGGTGACGGGCACCAGCCCGTCGCCGACAGGGGCGTAGAGGCGCGCGCCGACGCGTTCCCGCCCGCCGCTGACCAGGGCCAGTGCGAACGTACGGCCCAGCGCGGCGCTGCGGTAGCTCGAGGTCACGTGCCCGAGCATCGGCACGGGCGGCTCCGGCAGGCTGGAGAACTCCACCAGGTGCGTCCCCTCGGGCAGCAGCAGCTCAGGGTCCTCCGGCAGCAGCCCGACGAGCTGCTTGCGGTCCACACGCGACGTGTCCGCCCGGGCGAACGACCGCTTGCCGATGAAGTCGGCCTTCTTCTTGGAGACCACCCAGGACATGCCCAGGTCCTGCGGCGTGATCGTGCCGTCGGTGTCCTGCCCGACGATCGGGTAGCCCTTCTCGGCGCGCAGCACGTGCATGGTCTCGGTCCCGTACGGCGTGACGACCTCGGTGCCCATGATCGCCTCCCACAGGGCCAGGCCCTCCCATGAGGTCACGTTGATCTCGTAGGCCAGCTCGCCGGAGAAGCTGATCCGGCACACCCGCGCCGGAATGCCCGCGACCTCGGTCTCTCGCCACGTCATGAAGGGGAAGTCGGCCGCGCCGACGGCCAGGCCGGGGGCGAGCCCGGCCAGCACCTCACGCGACCCGGGACCGACCAGCGCCACAGTGGCCCACTGCTCGGTGACCGAGGTGCAGTGCACCCGCAGCCATGGCCACTCGGTTTGCAGCCACTCCTCCATCCAGTCGAGGACGGCCGCCGCGTTGCCCGTGGTGGTGGTGACCAGGAAGTGGTCCTCGGCGAGCCTGATGACGGTGCCGTCGTCGAAGACCATGCCGTCGGCCCGGCACATCACGCCGTATCTGATGGCGCCGACGGCCAGCGTGCTCATCATGTTCGTGTACAGCAGGTCGAGGAACGCCGCCGCGTCGGGTCCGATCACGTCGATCTTGCCGAGCGTGGAGGCGTCCATCGCCGCCACGCCTTCCCGCGCCGCCCGGCATTCTCGCCGGACCGCGGCCTCCATGTCCTCGCCGGGGCGGGGGTAGTACCACGGCCGCTGCCACTGCCCGACGTTCTCGAACAGCGCGCCGTGAGCGACGTGCCACTCGTGCAGCGCGGTGACCCGGACCGGGTCGTGCAGCGCGCCGCGGTCGCGACCCGCCAGCGCCGCGAAGCTCACCGGCGTGTACGGCGCGCGGAACGTCGTGCTGCCCAGCCCTCCCACCGGGACACCCAGCGCCTGCGCCGCCACGGCCGTGGTCAGCAGGCCGGAGGTCTTGCCCTGGTCGTGGGCGGTGCCCGCGGTGGTGTAGCGCTTGACATGCTCGACGGAGCGCAGCCCCGCACCGGTCGCCCGCAGGACGTCGGCCACGGTCACGTCCCGCTGCAGGTCGGCGAAATGCGTCCCGTAGTCCTCAGCCGGCACCAGCCAGTACGGCACGCCCGCGGTCACGTCTCCGGCGGCCGCCCCCACGACCTCGACCGCCTGCCGCGACGTGCCGGGCACGAGTGTGCCCAGCGCCTCGTCGTAGCGCAGGGTTCCGCCGGACTGGCTGAACAGGTGCACGACCGGGTTCCACCCGCCGGAGACCAGCAGCAGGTCGGCGTCGAGGGCGCGCTCGCCCGTAACGGCTCCGGTCCCGGTCAGCCGTCCCACCAGGACCGAGGAGACCTCCGGGTCGCCCAGCGCGGTGGTCACCACGTGTCCGGCCAGCACCTCGATGCCTCGCGCGGCTGCTTCGGCCCGGTACGGGGGCTCGGGCCGCACATCGACGATGGCCGCTACCTCCACGCCCACGCCGACGAGGTCGAAGGCGGCGGCGTAGGCGCTGTCGCCGGCCGTGAACACCACCGCGCGACGGCCGGGGAGCACGCCGTACCTGTTGACGTAGGTCCGCGCGGCACCCGCCAGCATCACCCCCGGCAGGTCGTTGCCCGCGAAGGCGATCGGCCGCTCGTGCGCGCCGGTCGCCAGCACGACCCGCCGCGCCCTGATGCGCCATATGCGCTCCCTGGCCACGTGTGCCGGAGCCGCGCCGCCGAGGTGGTTGGTGCGCCGTTCGACGGCGACGAGGTAGTTGTCGTCGTAGTAGCCGAAGACCGTGGTGCGCGGCAGCACCGTGACCTCGGGCAGGCCCGCCAGCTCGGCCGCGACCGCCGCCGCCCACTCGGCGCCCGGCCGGCCCTCCACCTCTTCGGCGGTGCCGAGCAGGCCGCCGCCGGGCTCGGGCCGCTCGTCGGCGAGGATCACCCGGGCGCCGGTGCGCGCGGCGTCCCTGGCCGCGGCCAGCCCGGCGGGGCCCGCGCCCACCACCAGCACGTCGCAGTGGGCGTGGATGGCGTCGTAGCGGGCCGGGTCCGGTTCGGCGGCGAGGCGGCCCTGACCGGGGAGCCCGCTCGCGACCAGGCCGTCGTACAGCTCGACGGTGGTCGCGGTCAGCATGGGCTCGGGGAACGGCGCCTCGATCTGCACCAGCGCGCTGGGCTCCTCGCTGCCCGCGGAGAAGACGCCGCGCGGGCGGCCCAGCTTGACGCTCGTCGCGACCTGGCGGACGCCGTTGGCCAGCAGCGCCGAGGCGAGCGTGTCGCCGGGGTGCCCGGTGTAGTCGCGGCCGTCGAAGCGGAAGCGGAGCGTGCGGGTGCGGTCGATCCGCCCGCCGGTCTCGCGCCTCACGGCGTCACCGGCCGGGGCTCGCCCACCCGGTAGACGGAGTGGATCTCGTTCGTGGCGGTGTCGCGTACGGCGTTGAACCAGCGGCGGCAGCCCGCGGAGTGGCTCCACCGCTCGGCGAACGCCCCCTTGGGGTTGTCGCGGAAGAACAGGTAGCGGGCCCACTCCTCGTCGGAGAGCGCACCCGGGTCCTCCGGGTAGGCGACGTGGGCCTGGCCGCCGTAGTGGAACTCGGCCTCGTCGCGAGGGCCGCACCAGGGACAGGGGATCAGCAGCATCGTGGCGTTTCCTCAGTGCGCGACCGCGGCGGCGCCGTGCTCATCGACGAGCGCCCCGGTGACGAAACGGTCAAGGGAGAAGGGAGCATTGAGCGGGTGCGGCTCGTCGTTGGCCACGGTGTGGGCGAAGCACCAGCCCACGCCCGGTGTCGCCTTGAAGCCGCCGGTGCCCCAGCCGCAGTTGAGGTAGAGGCCCTCGACCGGGGTGAGGCCCATGATCGGTGACGCGTCCGGGGAGACGTCCACCACACCGCCCCAGGTGCGCAGCACGTGCGCCCGGGCGAAGACGGGGAACAGCTCCAGAGCCGCGGCCATCTGACTTTCGATGATGTGGAAGGCGCCGCGCTGGCGGTAGGAGTTGGCCGCGTCGATGCCTGCCCCCATGACGAGCTCGCCCTTGTGCGCCTGGCTGACGTACACGTGCACGGCGTTGGACATGACGACCGTGGGGTGCACGGGCTCCAGCAGCTCCGAGACCAGTGCCTGGAGGGGGTGGCTCTGCAGGGGCAGGTCGATCCCCGCCGTGGCGGCCACGACCGAGGTGTGGCCGGCGGCGCACAGCGCCACCCGGCCGGCCGCGATCGTGCCGCGGGTGGTCTCCACGCCGGTCACCCGGCCCTCGCTCACCCGCAGCCCGGTGACCTCGCAGTGTTCGACGAACTCGACGCCGAGCGCCGCGGCCGCCCTGGCCAGCCCCCACGCGACGTGGTCGTGTTTGGCGATCCCGGCCCTGGGCTGGAAGGTGGCGCCCAGCACCGGGTAGCGGACGTCGGGGGAGACGTTGACGATCGGGCAGACCTCCTTGACCTGCTGGGGGTCCAGCCACTCCGCGTCCACGCCGTTGAGCCGGTTGGCCTCGACCCGTCGCACGCTGTCGCGGACGTCCTGGAGGCTGTGCGCGAGGTTGAGCACGCCGCGCTGGCTGAACAGCAGCGGGTAGTCGAGCTCCTCCTCCAGCCCCTCCCACAGCTTCAACGCGTGCTCGTAGATGCCGGCGCTCTCGTCCCACAGGTAGTTGGAGCGGATGATGGTGGTGTTGCGGGCCATGTTGCCGCCCGCGAGCCAGCCCCGCTCCAGCACGGCGACATTGGTGATGCCGTGGTTCCTGGCCAGGTAGTAGGCGGTGGCCAGGCCGTGCCCGCCGCCTCCGACGATCACCACATCGTAGGACGCCTTGGGCTCGGCCGCGCTCCACAGCCGGTCGGGGTGCTCGGGCAGGTCGGCGCCCGGGGTGCGAGGGCTCATCGGACGCCTCCGTAGAGCGGGTGCTTGCCGGCCAGGGCCTCGACCCTGCCGCGCAGGAAGGACACGTCCGCCTCGGGCAAGAGCGCGTGCACGATGATGTCGGCCACCTCGCTGAAGTCGCCGGGGCCGAACCCGCGCGTGGCCAGCGCGGGGGTGCCGATCCGCAGGCCGGAGGTGACCATCGGCGGGCGCGGGTCGAACGGCACCGCGTTCCTGTTCACCGTGATCCCGGCGGTGTGCAGCCGGTCCTCGGCCTGTTTGCCGTCCAGCTCCGACTCGCGCAGGTCGACCAGGACGAGGTGCACGTCGGTGCCGCCGGTCAGCACCTGCACGCCGGCCTCGGCGGCGTCGGACGCGAGCAGCCGGTCGGCGAGGATCCTCGCGCCCTCCAGCGTGCGCCGCTGGCGGTCGCGGAACCCGTCCGCCGCGGCGATCTTGAACGCGACCGCCTTCGCCGCGATGACGTGCTCCAGCGGCCCGCCCTGCTGGCCGGGGAAGACCGACGAGTTGATCTTCTTGATGAGGTCGTCCGTGGAGAGGATCACCCCGCCGCGCGGCCCGCCGAGGGTCTTGTGCGTGGTCGTGGTGACGACGTGGGCGTGCGGCACGGGGGAGGGGTGCAGGCCCGCGGCCACCAGGCCGGCGAAGTGCGCCATGTCGACCATGAGGTAGGCGCCCACCTCGTCGGCGATCCTTCTGAAGGCCGCGAAGTCCAGGTGGCGGGGATAGGCCGACCAGCCGGCGATGATCAGCTTGGGCCGGTGCTCGCGGGCCAGCCGCTCGACCTCCTCCATGTCCACCAGGTGGTCGCTCTCGCGCACGTGGTAGGCGACCACGTTGTACAGGCGGCCGGAGAAGTTGATCCGCATGCCGTGCGTGAGGTGGCCGCCGTGGGCCAGGGCGAGGCCGAGGATGGTGTCGCCGGGTTCGAGCAGGGCGGCCATGGCCGCGGCGTTGGCCTGGGCGCCGGAGTGCGGCTGCACGTTGGCCGCTTCGGCGCCGAAGAGCGACTTCACCCGGTCGATGGCGATCTGCTCGATCACGTCCACGTGCTCACAGCCGCCGTAGTAGCGCCGGCCCGGGTAGCCCTCGGCGTACTTGTTGGTGAGCACCGAGCCCTGCGCCGCCATGACGGCGACGGGCGCGAAGTTCTCGGAGGCGATCATCTCCAGCGTCGAGCGCTGGCGGTCCAGCTCGCCGTCGATGGCCGCGTGGATCTCCGGGTCGACCACGTCCAGCGGAGTGTCGATCATGTGACGTCCTTTCCTAACCGCGCAGCCGCTGCATCGTGGGGTCGAAGAGCGGTTCCTCGGCGACGACGGCGCGTACTCTCCGGTCGAAGTAGCCGATGGTCACCTCCTGGCCGGGGGCCGCCAGGGAGGCGGGCAGCCAGGCGTAGGCGATGCCGCTGCCGATCGTGTATCCGTAGGCGGCGCTGGTGACGTAGCCGACGGCGCCGTCGCCGTCGTAGACGGGCTCCTTGCCCATGACGAGCTCGTCGGTGAGCAGGCACGTGAGCCGGCGGCGCACCGACTCCTTGCGCTCCAGCAGCGCCTCGCGGCCGACGAAGTCTCCCTTGTCCAGCTTGACGGCGAAGCCGAGCCCGGCCTCGTACGGATCGTGCTCGAAGGTCATGTCCGTGCCGAAGGACCGGTAGCCCTTCTCCAGGCGCAGGCTGGTGAAGGCGCCGCGGCCGCCAGCGAGTACGCCGTGCTCCTGCCCGGCCTCCCACAGCGTGTCCCAGAGCTTGAGTCCCAGATCGGCGGTGGTGTAGATCTCCCAGCCGAGCTCGCCGACGTACGACAGGCGCAGCATGGTGACCGGCACGTTGCGGATGTAGCCGCGGGCGCCGCGGAAGTAGCGCAGCGCGGTCAGGTCGATGCCGGTCAGCGGCTGGACCAGGTCGCGGGCACGCGGCCCCCACACGCCCACGCAGCAGGTGCCCGCGGTGATGTCGCGGACGTGCACGTCACGCGGCCGCCGCCGGTCCAGCCAGTCGAGGTCGAGGTTGCCGTTGGCGCCGAGCTGGAACAGCTCGGGCCCCAGCCGCGCGACGGTGATGTCGCTGCGGATGCCGCCGTCGGTGTCGAGGAGCAGGCAGTACGTCACGGAGCCGACGGACTTGTCCACGTCGCCTGTCACGAGGGACTGCAGGAAGCCCACGGCGCCCGGGCCGCTGACCTCAAGGCGCTTGAGCGCGGTCATGTCGTACATCGCGACGGATTCCCGGGTGGCCTGCGCTTCCGCGCCCACGATGGGCGACCAGTACTGCGCGGCCCAGTCGCCGGGCTCGGGGATGTCACGGCCCTGCAGCAGCGGGGCGTTGGCGCCGTACCACTGCGGCCGCTCCCAGCCGGAGGCCTCCAGGAAGATCGCGCCGAGCTCCTGCTGGCGGGCGTGGAACGGGCTGGTCCGCAGCGGGCGCGGGTGCTCCATGGGCTGCAGCGGGTGGATGATGTCGTAGACCTCGACGTAGTTCTGGCAGCCGCGCTCCAGCACGTAGTCAGGCGCGAGCTGGTGCGGCTCGAACCGGTTGACGTCGCATTCGTGCAGGTCGAAGGAGGAGCAGTGGCCGTCGACCAGCCACTCGGCCATGGCCATGCCGACCCCTGCGGAGTGGGTGACCCAGACGGCCTCCGCCACCCAGAAGCCCTTCACGTCCCGCGACTCGCCCATCAGCGGCATGTGGTCGGTCGTGAACGAGAACAGCCCGTTGATGCCCTCCTCCACCTTGGCCGACTGCGTGGCGGGCAGCAGGCTCTGGGTCTCGGTCCAGGCGTCGGCGAAGTCGTCGGGCGTGAAGGTCAGCACCGACGGCATGACCTCGGCGGCGTCGATCGAGAGGATCTCGTCGGGGCTGATCGGCATCGGCCGATGACCGTAGTAGCCGATGCCCAGCGTGTCGTACCGTTCCCGGTAGTACAGATCGGCGTCCTGGTGGCGCAGGATGGGCCTGGTCGCCTCCTCGGTCTGCCCGGCCAGGTCGGGGATCTGCCCGGTCCAGGCCAGCTGGTGGGCCACCGGCGTGAGCGGCAGCTCCATCCCGACCATCCTGGCCACCCGCGGCCCCCAGATCCCGGCGCAGCAGACCACCAGGTCGGCGGGGATCTCGCCCTGGTCGGTGACCACCGCGGCGACCCGGTCGTCCTCGGTTCTGATGTCCAGCACCTCGTGCCTGGCCAGGACCCGCACTCCGCGCTCCATCGCCCTGACGAGCTGCGCGTTCACCGCCTTGACCGCCTTGGCCAGCCCGTCGGTGGGGATGAACAGGCCGCCGAGCACCCTGCCGGGGTCCAGGAGCGAGTGCTTGGCCACGCACTCGGCGGGGGAGAGCAGGTGCGCCTCCAGACCCCACGACACCGCCCAGCCGTGGCGGCGGCGCAGCTCGGCGAGGCGCTCCGGCGTGGTGGCCACCTCGAGCCCGCCCACCTGGTGGAAACTGTCCAGCTCGACGAACTTCTCCACGGTGTAACGGGCCATCTGGGTCATGGTCTTCGAGCCGTTCGTCTGGAAGACCAGGCCAGGAGCGTGCGAGGAGGAGCCGCCCGTCTCGGGGACGTCTCCCTGGTCGACCACTGTGACGTCGGTCCAGCCGCGGGCCGACAGCTCGTCGGCGAGTGCCGCGCCGACCACGCCGGCCCCGATGATGACGACTCTCGGGCCCGTCATAGCCACCTCCGTTGTTGCGAAATATGCAACCCAACGCGCTTTCCGCAACAAGCGTCGCTTGCGGGGTTGCGGGTGTCAAGAGGCGTTCTGTCTAATTCCGTACGCTCTGGCCGGCTCGCTGAACGCGCGCGAACCCGGCCCGATCGCGGGGTGCGATCGTGCCGGGTTCGCACACGTAGGTCAGCTCTTGGGCAGCCAGGCCTTGACCTTGTCCGGGTTGCCGGCCACCCACTTGGCGGCCGCCTCGTCGGCGGTCATCTTGTCCTCGGAGATGTACTTCGCCACGAGGTTCTGGTCGTCGTTGGTCCAGGTGAAGTTCTTGACCAGCTGGAAGGCGGGACTGCCGGAGTCGGCGAACTTCTTGCTCACGATCTTGTCGAGCACGTACGGCGGGTAGTCGCAGGCCACCTTGGCCGGATCGGCGTCGCAGCCCTCGGTGTACGCGGGCAGGTTGACGCGGACCAGTTTCATCTCCGCCCAGAACCACTGCGGGTCGTAGAAGTAGGCGAGCAGCGGCTTCTTCTGTGCCTCGGCCTGCCGGAACGAGGTGATCAGAGCCGCCTCGCTGCCGCCGGTGACGACTTTGTAGTTCAGCTTGAGGTTCTTGACCAGGGCCTCGTCGTTGGTGACGTACGACGGATCACCGTCGAGCAGTTGACCCTTGCCGCCCGACTCGGAGGTCTTGAACAGGTCGGCGTACTTGTTGAGGTTCTTCCAGTCGGTAATGTCCGGGTACTTCTCGGCCATCCACGGCGGCACGTACCAGCCGATGGTGCCCTTGTTCCCGGTCGGCCCCGCGTCGACGGCGACCTTCTGGTCCTCGATGTACTTCTTCTTCAGGTCGGCGTGGCCCCAGTTCTCCACGATCGCGTCGACCTCGCCGGTGCCGAAGCCCTGCCAGGCCACCTCTTCCTTGAGGTCCTTCTTCACGACCTTGCAGCCCAGGTTCTTCTCGGCCACGTGGGCGATCACCGCCGCGTTGGCCTCGTAGCCCACCCACGGGTTGATCGCGAGGTTGAGGGTCCCGCACGCCTTCGCGCTGCCGCCGCCGCCGGCGGCAGCCGGGGTCTCGCCGACCTTGGCTCCCGCGCAGGCGTTGAGAAGGAGGCCCATGCCGGTTACCAGGACAAGTGCCCGGATCCTCCCGCTTCTTGAATTCATCATGTGGTCCTCCTGATGGTTCCCCGGGCCGGCGCGGGCCCGTGTCGGTTACTTGTGCGGTTGCCCCCTGTGAGCGGCCGCGTCTGCGCGCTCTGTGGCGGCGCGCATGATGCGGTCGAGCACGATGCCGAGCACGACGATCGCGAGCCCGGCGGCCAGCCCCTTTCCTCTGAGCTGGTGCTGCGAGAATCCGGCCACGACGTCGTAGCCGAGCGCCCCCGCTCCCACGAGGCCGCCTACGACGACCATCGAGAGCACGTAGATGAGTCCCTGGCTCGCCGCCAGTGTCACGCCGCTGCGGGCCATCGGCAGCTGGACCTTGGAGATGAGCTGCCAGGTGCTCGCCCCCGCCGAGGTGGCGGCCTCGACCGTGGTGGGGGAGACCCGTCTGATGCCCTCGGCCACCAGCTTGATCGCGACGGGCGCCGCGAAGACCACGGCCGCGATGATCGCGGTGAACCGCGTCGGGCCGAACAGGCCCAGGATCGGCACCAGGTAGACGAAGGCTGGCATGGTCTGGCCGGCGTCGAGCACGGGGCGCAGCACGGTGTCGGCCCGGTCGTTGCGGCCCATCCACACCCCCAGCACCACGCCGAGAATCATGACCAGGATCGTCGCGACCAGGGTCGAGGCCAGCGTGACCATGCTGTCCTGCCAGAGCCCGAGCAGGACCAGCGCCGCCAGGCCGACCGCGGTCGCCAGGGCCGCCCGCGCGCTGCCCACCAGCAGGGCCACGGCCACGATCACGGCGAAGACCAGCCACCACGGAGAGCCGGTCAGCAGCGACTCGAACGGGTTGAGCAGCCCGTTGGTGAGCAGGTTCTTGACCGCGTCGGTGAAGCCGACCAGGCTGTCCTGCGCCCAGGCGCTCGCCCCGTCGGCGGCGCGGCGCACATAGGGGCCGACGTTGGCCTGCACCGGGAACTCCGCCGCCCAGACGTAGGTGTACGACAGATAGCCCAGCACCGCGGCGACGCCGAGCACGCCCGTCACCTGCAACCGCCGAGCTCCGGGAGTGAGCAGCCGGCCCGCCCTGCGCTCGGCCTCCACCCGGCGGCTGGCCGCCGAGGTCACCCGGTCGAGCACCACCGCCATGATGACGATGGCCAGGCCCGCGTTGAACGCGGTGCCCACGTCCAGGGTCTGCAGCGCCTTCAGCACTGTCTTGCCCAGGCCCGGCGCGTCGATGAGCGCCGCGATGGTGGCCATGGACAGGGCGGCCATGATCGTCTGGTTCACCCCGACGATGATCGTCTGCTTGGCCATCGGCAGCCGTACGAGCCGTAGCGACTGGGCGGTGGTGGCGCCCAGCGAGGCCCCCGCTTCGAGGGTGTCGGGCGAGACCTGGCGGATGCCGTGGGCGGTGATGCGGATGGCAGGCGGGACCGCGTAGATCATCGTGGCGACCGTCGCGCTGGCCGGGCCGATGAGGAAGAAGAGCGTGAGCGGCGCCAGGTAGACGAACGTCGGCATCGTCTGCATGAAGTCCAGCACCGGGGTGACCAGCCGGTGGAAGCGGTTGCTCATCCCCGCCCACACCCCGAGCGGGATGCCGACGGCCAGCGACAACGCCACCGCGGTGAGCGTGAGGGCGAGCGTGTCCATGCTCTCCTCCCACAGCCCGAGCAGCCCGAAGGAGATCAGGCCCGCCGCCGTGAGCAGCGCCGACTTCCTGTTGCCGTACAGCAGGGCGATCGCGGTCGCCAGGCCCGTCACGCCCAGCCAGCCCAGCACGGGGACCGGGCGCCCGAAGGACGGCTGGCTGATCAGCGCCTGGACGAGCGTCACGGCCTGGTCCAGGAAGAGCCGGATGTAGTTGACGAAGTAGAGGAAGAACGGATTGCTGTTCCTGCCGTCGTCGATGGCGTCCATGGCCTCGTTGAGCGTGCTGTGCAGCGGCGTCAGCTCGGCGCCGCCGAGCTGCAGCGTGTCGCGCCCGTTCAGCAGCGCCCACCCCAGTACCCAGAGCGCGAGCACCGCCAGCAGCAGGTACTTGCGGCCGCGCAGCCGCGTGGTCACCGCCGTCACAGCGCTTGTCGCCTGGCCCGTCACGGGCGCCATCAGGACTGCCCTCCCGCGATGACCTCCAGGATCTCCGCACTGGTGACCACGCCCAGCAGGGCGCCGTTCTCAGTCACGCGGACCGGCCGGTCGGCCGACATCACGCTGTGCACCGCGTCCCGGATGACCACGTCGGGGCCCAGCTCGGGCCCGTCCAGGGGCTCGTCCGGCTGCGGGTCGCGCATGATCCAGCGCAGCGTCAGCACGTGGGAACGCGGTACGTCGCTGACGAAGTCCTTCACATAGTCGTCGGCCGGCGCGCCCACGACCTCGTCGGGCGTGCCCATCTGGACCAGCTCTCCGTCGCGCATGATGAGGATGCGGTCGCCCAGCTTGAGCGCCTCGCTCAGGTCGTGCGTGATGAAGATCATGGTCTTGCCGACCTCGTGGTGCAGGCGGATGACCTCGTTCTGCATCTCGCGCCTGATCAGCGGGTCGAGCGCGGAGAACGGCTCGTCGAACATCAGCACCTCCGGGTCGGCGGCCAGCGCGCGGGCCAGGCCGACGCGCTGCTGCATGCCCCCGGAGAGCTGGTCGGGATAGCAGTTCTCGAAGCCGGTCAGGCCCACCAGCCCGACGACCTCGCGCGCCCTGACATAGCGGTCCTGCTTGGGCACGCCGCGGATCTCCAGCCCGAAGGCGACGTTGTCCAGCACGCACCGGTGTGGCAGCAGGCCGAAGTGCTGGAAGACCATGGCCATGCGGTGCCTGCGCAGCTCCCGCAGCCGCTTCTCGTCGGCCTTGCGGACGTCGTCGCCGTCGAGCAGGATCTCGCCGGCCGTCGGCTCGATCAGCCTGGTGAGGCAGCGGACCAGGGTGGACTTGCCCGAGCCGGACAGGCCCATGACCACGAACACCTCGCCCCGCCGTACCGAGAAGGACACGTCGCGGACGGCGGCGACGCATCCGGTCTGCTCTTTCAGCTCCATGCGACTGAGCGTGCTGCCGACGACGCGGTCAGCCTTGGGCCCGAACACCTTCCAGAGCCCCTTCACCTCGAGGATGGGGGGTGTCTCGGTGCCGAGCGGAGTGCGTTCGGTCAGTGACGGTGCGGTCATGACCACCTCTTGTTCGTCAGGGCGTTAGTTCGCTGGGAACCACCGCTGGGGGCGTGGGCGGATGTTCTGCCAGACATGCTTGATCTCGCGGTACTCGTCCAGGCCGGTGGGCCCGAGCTCACGGCCGATGCCTGACTGCTTGAAGCCACCCCACTCGGCCTGCGGCACGTAGGGGTGGTAGTCGTTGATCCACACCGTGCCGTGCCGCAGCCGGCCCGCCACCCGTTGCGCCTTGCCGGCGTCCTGGGTCCAGACCGCGCCGGCCAGGCCGTACTCGGTGTCGTTGGCGAGGCGCACGGCCTCGTCCTCGGTGGTGAAGCGCTCGACGGTGAGCACCGGGCCGAAGGACTCCTCTCGCACCACGCGCATGCCCTGCTTGCACTCGTCGAGCACGGTGGGGCGGTAGAAGAAGCCGTCGCCCGCCACGCGGTGGCCGCCACAGCGCAGGACGGCGCCCTCGGCCAGGCCCGCCGCCACGTACTCCGCGACCTTGGCCAGGTGCGCCGCGGAGATCAGCGGGCCGGTGTGCGCGTCCGGGTCGAAGGGGCCGCCCAAGCGGATCCGCTCCGCCCGCCGTACCACCTCGTCGACGAAGACGTCGTGCAGCGAGTCCTCGACGAGGAGGCGGGCGCCGGCCGAGCAGACCTGGCCCGAGTGCAGGAACACCGCGGTGAGGGCGAAGTCGACCGCGGTCTCGACGTCGGCGTCGGCGAAGACGATGTTGGGGTTCTTGCCGCCCAGCTCGAGCGCCACGCGCTTGACGGTGGACGCGGCGCTCGCCATGATCCGCCGTCCCGTGGCCACGCCGCCGGTGAACGACACCAGGTCCACGGCGGGGTGCTCGGCGAGTGGCGCACCCGCCTCGGGGCCCGGGCCGAGCACCAGGTTGGCCACGCCCGCGGGCAGGCCCGCCTCCTCCAGAGCGCGCATCAACAGGATCGAGGTGCTGGGTGTGAGCTCGCTGGGCTTGAGCACGAAGGTGTTGCCGGCGGCGAGTGCGGGGGCGACCTTCCACGTCGCCTGCAGCAGCGGGTAGTTCCACGGCGTGATCAGGCCGCAGACGCCGACGGGCTCGTGGACGATGCGGCTGATCGCGTCGTCGCGGCCGGTGTCGATCACCCGCCCCGCGTCGGTGCCGGCCACCCCGGCGAAGTAGCGCAGGCTGGCGATGGAGTCGTCGACGTCGTACTCGCTCTCCACGAGCCGCTTGCCGGTGTCGCCCGACTCGGCCCTGGCGAACTCGTCGCGGTCGCGTTCCAGCAGGTCAGCTACCCTGTAGAGGAGCGCGCCGCGCTCGCGGGCCGGGGTCTGCGGCCAGGGGCCCGCGTCGAAGGCGTGCCTGGCGGCCTCGATCGCGGTCGCGGTGTCGGCCGCTGTGGCCTCCGCGACCGTGGCCACCAGGCTGCCGTCGGCCGGCGAGTGGATGTGCCGCCGCCCGCCGGCGATCGGCCTCGTCCACTTGCCATCGATGTAGAGGTCGGTCATCCGGCACACCTCAGATCGTTGCGCATTGCGCAAACTAGTGCTCAATGGGGAACAGGATTGACCGGTTGCTGGGGGTTCGTCAAGGCCCTGGGGGAATCACTGGCCGAAACCATACGTTGTGATGAAGTTTCCCCCTTGGTCGGACAGTGGTTCCCGTCTTGACGGACCGGCTCCTCTCGGTTCACGCTGTTGCGTATAGAACACCAAATTGCGTAATGTGCAACCCCAAGGGAGGGGCGATGGCTCCTGGGCGCGAGTTCATCCTCACCGTCTCCTGTGCTGACAAGCCGGGCATCGTCTACGCGGTGAGCAGCTTCCTCATCCAGCACGGTGGGAACATGCTGCAGAGCAAGCAGTTCAACGACCGCAAGGGCGGCGGCTTCTTCATGCGCGTGCACTTCGCCTCCCAGGACGGGCTGGAGGAGCTGCGTGCGGGCTTCTCGTACGTCGCGGAGTCCTTCCAGATGAGCTGGCAGCTCAGGGACGCGGCCATGCCCATCCGTACGCTGATCATGGTGTCGAAGTTCGGTCACTGCATGAACGACCTGCTCTTCCGCCGCCGGGTCGGCGGCCTGAACATCGAGATCCCCGCGGTCGTCTCCAATCACCCGGACCTGGAGCCGATGGCCGCCTCCTACGGCGTCCCCTTCCATCATGTGCCCGTGACGCCGGACGGCAAGGCCGAAGCCGAGGCCACGGTGCTGCAGCTGGTCGCCGAGTACGAAGCGGACCTGGTGGTGCTCGCCCGCTACATGCAGGTCCTGTCGGACGACATGTGCAAACGCCTGGAGGGGCGGGCGATCAACATCCACCACTCCTTCCTGCCGGGCTTCAAGGGCGCCAAGCCGTACCACCAGGCGCACGAGCGGGGCGTGAAGCTCATCGGGGCGACGGCGCACTATGTCACGGCGGACCTGGACGAGGGGCCCATCATCGAGCAGGACGTGGCCAGGGTGGACCACGAGCTGGACCCTGACGACCTGGTCGCCGTCGGCAGGGACGTCGAGGCTCAGGTGCTCGCCAGGGCGGTGAAGTGGCACAGCGAGCAGCGGGTGCTGCTCAACGGCGACCGCACGGTCGTCTTCCGCTGATATTTCGGTGTTTGAGGCGGTTGTTGGAGGCGGTGGGGGAGTCCCCACCGCCTCCGTCGTTGTCTAGGAGCGGTGCCGGTAGAACTCGGTCGTCTCCGGCGGCAGGGGAGTGTTGCCGAGGATCAGGTCGGCCGCCTTCTCCGCCAGCATCATGACCGGCGCGTAGATGTTGCCGTTCGTCACGTACGGCATGGCCGAAGCGTCCACCACCCGCAGCCCGTCCACGCCGTGCACGCGCATGCTCTCGGGGTCGAGCACGGACATCTCGTCGACGCCCATCCGGGCCGTGCAGGAGGGGTGCAGCGCCGTCTCGCCGTCCTTGGCCACCCAGTCCAGGATCTCCTCGTCGGTCTCGACGGAGGGCCCCGGTGACAGCTCGCCGGTGCTGTACTCGGCCAGCGCGGGCTGGTCGAGGATGCTCCGGGTCACCCGTACGGCCTCCACCCACTCGCGCCGGTCCTGCTCGGTGGAGAGGTAGTTGAAGCGCAGGGCGGGCTTTCGCCGCGGGTCGATGCTCTTGATCTTCACGGAGCCGCGGGCGTCCGAGTACATGGGGCCGACGTGCACCTGGTAGCCGTGCCCGCCCGCGGGCGCGGAGCCGTCGTAGCGCACCGCGATCGGCAAGAAGTGGAACATGAGATTGGGGTAGTCGACGTCGTCGTTGCTGCGTACGAAGCCGCCGGCCTCGAAATGGTTGGTCGCGCCCGGCCCCTGGCGCAGGAACAACCACTGGGCCCCGATCCACGGGTGGCGCCACTTCTGCAGGTTCGGCTGCATCGAGACGGGCTTGCCGCACCCGTGCTGGATGTAGACCTCCAGGTGGTCCTGGAGGTTCTCGCCCACGCCCGGCAAGTGGTGCACGACGTCGACGCCGAGGGCGCGCAGCTCGTCGGCGTCGCCGACCCCGGACAGCTGGAGGAGCTGCGGCGAGTTGATCGCGCCGCCACACAGGATGACCTCTCCCGCTCGCACGGTCCCGCCGTCGTACTCGACGCCGACGGCCCGCTTGCCCTCGAAGAGGATCCGCGTCACGAACGTCCGCGTCCGCACTGTGAGGTTCGGCCGCTTCATCACCGGGTGCAGGTACGCCCTGGCCGCGCTGAGTCGGCGACCCCGCCGGATGTTGCGGTCGAAGCGGGCGAAGCCCTCCTGGCGGTAGCCGTTGACGTCATCGGTCAGCGGGTAGCCGGCCTGCTGCACCGCCTCGAAGAAGGCCGTGAAGAGCGGCGTGCTCGCCGCCCCCCGCTCCAGCGCCAGCGGTCCCGCGTGGCCCCGCCAAGGGGTGCCCGGGTCGGCCAGGCAGTTCTCCATGCGCTTGAAGTAGGGCAGGCAATGGGCGTAGTCCCAGGTCTTCATTCCGGGATCGGCGCCCCAGCGCTCGTAGTCCATCGGGTTGCCGCGCTGGAAGATCATGCCGTTGATGCTGCTCGAACCGCCCAGCACCTTCCCGCGCGCGTGGTAGATCCGGCGGCCGTGCATGTGCGGCTCGGGCTCGGACTCGTACTGCCAGTCGTAGAAGCGGTTGCCGATCGGGAAGGGGAGCGCCGCCGGCATGTGGATGAAGACGTCCCAGGGGTAGTCGGACCGGCCTGCCTCGAGCACCAGCACTCGCGTGCCCGGATCTGCGGAGAGCCGGTTCGCCAGGGCACAGCCCGCCGAGCCGCCTCCGACGATCACGAAGTCGTACTGCTGTGACGTCATGTTGCCTCGCCTCGCTCGCGCGTTTCAGGGAATCGTAGCGTTATGCGCATTTCGTTGCACTACTCGCAACAACAGATCTTTTTTGGGGCTTCGGGTCGCGTGAGTTCCTTAGAGCACTTAGAGTTTCGCTATGAGCAACGAATCCGGCAGCGGAGGCGTGCAATCGGTCGACCGAGCGATCAGCGTGCTCGAGATCCTCTCCCGCCGGGGTGAGGCCGGCGTCAGCGAGGTGGCCGCCGAGATCGAGGTGCACAAATCCACCGCCTTCCGGTTGCTCGGCGCCCTGGAGGCGCGCGGCCTGGTCGAGCAGGCGGAGGACCGGGGCAAGTACCGCCTGGGCTTCGGCATCATCCGCCTGGCCGGAGGCGTCAACACCCAGATGGACCTCGGCCGGCGCAGCCGTCCCATCTGCCAGCGGCTGGCCGAGGAGATCGGCGAGACCGTGAACATCGCCGTGCTCCGCTCCTCCTACGCGGTCAACCTGGACCAGGTGCGCGGGCCGTCCGCCGTCACCGCCTACAACTGGGTCGGCCAGCTCACCCCGCTCCACGCCACCTCCAGCGGCAAGGTGCTCCTGGCCCACCTCGACGACGGGCAGCGGGCGAAGCTGCTGTCGGAGGGGCCGCTGGAGCCGCTCACGAGCCGCACTGTCACCGACGTGGCCGAGCTGGAGAAGCAGCTCGCCGAGACCAGGAAGAGGGGCTATGCCTACTGCCTGGAGGAGCTGGAGGACGGGCTGAACACCATAGCCGCGCCCATCCGCTCCTACCACGGGGACGTCGTGGCCGCGGTGAGCGTCTCCGGGCCCGCCTACCGCTTCAACGCCGAGCGCATGCACGAGCTCTCCTCCGTCCTCATCAGCGGCGCCGACGAGATCAGCGCGCGGCTCGGCTACTCGGGCTAGCCCGCGCCAGCCGCACCACCACGCTCTTCGACGTCGGAGTGTTGGACGTCTCGGCCACCGAGTCCAGCGGCACCAGCACGTTGGTCTCGGGGAAGTAGGCCGCGCAGCACCCGCGCGCCGTCGGGTACGAGATCACCCTGAAGCCCTTCGCCTTGCGCTCGCCGTCGGGCCACTCGCTGATCAGATCCACCACGTCCCCATCGGCCAGGTCACGCTCCGCCAGATCGTCGGGGTGAACGAACAGGACGCGGCGGCCCGCCTTGACCCCGCGGTAGCGGTCGTCCAGGCCGTAGATCGTGGTGTTGTACTGGTCGTGGCTGCGGACCGTCTGCAGCAGCAGCCGTCCCGGTGGCACCCGCAGCACCTCCAGCCGGTTGACGGTGAAGTTGGCGCGGCCGGTCGCGGTGGGGAACCGGCGCTCGTCCCTGGGCGCGTTGGGCAGCGCGAAGCCAGCCTCGGCCCGCGCGTTGAAGTCGGTGAAGCCGGGAACCACCCGGGCGATGCGGTCCCTGATCGCGCCGTAGTCGCGCGCGAACTCGTCCCAGGGCACGCGCGGGTCGTCGCCGAACAGCTCGCGAGCCAGCCCGCACACGATGGCCGTCTCCGACAGCAGGCTCGGTGCGGCGGGTCCCAGCCGGCCCTTGGAGGCGTGGACCAGGCCCATCGAGTCCTCCACCGTCACGTAGCCCGCGGCGTCGCGCTCGGTGCGGCCGAGCGCCGGCAGGATGAGCGCCTGCTCGCCGCAGACGGCGTGGGAGCGGTTGAGCTTCGTGGACACCTGCACGGTCAGCCGGGTACGGCGCAGCGCCGCCTCGGTGACCTCGCTGTCGGGCGTGGCCCTGACGAAGTTGCCGCCCATCCCGAAGAACACCTTGACCGCGCCGTCGCGCATCGCGCGGATGGCCTCCACGGTGTCCAGCCCGTGGTGGCGCGGCGGGGCGAAGCCGAACTCCGCCTCCAGCGCGTCCAGGAACTCCGCCGACGGCTTCTCGTAGATCCCCATGGTGCGGTCGCCCTGAACGTTGGAGTGCCCGCGCACCGGGCACACGCCCGCACCCGGCCGGCCGACGTTGCCGCGCAGCAGCAGGAAGTTGACCACTTCCCTGATCGTCGCCACGGAGTTGCGGTGCTGGGTCAGGCCCATGGCCCAGCACACGACGACCGAGCGCGCGCCGCGGACCTCCTCGGCCGTCTCCTCCAGCTCGGCCCTGGACAGCCCGGTCGCCTCCAGCACGTCCGCCCAGTCGAGGGCGGTCAGATGCCGCCGCCACTCCTCGAAGCCGTACGTGTGCTCCTCGACGAACTCCCTGTCGGCCGAGTCGAGCAGCAGCAGCGACAGCGCCTGGAAGAGCGCCATGTCGCCGTTGAGCCGGATCTGCAGGAAGCGGTCTGCGAGCGCGGTGCCCGAGCCCAGCCCGGAGGGCCGCTGCGGGTTCTTGAACCGCAGCAGCCCGGCCTCCGGCAGCGGGTTGACCGCGATGATCCGCGCTCCGCCGCGCTTGGCCCGCTCCAGGGCGCTCAGCATGCGTGGATGGTTGGTGCCGGGGTTCTGCCCCACCACGAAGATGAGCTCCGCGCGGTGCAGGTCCTCCAGCGTGACCGTGCCCTTGCCGATGCCCAGCGTCTCGGTGAGCGCCGAGCCGCTCGACTCGTGACACATGTTGGAGCAGTCCGGCAGGTTGTTGGTGCCGAAGCGGCGCACGAGCAACTGGTAGGCGAAGGCCGCCTCGTTGGACGTGCGGCCGGAGGTGTAGAACACGGCCTCGTCAGGGCTGTCGAGGGCACGCAGCTCCTCCGTGATGACCCGGAACGCCTCCACCCAGCCGATGGGCCGGTAGCGGTCCGAGCCCGCGGCCTTGTACATGGGCTCGGTGAGCCGGCCCTGCTGCCCCAGCCAGTAGTCGCTCATCCCGGCCAGCTCGCCGACCGGGTGGGCGGCGAAGAACTCGCTGGTCAGCCGCCGCGTCGTGGCCTCCTCGGCGACCGCCTTGGCGCCGTTCTCGCAGAACTCCGCCGGGCTGCGATGCTCGCCCTCCGGCCAGGCGCAGCCCGGGCAGTCGAAGCCGTTCTTCTGGTTGACCCGCAGCAGGGTGAGGACGGTGCGGCCGGCGCCCATCTGCCGATAGGCCATCCGCATGGCGTGTCCCACCGCGGGCAGCCCGCCCGCCCAGTCCTTGGGGGAGCCGACCCGGAGCCCCTCGTCCTCGTCCGCCATGCTCAGCCGATCCGGTTCTGTACCCACTCGTGGAAGGCGCCGATGTGGTGCTCGCTCGGCACCAGCACGCCGCCCTTGGCGTACGTGCGCGAGCTCATCCGCGGTTGGGTACGCTCGCACGCGTCGAAGTCCTGCTGGTTGACGCGGTGGAAGAGCTCGACCGACTTGTCCAGGTCCGTGCCGCTCGCCACCACGCCGGGCAGGTAGAGCCAGTCGCACTCGATCACCGTGCGGTCGACGGCCAGCGGGAACATCCGGTGCAGGATCACGTGGTCGGGCACCAGGTTGACGAAGACCTGCGGCTTGATGGTGATCGCGTAGTAGCGCCTGTCCTGCTCTTCGCTCACCCCGGGGATGCGGTCGAGCCCGGCGGACCCGTCGACGGTGAAGCCCTGGATCTCCTCGCCGAACTCGGCGCCGTGGCCGACGAAGTACTGCGCCGCGTAGCCGTCGGCGAACTCGGGCAGCACCTCGGTCAGCTCGGGGTGGATCGTGGCGCAGTGGTAGCACTCCATGAAGTTCTCGATGATGAGCTTCCAGTTGGCCTGGACGTCGTACACGATCCGCCGCCCGACCTGGAGGTTCGGCACGTCGTAGTTGTCGATCAGGTCCAGCGAGCCGAGGCGCTCGGTGACCGCGCCGAGCACGTCGTCCTCGAAGGAGGGCGGATCGTCGGCGAGGCAGACCCACACGTAGCCGAGCCACTCCCGCACGTGCACCTTGACCAGGCCGTACTCGACCCGGTCCAGGTCGGCCATCTTGGTCAGGTTGGGCGCGGCGACGAGCTTGCCCTCCAGGTCATAGGTCCACGCGTGGTACGGGCACTGGAACGCCCGCTTGACCTCGCCGGACTCCTCCGTGCGGATGGTGGCGCCGCGATGGCGGCAGACGTTGAAGAACGCGCGCACCGACCCGTCCCTCGCCCTGGTGACGAGGATGCTCTCGGCGCCGACCTGCACGGTCTTGAACGCCCCCGGCTTGCCCAGGTCGGACGAGCGCACCACGCAGAACCACATCGACTCGAAGATGTTCTTCTGCTCCAGGGCGAAGATCTCAGGGTCGACGTAGTAGCGACCGGGGAGGGTGGGGATCACGCTTGACGTGGTCACGGGACTACTCCTGTGGGGGTGCGGGCCGGGTCAGTGTCCTCGGCGGATCCAGTCCTCGAGCTGCGGAGCCTCGGATCCGATGGTGGTGTCGTCACCGTGCCCGGTGTGCACCACCGTCTCGCCGGGCAGGGTGAGGAGCGTTGTGCTGATCGACTTGATGATCGTCGGGAAGTCGCTGAACGACCTGCCCGTGGCGCCGGGGCCGCCGCGGAAGAGGGTGTCCCCGGAGAACAGAACGCCCAGCGTGGGCACGTAGAGGCAGACGGCGCCTGGGGCGTGCCCCGGGGTGTGCAGCACGTGCACGGCCGTGCCGCCGACGCGCAGGATCTGCCCGCCCGCCAGTGCCAGGTCCGGCGTGGCCACCGGGTGCGTCAGCTTCCACAGCACCTCGTCGCCGGGGTGCAGCAGGACGGGCGCGCCGGTGAGGGCTGCCAGAGCGGGCGCTGCGTTCACATGGTCGTCGTGCGCGTGCGTGCACACGATCCCCACGACCCGGCGCCCGCCGACGGCCTCGGCGATGGCGGCGGCGTCGTGGGCCGGGTCGATGACCAGCACCTGGTCGCCGTCGCTCAGCAGCCAGACGTTGTTGTCGACCTCCCAGGTGCCCCCGTCCAGGCTGAACGTTCCCGAGGTGACCAGGTGCTCGACGCTCATTAGAGCACCACCACAGAGCGCAGCACGTCGCCGTGGTGCATCTTCGCGAAGGCCTCCTCGACGCCGTCCAGGCCGATGGTCTCGGTGACGAAGGCGTCCAGATCGAAGCGGTCCTGCAGGTAGAGGGAGACCAGCAGGGGGAAGTCGCGGCTCGGCAGGCAGTCGCCGTACCAGCTGGACTTGAGTGCCCCGCCGCGGCCGAACACGTCCAGGAGAGGCAGCTCGAGGGTCATCTCCGGGGTGGGCACGCCTACGAGCACCGCGGTGCCCGCCAGGTCGCGCGCGTAGAACGCCTGCTTGAACGTCTCGGGACGGCCCACGGCGTCGATCACCACATCGGCGCCGTTGCCGCCGGTCAGCTCCCTGATCGCCGCGACCGGGTCGGCCTCCTTGGCGTTCACCGTGTGCGTGGCGCCGAAGCCGCGCGCCCACTCCAGCTTCCTGTCGTCCACGTCCACCGCGATGATCGTGGTGGCGCCGGCCAGCTGCGCTCCGGCGATCGCCGCGTTGCCGACGCCGCCGCAGCCGATGACCGCGACCGAGTCGCCGCGGCTGACCGCTCCGGTGTTGACCGCCGCGCCGAGGCCCGCCATCACGCCGCATCCGAGCAGGCCCGCCGCCGCGGGGGAGGCGGCCGGATCGACCTTGGTGCACTGGCCCGCGGCCACCAGCGTCTTCTCGGCGAACGCGCCGATGCCGAGCGCCGGGCTCAGCGGGGTGCCGTCGGCCAGCGTCATCTTCTGCACGGCGTTGTGCGTGGCGAAGCAGTATTGCGGCCGGCCGCGCAGGCATGACCGGCACGACCCGCACACCGCGCGCCAGTTGAGGATGACGAAGTCGCCGGGCGCGACGTCGGTGACGCCCGCACCGACGGCCTCCACCACGCCCGACGCCTCGTGGCCGAGCAGGAACGGGAAGTCGTCGCTGATCCCGCCCTCCCGGTAGTGCAGGTCGGTGTGGCAGACGCCGCAGGCGAGCACCTTCACCAGCGCTTCCCCCGGGCCGGGGTCGGGGACGAGGATCGTCTCGAGGCCGACCGGCTTGCCCTTGCCCGTCGCGACCACGCCGCGTACTTCATGAGCCATTGATTCACTCCTGGTTTCAAACCGCCGCGGTCTCCAGCTGGCGGCGCCAGCGGGAGAAGAGGCGGACCTGGTTGACACCCAGCACAGCCACCGGCCGCTCGCCCTGCCGGTAGACGGCGAGGAAGCTGTGATCGGCAGGGTCGCCCTCCTCCACCACGACCGTGTCGGCGTGGTGGGCCCGCCCGATGAACTGGATCTTCACATCGAACTGGTCGGACCAGATGTAGGCGGGCCGCGGCCGCGCGGGCCGGGTGGCGCCGCCCGACAGCAGCGTCTCCGCCGCGACGGTGGCCCGCAGGCGCGCGCCGGTCCAGTGCTCGCACCGATCGTGCCTGCCGAGTGCCGGGTCGAACCAGGCCGCGCAGTCGCCGACCGCGACGATGCCCGGCACCGGCGTGCCGCCGTCCTCCGCGTGAACGGCCTGACCGCCCTCGTCGCAGATCACCCCGTCGTCCAGCAGCAGACCGCTGCGCTCCAACCAGGCGACGTTGGGCACGGCGCCGATTCCGACGACGACCACGTCCGCGGGCAGGAAGGCGCCGTCGGCCAGCCGCACCCCGGTGACCCGATCCTCGCCCGTCAACGCCGCCACCCTCGCGCCACGAAGCAGCCGGACGCCGCGCCTCTCGTGGAGGGCGGCGATGGCCTCGGCCATCCGGGCTCCGACCAGGCCGGCCAGCGGGGTACTCCCCGAGTCCACGAGCGTGACCTCAAGGCCCAGATCGCAGGCCGTGGCGGCGACCTCGGTGCCGATGAAACCACCGCCGATGACGACGATCCGCTTCGCGCCGGTCAGGTCGCGGCGCAGGGCGCGGGCGTCGTCCAGAGTGCGCAGGGTGTGGACCCCGGCCAGGCCCTCCGTGCCGGGGAGCCGGCGGGCCGAGGCGCCGGTCGCGATGACGACACCGTCGGCCTCGACATCACTGCCATCGCTCAGCGTGACGCGGCGGGTGGCGGCGTCCAGCCCGATGGCGGCCACGCCGAGCCGCCACTCGGCGTCGAGGTCCTCGCCGTCGGACTCCAAGGCCAGGTCGGTCTCGTCCAGCGCGCCCCTGAGAAAGTCCTTGGACAGCGGGGGACGGTCGTAGGGCCGGTGGGTCTCCTCGCCGACGAGGACCAGACGGCCGTCGTAGCCCCGGGCGCGCAGCGCGCGGGCGGTCAGCAGCCCGGCGAGCGAGGCGCCGACGACGCAGACGCTTCTCACGCCTGTCCCTTCAGGGTCACGCCGGGAGGCAGGTTGGGCTCGGCGTCGGACGGCACGACGAAGATGACGTCGTTCTCGACCACCACGCGGTGCGTGCGGACCGGGCGCTTGGCGGGCGGGGCGTCCACCTCGCCGGTCCTGAGGTCGAAGCGCGACGCGTGCAGGGGGCACTCGATCTCGCAGCCCTCGAGCCAGCCGTCGGCCAGCGAGGCGTCCTGGTGGGTGCAGGTGTCGTCGATGGCGTAGATCTCGCCGTCCTCGGTGTGGAACACCGCGATGGGCGGATCGGCCTCGACCCGGAGGGCCTCGCCTCGCGGCAGAGAGGCCAGAGGGCACGCTGGAATCATCGAGTGCACACCCCGTTTCACAAAGAGAAACATCAAGCGCTATACGCAACAGCGTGAGGGTATGGAATGCAGATGTCAAGCATGATTTGTCTGCTTCGTGGTGGTGACGGTAAGCGTGTCACGCTTTCCCGTTTCCGCGATGAAGCGTGCACCGGTCCCCGCTGGGCGGCCGTCGTGGCGGGGAGGCTGCACCGCGCAGCTCAGGCGGTGTAGGCCGCGGTGAACCGTTCGACGGCGTCCCAGAGCTCGCCTTCGCGCCGCGGGTCGTACGACTCCTGCGACGAGCGGGCCACCCGGCCCCGGTCGACGTAGGACCCGGTCGGTGCCCTGGTCGTGCCGAGGACGACGTCGGCGAGGTGGCGTCCCGCCGCGCGGCGGCTGGTCGCGAACGGCGTGAGGGTCATCACCGGCAGGATTCGACGCATCGCGAACCGGGCGAGGGCGCCCGCGTCGCGGGCGAGGCCGGTGCCGGGAACGAACCCCGGGTTGTAGGCGACGACGTCGATCCTGGCCTGTAGGCGGCGCGCGTACTCGTGGACGAGGTAGATGGCGGCCAGCTTGCTCGTCGAGTACGCGGTCCGCCCGCCGGCCGCTCTGTCCGGCTTGGCGAAGGCTCCCGTGCGGGCGAGGACTTCCGGCGACCGCCAGACCGGCCCGGGCACCATGCCCATGTTGTGCCTGAAGTCGCCGAAATGGGTGTCGCTGGCGGTGATGACGATCCGGGCGGGAGCGGCGAAGCGGTCCTCGAGCAGGCGG
The DNA here is from genome assembly GCF_040137845.1 of Nonomuraea sp. B19D2. Classification (NCBI taxonomy): domain Bacteria; kingdom Bacillati; phylum Actinomycetota; class Actinomycetes; order Streptosporangiales; family Streptosporangiaceae; genus Nonomuraea; species Nonomuraea sp. B19D2. Next base: position 175,700 of record NZ_JBEFAK010000017.1, on the reverse strand, counting down.
ACGAACAGATGGTTGGCGAGCACGTTGACCGTGAATGTGGACTCGAACCCGTCGGGCCCCTCGGTGAGCGCGTTCGTGTGCTGCAGGCCCGCGTTGCCCACGAAACCGCGCAGCGGCGGCAGCTCACCGCGGTCGAGCCGGTCCCGGATCTCGACGGCGGCCGAGTAGACGCTCGCGAGGGAGCCGAGGTCCGCCTCGACATGCGAGACCGCGTGCCCACCCGCGCCGAGCTCCGCGGCCGAGCGAGCACCGGCGGATCCGCGGGCGACGGCGAGGAGATGCGCGTCCGGTGATTCGCGCAGAATGCGCTCGGCGGCGACACGGCCGATCCCGCGGGTCGCGCCCGTCATCACGATGGTGGACTGCATGGGAGGCTCCTTCACTGGTCAAGCCGATGGGGGCCGGCTGGGCGCACCGCACCACGTTCGCCGCTCTCGCCACCGCCGGCCAGTGCCGTGCCTGTACCTAGGACCGGCAGTACCCAGGCTCGTTCCGGCGCCCGGCGGTGAGAATGAGCCCATGGCCACCTCCCGCTCCGGCTTCGGCACACTCCTGCACGCCTGGCGCGACCGTCTCTCCCCGGTCGACGCCGGCTTCCTCGACACGCCCGGCCGTCGTGCCCCGGGACTGCGCCGCGAGGAGCTCGCGCAACTGGCCGGGCTGTCGGTCGACTACGTCCTGCGCCTGGAGCAGGGACGCGCGAAGAACCCGTCGGCCCAGGTCGTCGGCGCCCTGGCCCGAGCCCTGCAACTCTCTCGGGCAGAGCGCGACCAGCTGTACCGGAGCGCCGGGCTCCTGCCGCCACAGGATGGCACGATCAGCACGCATGTGCCCCCCGGCATCCAACGGCTCGCCGCGCGCCTCGGCGACGTCCCGATCGGGGTGTTCGCCGCCGACTGGACCATCGTGTGGTGGAACACCATGTGGAGCGCCCTGTTCGGCGACCCCTCCGCGGTCCCGGTCGCCGAGCGGAACCTCGCACGCGCGCTGTTCGGCGACGGCGCCGCACACGCCTCGTTGCTTCCCATCCGGTCCGAGCGCGGACAGGACGCCTTCGCCGCGTCGATCGTCGCCGACCTCAAAGACGCCAAGTCCCGCTATCCCGCAGACCCTCGGCTCGATCGTCTCGTGCACGACCTGCGAGAAGTGTCCGACGCCTTCGCGCGTCGCTGGGCCACCGAGACCGTCGCCACCCAGCACACCACAGACCGCAAGACGGTCCGGCATCCAGAGGCCGGCGACATCCTGCTCGACTGCGACGTCCTCATCGTCCCGGGGGAGGACCTGCGCATGGTCACCTACACGGCGGCGGCCGGAAGCAGCGACGCGGGCAAGCTCGACCTGCTTCGCGTCACAGGCGGCCGTACCACCCCCGTGCTCCCCTCCAGTGGCGGGTGAGCCGTCCGTCGGGGCGTGCGTCCTGACAGGAGGCAGCCGCGGGGGACCGTCAGTTCACGCCGAGGTCGGTGCAGTGTGCGATCGTCGCATCGTCCGCCGCCACCGCGTGGAGCTTCTCCGCCTGCCGGACACGATGGATGATTTCGGCGGGTCCGCTCGACGCCAGGACGGCCATGACCCCTGGCCAGTCGGTGAGCCCGAACCGGTCCACGATGCGGCTGGCTCCGTTGCTGAGCAGGACGGCGCCGGTCAGCTCGGAGATCGGACAGCTTCCTGTGATCGCCTCCTCCGCCGCCCGCGGGTCGTCCTTCGCGACCCAGAAGCCGCCCGGCTGGTTCCGGTTGGCACGCAAGTCTCGGAGGACTCGGTGGTACTCGTCGCTACCCTCGGTGGCGGCCTCGAGCGCGGGCAGGTACGACCGGCTGATGATCACCTCTCGGGGATCGGAGACGACGAGCGGCGCACCGCCTGCTCTGTCGAGCACGAGCACCGAGTCACCGAGCACCAGGTGCTCGATGAGGCCGCCGGACAGGCGCAGGACGGCTACGGTCGCCGACGGACTGATGGGGGCGGCGACGTCGCAGGTGTCCCGGTGATCGTCGGTCACCTGCTCGATGGCCTCGGCGAGCAGCGCCGGGAGGCTGCGGTCCCGTACGAGTGACAGGAGACTGAGGAGCCTTCCTCCTAGGCGCCCGGCGTACCAGGCCACGCCGTGCCTGCAGGTCGATTCGCTGCCGGGGATGCCGGCGCCGTCGATCAGCACCGCTGCCGTCGGTACGGCGCCGGTGAAGTCCTCGTTCGGGTGGCCGGTCCGTGCCGCAGCACTCGTCATCGTCACCCGCATGTCCGGCCGCCCTCCCGCCCGCAAAGGCGTCGATCATAACAACTACCGCCGACCCCGCTCGGGGACGCACACGGCGCGGGCTCTGCGCCGGCATCTGCGGCGCGTCGATGAAAGTTTCCGTCTTCTTGGCGTGTTCGCCCAGCTCACGCGCAGCTCTGCTTGACCGGCCAGTGCCGTGCGGAGAGCTTGGTCTCAAGTCTTACGGAGTTGGGAGTCCGATGAGTCACACCCCTCGCCGGTTGCCTGCCATCCTGCTTCCTGGGTTCCTGGTCGCGCTGTGCGCCTTGGTGCCCTTGATGCAACAGTCCGCCGACGCGATCAGCGACCCGCCCGGCCCCGTGACGGGCAATGCCACCTACTTCGACGGACTCGGCATGCCGTACGGCGGCTGCGGCCTGCCGCAGGCGAACCTCGACTCACCGGATTTCGTCGCGCTCAACGTCTACAACACGCCCGGCGACTACACCTTCTACCCTCGGCCGCTGACGGGGGCCAATCTCAGCAAGGCCGGATTGTGGAACAACGGTCTGAACTGCGGCCGCTACGTGCAGGTAGAGATCGGCGATTTCTGCACGGGCACCAACGACGGCGCGCAGAACCAGCAGTTCTGCCGCGGCGGCTCCTGGGTCGCCGACGCCTACAACGGCGCGAGACTGACCATGCTCGTCGCCGACAGTTGCGGTGACTCCAACGCCTGGTGCCGCGACGACCCCTACCATCTGGACCTGGCCAAGGACTCACTCAACCGGTTCGTGAAGAACGGCGCCGCGGTCGGGGACATGTATCCCAGCCATTGGAACAACCGGCGCATCACCTGGTCGTTCATCCCCGCGCCCGACTACAGCGGCGACATAGACATCGGGTTCCTGCAGTCCGCCCAGGTCTGGTGGCCGGCCATCTCCGTCTCGCACCTGGCCAACGGCATCCACGGCGTCGAGTACTTCGCTGATGGAGCGTGGCGGACGGCCCAGATGAACGGCGACATGGGGCAGTCCTACGTCATCGGCGGGACCACGTCGGGCGCCAGTCAGTTCCAGATCCGGGTGCGGGACGTCACAGACACGCTGATCAACGGTGGGCGCGTGTACAGCTTCACGCTTCCGTCGGCCTGCAACCCGCAGTGCGGCACGCCGTACACCAAGGTCAGCTACACCACCTCAGAAGGCTCGCCCGCCACGCCCACGGTGACACCCACCGTCACGCCCACGCCCACGGGCGGCACTGGAGTCTCCTGCGGTGTGCACTATCAGGTCGCCAACGCCTGGCAGGGCGGCTTCACGACCAACGTCACCGTACGGAACACGGGCACCACGACCTTGACCAACTGGACGATCACGTGGACCATGCCGTCCGGCGTGACTTTGATCAACGCCTGGAACTCCACCATCACGTCGTCGGGTGCCACCTGGACGATCAAGCCACCGAGCTGGGCCACGAGCCTGGCGCCGGGCGCGTCGGCCACCTTCGGCTTCCAGGCCAACGGTCCGTCCACGCCCGGCCCGGCCGACATCATCTGCTCCTAGGCTGGATGCGGCCGCCCCAGGTGTGTCCTGAGCCCCGTACCTGACAGTCGTTTTGACCCTTTGAGTACCGGTATTGACCTTATTGATCTGTTGGCTTCGGCGATCGATCATCGAGGGCAGTAGCGCTTCCTCACCTCAGGAAGGATCTCCATGATTCGTCGCGCATCGCTGGCCGTCCTGCTCGCCCTCGGCACCCTCACCGCGATCAGCTCGCCCGCGCACGCCCGCGCCTGCAGGATCGACTACCACTGCGAAACGTACTACTACACCGACTCCGACCGCACCACGCTGACCGGGATCAAGTACGAGAACTGCGTCGGGGACGAGTGGTGGGTGGGCGAGCGCGGGTCGTATCCGGTGTTCTACGAGACCCCCTGCTGATCAGCTGGTGACGCGGAACGTCGCGTCCTGCCGGTCACCGGCGCTCGAACTCGAACTCAGCGGATCGATGCCGAGCGCGAAGTCGGCGTGCCGGACGAACCGGTCGGGGAGGTTTGAGGACTTCAGCCGCACCCAGTTCGGCACGCCCCACCGGGAGACCAGGCCGTTGTACTCGGCGGCGCTGATGCCGGCGATCGAGCCGTGTTCGGCGTTGAGCGGGGGTGTGTAGGTGCGCTGGTTGAGCGCCGTCCAGGCGTTGCCGCCGACGTTGGAGGTGGACCAGGCGTAGTAGTCGTTGTTGACCGGGCTGAAGGAGTCGCCCCACAGCCACCAGCCGGTGCCCGCGTTGTTCTTGATCAGCAGCGGCGCCTCGATGGCGTTGCCCTGGCGCAGGCCGCTGGTGTAGGTGGTGTAGCTGTTGGGGGCGCCGGTGGTGGAGCGGGCGCCGTAGGTGGAGCCGTTGTTGGCGGAGTAGACGATGCCGTACTGGCCGCGGGAGGTGTCCCAGAAGGCGGTCGGCGCCCAGGTGTTAACGCAAACAGAGCGACCGTCAAGAGCCGGCCCAGCGTGGACTTCGCCGCACAGGCCCTGCACCTGATCGATCAGCGCTGGTCGACCAGAACCTCGATGGTGTAGTCCTGGGCGCAATAGCAGTGGTCCCCGTGCTCCACCGCCCGGCCCGCCGAATCGAAGGCCGTGCGGGTCATCGTGAGGACGGGTTCGGCGGGCCGCAGCCGGAGGTGGCGACGTTCCGAGACTGGTCGCCGGGCTTGAGCCGGCCACTGGCGATCGCCGCGCGCAGTTGCTCGGCCAGCTGGTGGTAGAGGGGAACAGGGGAGGAGCGATCGACCGTCAAGTCCACTTGGACTGCCACAGTGTCAGAGTAACTTCTCAATATGACGTTACGCCAAGATGTCAGGACAAAGTCTTGACGGAAGCCATGGTGGCGAGGCAGGCTTCACATCATGCCGACCGCCCTGTCCACGGGCGGGTCGCGGCGCGCTCGAGGGCATGAAGCGTCGCGGCTCTGGCTGACACTGCCGAGGGTCCGTCGCGTTTCCGAGATCGAAGGGATCGAGCCATGACCACCCTGTCCACCCCGCCGGTGGGCGACCGGATCGCCTCCCACACCCACGCGCTCGTGGCGGCACTTCATCCGAGCGTCCAGCACCGGTTTGCCTCGGCGAGTGCGGCGGGGGCGTGATGACGGCGTACGACCTGGTGGCCATGGGCCGGTGCGGGGTGGACATCTACCCGCTCGACCACGGCGTCGGCCTGGAGGACGTGGAGCGGTTCGGCAAGTTTCTGGGCGGCAGCGCGACCAACGTGGCGGTGGCCGCGGCCCGGCACGGGCGCCGCGCGGCCATCGTCACGCGCACCGGCCGTGACCCGTTCGGCCGCTTCGTCCGCCGGGCGCTGCGCGGCTTCGGCGTCGACGACGCCTTCGTCGGCGAGGTCGACGGGCCTCCGACGCCGGTGACGTTCTGCGAGATCTTCCCTCCGGACCATTTCCCGCTGTACTTCTACCGCTATCCGATCGCGCCCGACCTGCTGATCGAGCCGGACGAGATCCCGTTCGACGCGGTCCGTGCGGCCGGGGTCTTCTGGGCCACCGTCACGGGGCTGTCGCAGGAGCCGTCACGCTCGGCGCACTTCGCCGCCTGGCAGGCTCGCGGCCGCCGCCCGCACACCGTCCTCGACCTGGACTACCGTCCGATGTTCTGGCCGGACCCCGGTGAGGCGGGCGCGCAGATCGGCAAGGCCCTGGAGCACGTCACGGTGGCGGTCGGCAACCGGGAGGAGTGCGCGGTCGCGGTCGGCGAGACCGACCCGCGGCGCGCGGCGGACGCCCTGCTGGAGCGGGGCGTGGAGCTGGCGATCGTGAAGCAGGGGCCCAAGGGCGTGCTCGCGGCGACCGCGGACGAGCGCGTCGAGGTGCCGCCCTTCCCGGTGACGGTCGTCAACGGCCTCGGCGCCGGCGACGCCTTCGGTGGCGCGCTCGTCCACGGCCTGCTCAGTGGCTGGGACCTGAACCGGATTCTCCGCTTCGCGAACGTCGCGGGCGCCATCGTCGCCGCGCGGCTCGAATGCGCCGACGCGATGCCGACGGAGGCCGAGGTCGAGGCAGTGCTGAAGAGCTCTGAGCCGAACAGTGGGAAGGAAGGACGATGACGACCCAGACGCCGAGCCGCCCCGGCATCGCCGATCTGACCGAGATCCGGGTACGCGAGCCGCGCCGGATCGCCGAAGGCTGGGCCGCCCGCGCGCGGCGCGACCTGGCGGGCGCGGACGGCCGGCTGCTGATCGTGGCCGCCGACCATCCGGCCCGCGGCGCGCTCGGCGTGCGCGCGGACCACCGGGCGATGGCCTCGCGCAGCAACCTGCTGGAACGCCTCATGACGGCGCTTTCGCGCCCCGGTGTGGACGGCGTGCTGGGCACACCCGACATCCTGGACGACCTGCTGCTGATGGGCGCGCTGGAGGACAAGGTCGCCATCGGCACGATGAACCGGGGCGGCCTGCTGGGCGCGGTCTTCGAGTTCGACGACCGCTTGACGGCCTACACCCCGCAGGAGATCGCCGGCCGTGGCCTGGACGGCGGCAAGTTGCTCACCCGGATCTGCCTGGAGGACCCGGGCACGGTGGCGACGCTGGAGGCGAGCGGCCGGGCGGTCACCGAGTTGGCCGCGCACGGTGTCATGGCGATGGTGGAGCCGTTCCTGTCGGTCCGCGAGCAGGGGCGCGTGCGCAACCTGCTCGACCCCGACTCGACCATCACCTCCATCCACATCGCCGCCGGGCTGGGCGCCACCAGCCGGCACACCTGGCTGAAGCTGCCCGTGGTCGACGAGCTGGAGCGGGTCATGGACGCCACGACGCTGCCGACCCTGCTGCTGGGGGGCGATCCCACCGGCCACCCGGACGAGACCTACGCCGCATGGGGGAGAGCCATGAGACTACCCGCCGTGCGGGGGCTGGTCGTGGGCAGGACGCTGCTGTTCCCGCCGGACGGCGACGTGGCCGCGGCGGTGGACATCGCAGCGGAGCTCGTACACGGAGACAGGCCATGAACGACAACGAGCGCTGGGTCCGGCCGTACGGCTCGGTCGCCGATCATGCGGGGCGCCGTCACAAGGCCGGGCTCGCAGGACGCGAGAGCGTGTTCGCCGGGCCCACCGACGTCGCCTACGTACCGAAGGGCTCTCGTCTGACGATCGACTCGGGCGACCGCCCGGCGAGGATCGCCTTGTGCGGCGCGAAGGCGGCCGAGCCACTGCCGTTCCGGCACCTGGCGGCGGCCGACGTCCCCGTCGAGCACCGCGGCGCGGGCGCGGCCTCCCGCCAGGTGCGGAACTTCGGGATCCCGCAGGTGCTCGACGCCGACTCGATCATCGCGTGCGAGGTGGTCACGCCCGCCGGCAACTGGAGCTCGTACCCGCCGCACAAGCACGACGAGGAGCGCGACGGCGTGGAGACCGAGCTGGAGGAGATCTACTACTTCGAGGTGCAGGCAGAGCCCGGCGCACCAGAAGGCGCGGACCCGGTCGGCTACCAGCGGGTCTACGGCACCGCCGAACGTCCCATCGATGTGCTCGCCGAAGTCCGCACCGGGGACGTCGTCCTCGTGCCGCACGGGTGGCACGGTCCCGCGATGGCCCCGCCCGGCTACGACCTCTACTACCTCAACGTGATGGCCGGCCCTGGCGCGACCCGGGCCTGGCTGATCTGCGACGACCCCGCCCACGCCTGGGTACGCCGGACGTGGGCCCGGCACCCGGGAGGAACCCGATGAGCGGCACGGTACGCCTGACCGTCGGCCAGGCCGTCGTGCGCTTCCTGGCCGCGCAGTGGAGCGAGCGCGACGGGCGGCGGCAGAAGCTGTTCGCCGGGTGCTTCGGGATCTTCGGTCACGGCAACGTCGCCGGGCTCGGCCAGGCGCTGCTGCAGGACGAGCTGGCCGACGGGCCGGACGGGCTGCCGTACGTACTGGCCCGCAACGAGCAGGCGATGGTGCACACGGCGGTGGCCTACGCCCGCCAGAAGGACCGGCTCCAGACCTGGGCCTGCACGGCGTCCGTCGGCCCCGGCTCGACCAACATGCTCACCGGGGCGGCGCTGGCCACCGTCAATCGGCTGCCGGTGCTGCTGCTGCCCTCGGGCACGTTCGCCACGCGGGTGGCCGGGCCGGTCCTGCAGGAGCTGGAGGCCCCGTACGCCGCGGACGTCACCGTCAACGACGCCTTCCGCCCGCTGTCGCGCTTCTTCGACCGGGTGAACCGGCCCGAGCAGCTGCCCTCGGCGCTGCTCAGCGCCATGCGGGTGCTCACCGACCCGGCGGAGACCGGCGCGGTGACGATCGCGCTGCCGCAGGACGTGCAGGCCGAGGCGGACGACTGGCCGGTGGAGCTGTTCGAGCGGCGGGTGTGGCGGGTGGGCCGGCCGCTCCCGGAGGCAGCCGACCTCGAAGAGGCCGCGGCGCTCATCTCCGCGGCCCGGCGGCCGTTCGTCGTGGCCGGCGGCGGGGTGCACTACTCCGGCGCCGAGGACGCCCTGCGTGCCTTCTGTGAGGCGACCGGCATCCCGGTCGGTGAGAGCCAGGCCGGCAAGGGCGCGCTGCCGCACGGGCACCCGCAGGCGATGGGCGCCGTGGGCTCGACCGGCACCACCGCGGCCAACGCGCTCGCCAGGGAGGCCGACCTCGTCATCGGGATCGGGACCCGTTACAGCGATTTCACCACCGCCTCACGCACCGCCTTCCAGCACCCGGACGTGCGCTTCGTCAACATCAACATCGCCCGCTTCGACGCCGGCAAGCTCACGGGCCTGCCGGTCGTGGCCGACGCCCGCGAGGCCCTGACCGCGCTCACCGAAGCGCTGGACGGCCACCGCGTGGAGCCGGCCTACCGCGAGCGCCAGGCCGCCCTGTGGCGCGAGTGGGACGCCCGCGTGGAGGCCGCCTACAACCCGCCGGAGGAGGTCACCGATCGGCTCGCCGACGGCGTGCTCACCCAGGGCACCGTGCTCGGCCGCGTCAACGAGCTGTCCGACCCGCGGGACGTGGTGGTGTGCGCGGCCGGTTCCATGCCGGGCGACCTGCACAAACTGTGGCGGGTTCGCGATCGCAAGGCCTACCACGTCGAGTACGGCTACTCCTGCATGGGCTACGAGATCCCCGGCGGCATCGGCGTCCGGCTGGCCGACCCGGACCGGGACGTCTTCGTCATGGTGGGCGACGGCTCGTACCTGATGATGCCGACCGAGCTGGTCACCGCCGTCCAGGAACGCGTCAAGATCATCGTGGTCCTGGTCCAGAACCACGGCTTCCACTCCATCGGCTCGCTGTCCGAAGAGCTCGGCTCGCAGCGGTTCGGCACCAGCTACCGCTTCCGCAACGAGGCCGGCGGCCGCCTGGACGGTGGCCGGCTGCCGATCGACCTCGCCGCCAGCGCCCGCAGCTTCGGGGCCACCGTGATCGAGGTACGCGACCGCGACGGGCTCGACCAGGCGATCAAGGACGCCAAGGCCGCTCCGGCGGACGGCGGCCCCGTCGTCATCCACGTCGAGACCGACCCGATGGTGCCCGCCCCGGACAGTGAGTCCTGGTGGGACGTGCCCGTCAGCCAGGTCAGCGAGCTCGGCACCACCCGCCGCGCCTACGAGCGGTACACGGCGCGCAAAGCCGCGCAGCGCCCGTTCTTGGGCCCGCACGTGGCCCCGCCCGGCAAGACCTGACTCTGAATGATGCCCCGCGACCGGGAAGGACCAGTACGTTGACCACCCGCATCACCCACCTCATCGGCGGCCGCTCCTGGGAGGGCGCCGCCGAGCGCACCGGCGACGTCCACAACCCGGCGACCGGCGCCGTCACCGGCCGCGTCGACCTTCGGCGGCTGGAAGAGCAGCCTGTTCGGGGACACCCACGCGCACGGCACGGAGGGCGTGCACTTCTTCACCCGCGGCAAGGTCGTCACCTCCCGCTGGCTCGACCCCAGCCACGGCGGGCTCAACCTCGGCTTCCCGCGGAACGACTGACGGCCACTCACGAAAAGAATGGAATCTTCATCGCCGGAATTAATTAGCCGAGATCAGCTCAGCACCTACTCAATCCGGATTCCCAGAAAAATCGGCGGTCCGCAAGTCATGCTCAGTCCTTAAGAACGGTCAGCGGGTGGTCATGAGGGTCAGGCTTTCGTCCTTCACCGAGGTCGCGACGCCCCGGGTGACGCGGTATTCGGCGAGGTCGGGACCGTCGCCGTCGATGATCTCCTGGGCCGCGAGGCGGCCGAGTTCGGGTGCGAGGTTGACGCCGCTGTGGGTGACCAGGTGATAGAGGCCGGGGGCGTCGGGGTGCGTGCCCGCCAGCGGCAGCCCGTCCGCCGGCACGGGCCGGACGCCGAGGCGGACACCGGCCAGCCGGGCGGTGCGCAGCGCGGGAAGGACGCGCTGGCCGCCGGCGTGCAACCGTTCTGCCAGGGCGTCGTCGCTCTGGGCGGGCAGCAGCGCGTCGACGGGCCAGGAGATGGAGCAGATCCGGTCTCCGGGGGCGGGGCGCAGGTCCACCTCGGGCGTGGCCAGGATGGCGCCGAGCCGAAGGCCGGGGACGGGGGTGCTCTCGCCCACCAGCCCGGGGATCTGGTTCATGGGGAGGTCGGTGCCGGCGAGCGCCGCGATGCGGTCGGCGTCCGGGCCGGTGCAGTTGACCACCCAGTCGGCTTCCCAGCGTCGCGTACCGGTCTCGACGCCGGTGACGGTGTCGCCACGGCGGATCAGCGCATCTGCCCGCAGGCCGTACCGGATGTCGGCGCCGAGCGTGGCGGCGCGATCGAGCAGGCGCTGAACGAAGAGCGGGGCGTCGTACCACGCGCTCTGGTCGTGGACCACGAGTTCGCTCGCCGTGCAGGCCGCGGGGTCGACGGCGGGGGCGAGTTCGCGCAGCTCGGACGGGTCGGCGATGCGGCAGGGATGCCCCCAGGACTCGAGGCGGACGGCCCGCTCCCTGAGCCCCCGCTGGCTTTCCTCGCTGTCACCCCACTGGATGGCGGGCATGGGGTGCCGCCACGACGGGCCCCCGAGCTCCTCGGCCAGCGTGGCGTGCAGGGCGGCGCTGGCGCGGTTCAGCTCGTAGTAGGTGCGCGGGGTTTTCAGGTGGGTGACGTCCATGGAAAAGGTCGCGCTGGAGGTTCCCGCGGCGGGGCCGCCGGCTTCGATGACGACGACCTGAGCCCCTGCGACGGCCAGGTGGTAGGCGACGGAGGCACCGAGCACTCCGGCGCCGAGAACGATGACGCGGGACACGTGGATATCTTTCCTTCGGGGTCAGAGAACCTTGCTGAGGAATGCCCGGGTGCGCTCGTGCCGGGGTTCGCCGAGCACGGCGCCGGGGGGCCCGGATTCCACGACGACCCCGTCGTCCATGAAGACGATGGTGTCGCACACCTCGCGGGCGAATCCCATCTCGTGGGTGACGATGATCATCGTCATGCCGTCCGCGCGCACCAGATCGCGCATGACGTCCAGGACCTCGCCCACGAGTTCGGGGTCGAGGGCCGAGGTCGGCTCGTCGAACAGCATGAGATCGGGCCGCATCGCCAGGGCGCGGGCGATGGCCACGCGCTGCTGCTGGCCGCCGGACAGCTGGTCGGGGCGGCTGTGTGCCTTGTCGGCCAGTCCCACCCTGGCCAGCAGGCCCTGGGCGCGCTCGCGTACCTCGGCCTTCGGCTCCTTCTTGACCATGATCGGCGCCATCATGACGTTCTCGAGCGCCGTCATGTGCGGGAAGAGGTTGAAGCGCTGGAAGACCATCCCGATGTCCACCCGCTGGGCGGCGATCGCCTTGTCCGGCAGTTCGTAGACCTTTCCGTCACGCTCCTCGTAGCCGATCAGGCGGTCGCGGAAGTAGAGGCGACCGGCGTCGATGCGTTCGAGGTGGTTGATGCAGCGCAGGAAGGTGGACTTGCCGGACCCAGACGGGCCGATCAGAGCCAGCACCTCTCCCTCCGCGACCTCCAGGTCGATGCCTTTGAGGACGTCGAGCGTCCCGTAACGCTTGTGCACGCCTTCCGCGCGGATGAGGGTCTTCATCTGCTGAACCTGCGTTCGATGTAGTGCTGCCCGGCGTTCAGGACCGTCGTGGCCACGAGGTACCAGAAGCACGCCACTGTGAGCAGGGGGACCTGCTGGAAGTTCCTGGAGTAGATGCCCTGGATCGAGGTCAGGAGCTCTGGCACGGCGATGGCGAAGACGAGGGAGGTGGTCTTGAGCATGGAGACCGCCTGGTTGCCCGTCGGCGGGATGATGACCCGCATGGCCTGGGGAAGGATGATCTTCCGCAGGGTCTGGAAGCGGGTCAGGCCCAGGGCGTGGGCCGCCTCCGTCTGGCCGTGGTCGACGGAGGTGATGCCGGCCCGCACGATCTCGGCCATGTAGGCCGCCTCATGCAGGCCGAGGCCCAGCACCGCCGCGGTGAGCTGGGTGATGATCTGGTTGGTGTCGAACTCGAAGAACGTCGGCCCCCAGGGCACACCGAGCCCGATCTTCGGCACCACCGCGGACAGGAAGTACCAGAACAACAGCTGCACCAGCAGCGGCACGCCGCGGAAGATCCAGATGTAGAACGCGCTCAGCGCCGACAACAAGGGGTTGGGCGACATCCGCAGGACAGCCAGCACGACACCGCCCGCGACGCCGACGACCATGGCGAGCAGCGTGAGCAGCAGCGTGGTGCCGAGCCCGCTCAGGACCGCGGGGGAGAAGAGGTACTCGCCGACCACCTTCCACTCCATGCGCGGGTTGGCCACCCAGCCCTGCAGCAGGAAGATCACCAGGAAGCCGAGGACGACCGCGCTCACCCAACGCCCCGGATGGCGGAGCGGGACGGCCTGGATCCGCTCCCGCGGAGCCGGGGGTGCGGTCTGCCCGGTCGTGGTCACGACTCGCCGCCGTTGATCACGGCTTTGTCGAGGGCGCCCGACGACATCTTCCACTTGGCGAGGATCTTGGTGTAGGAGCCGTTGTCCATCAGCTTCTGCAGCGCCTGTTGCACGGCCTTGGCCAGGTTCTGGTCCTCCTTGTTGACGAGGATCCCGTACGGGAGGAAGCGGTAGGGCTCGCCCACCTGCTTCATCCGGCCACTGGACTGCTCGGCCTGGTAGGTGATGGTGGGTGTGCCACCGATGAAGGCGTTGGCCCGGCCGGTGGAGACGGCCTGCAGACAGCCGACCGTGTCGGGGAACACCAGCACCTGGACCGCGGGCTTGCCCGCATCCGTGCACTTCTTCTTCTGCTGCTCGGCGTCGTCGGCCTGGGCGGTGCCCTGCTCGACGGCCGCCGTCTTCCCGCAGAGGTCGTCGAGCGACTTGATCGCCTGAGCGTCCTTCTCCTGGACCAGGAGCGAGCTGCTGGTCTTGAAGTAGTCGACGAAGGTGACCTTCTCGCGGCGTTCCGGCTTGTCGAGCATCGCCTGGATGGCCAGGTCGTAGCGGCGTGCCTGCACGCCGGCGATGAGGCTGTCGAAGCTGGCCTGGCTGAACGTCACTTCGACGCCGAGCACCTGGCCGACGGCCTTCATCAGCTCGGGTTCCAGACCGATGACCGTCTTGTTGTCGGTGTCGAGGAATACCAGTGGTGGATAGTTGTGACCCGCCGCGACGTTGAGCGTGCCACTCGTTTTGATCTTGTCGGGCAGAAGGTCGTGGAGTTCCTGACTCTTCTGCTGCGCTGGGGCGGCCGCCTGGGAAGCGTCGCCTCCAGAACAAGCTGTCAGGGACAGGAGTCCCGCCAGGCCGAATGCGGCGGCTGCTTGGGTGAACCGCATCGCGCAGGACACCCCCTCTCGGGCTTAGTGCTACGTTCCGTAAACACAAATATTGGGGGTCCGTTTAGATACGACAAGGTGATCGAGCATGCGCATTGGTGCACATGCTGTTCAGTCCTGCTTATCCTTTTTCTCGATCTGACCAGCCAGCCGGGGATCGCATCGCCTTATGATGGTTCGCGGTCTGGTGATGCTAGTCGCCGGACTGTTAAGTTGTGTCGATGCTTACTCCGGTCCAGTTGCAGGCCATCCGTGAAGTGGTCGCCACCGGTTCGCTGAGGACTGCCGCCAAGCGACTCGGATTCACCCCGTCGGCCATCTCGCAGCAGGTCTCCTCGCTGGAGCGGACCCTGGGCGTGCAGCTGTTCGAGCGCCTGCCGCGCAGCATCCGGCCCACCGCTGCGGGGGCCGAGCTGGCCCGCAAGGCCGCCAGGCTGCTGGCCGAGCTCGAGGCGGCGGAGGAGGAGATGCGTTCCTTCGCCACGACCCACCGGGGCAGACTGCGGCTCGGCAGCTTCTGGTCCGCCGGATTCCGGCTGGTGCCCGCCGTACTGGCCGAGTTCCTTCGCGACCGTCCCAACGTGGACATCCGCTACGAGGAGGGCGATCCGCACCGGACCATCCCCGCTGTGAACGAGGGGCAGCTCGACCTGGCCGTGGTCTTCGAGTACGGCATGGTGCCGCACAGCCGGCCGAAGGACCTGACCATGACGTTGATCATGGAGGAGCCGCTCTACGTGCTCGTGCCGACCGGCCATCGGCTGGCGGCCAGGAAGCGCATCCAGTTCGGCGAACTGTCCGCCGAACGATGGATCTCCTACACCGAGGGGATGGACGCCTCACTCAACCTGTCACACATCTGCGCGGCCAGCGGCTTCGACCCCGACGTGCTGTTCCGCACCAACGACTACAACCTGCCCTTCGAGCTCGTACGCAAGGGGCTGGGGGTGGCGATCGTGCCGGAGCTGGCGATGATCGAGTCGCGCGACGTGTGCGTGTTCCGGCTCGGCGACCCCTCCCAGGTGCGCAGGGTCTTCACCGTGTGCCGCGCCACCGACCCGAACCCCCTGCTCGGCCACGCGACGAACATGCTCATCAACGCCGCGGAAGCCCTGCACCGGCGGACGGACCTCCCCGTCGCCGTATGAGCCCGGCACAGCGCCGGTGGCACCTGGACCCATGAGAACTCGTATCCGCCGGGCCTCATGCAACACGCCGCGACTTGTGATCCTCTTGGAGCTGGCTGGTTCCCGAGGCGTCAAGACCCTGCGGCACAGCCGTACACGCCTCGCAGGCGGCGTCCGGCGGCGGCGAACGCCGCCACGACACGTTCCAGCTGGGCCTCGGTGTGGGCGGCGGTGATGCTGACCCGGATGAGAGCCTGGCCGGGCGGGACACCGGGCGAGATCATGGCGGTGGTGAAGACGCCTTCGTCGAACAGCTCCCGCCACAGCTGGAAGCACCGCAGGTCGTCGCCGACCGGCACCGCTATGACCGGCCGATCGGAGGGGACGACCGCGTACCCCATCGCAGCCAGTTCCCTGCTCAACCGCTCGGCCGCCGTACGCAGGCGATGGCGGCGCTCCGGCTCCGTGGCGATGATCTCCAGGGCGGCCAGCGCGGCCGCGGCGCACGCCGGGGACAGCGCGGCCGTGAACACCATGGACCGCGCGTAGTGCCGCAGGTAGGCGATGATCTCCTCGGGGCCGGCCACCGCGCCCCCGAGGGTGCCCAGCGCCTTGGAGAAGGTGATGGTCGGCAGATCGACCGCGCCCAGGCGTACGGCGTCGATCAGGCAGGCGTGGACCAGCCGGTCGCCGATCACCGTGTCACCGGGCCCGATCAGCGCCTCGAGGGCGAGATTGGCCAGATAGCCCGCGCTGGTCACCATGACCGCCGCTCGTCCCAGGAAGCCCGCCAGCCGCGCTTCGAGCTCCTCGTGCAGAGCGAGCGGGCCGTTGCTGAGGCGTGAGCCGCCGCTGCCGGTGCCCAGCCGCCGCGTCGCCTCGACCGCCGCCTCCTTCACGCGTTCGTCGCCCGACAGGCCGAGGTAGTCGTTGGAGCCCGCCTGCACCAGCACCCGCCCGTCGATCACGACCTCGCCCCCACCCGGCCGCTCCTCGATCGCCTGGTAATAGGGATAGACGCCGAGGTCCTTCACGAACTGGTATGTCTCGGGCAGCCGGCATTTCGCGAACACGTCGACCATGGGCTCTCGCCTCCTGAGCGGGGATCCCGGTGTACGGCTCTCGCGAAGAAGTCTGCGTGACCGTCGCGAGCGTTGTGCGGTTGAGAGGGAGTTCGGCGGTCCGGAGGCTCATCCCGGCAAGCGGGCGGTGAGCGAGGGATGTCCCAAAGATGGCAACGTCCTGATCAGGAGGAGGGCAGGCGCCGCGCGCCGCGGCTGACGGCCTTGCCCGGATATGCCATCGTTGCTGGTCGCAGCAGCGCCCGGGAGCCGCCGTCGCACCGAACACGCCAGGGGCGCACTCGCGCCCGATCATGAGGAAGGCTGGCCAGCGGAGGCATGACCGGCAGGCGACAGATCCCGATCAGCAGCAGGAGCACGATCACCACCCGGAGCAGGCGGGGGAAGCGGCGCCGGGTGCGGCTGAGCGTCGCGCAGGTCGCCGGCGGCGCCCTGGCCGCGCTCACCGCCGCGATCGCGGCCTCCTACCTCGGGGTGGCGGGCACGGTGATCGGCGCGGCGGTGATGAGCGTGGCCACCACGGTCGGCACCGACATCTACGCCCAGTGCCTGCGGCGCACCGGCAACAAGGTCAGGCAGCACACCACGACCGGCTGGCGGAAGCGCTGGGGCCGGCCCGGAACCGCGCCGTCCGCCAAGCCGTCGCGTCCGCCGCGCGGGCGACTGGGGTGGCTCCGCCTGGGCGCAGGGGCTGCTCTGGTGTTCACGATCAGCTTCGGTGGCATCCTGATCTACCAGATCCTCGCCGGGCAGACGGTGGCCGACCAGGTGAACGTCAAGACCGGCGAGAAGGCCGAGCCGAGCAGGCGGCACGGCCCCAAGGAGCGGCGCACCGAACCCGTCCTGCGGCAGCCGCGCCCCCGCCCGGCCACGCCGACACCCTCTGGCGCTCGATCATCGCTCCCCTCGCCCACGCCGTCCCTGGCCGGCACGCAGGTCACCGCGACCGCTGCCCCGAGCGGCACGGTGTCCACCACGCCCCCGCACAGCCCGACGGCCGAACCGGCAGCCACACCACCCACCCCGGCACCCTCTGGGCAACCGTCTCTCGACAGCACGCCGCCCTCACCGGCACCCGTACCCGCGCCGGCAACGCGGGGGCATGGGAACGCGGGAGGATCGCTGGGGAAATCCCTGGGTGTCTCCCGGAGGCGTGAGGTCAGCCGCCGCGCATAGCGTCGTCGAATCGGACGGGGGAGTGCCATGGCGACGTACGGCATCGAGGCGATCAGGCAGGTAATGGGACGTGCAGTCAGAAAGCGCGCACGTAGGTGGTGACGGACTTGAAGGTGGCGAAACCGGCGCGCTCGTAGAGTGCGACCGCGCCCGTTCCGTTGGCGGCGTCGACGCTCAGCCCCGCAGTGCCGTACCCCTGGGCCTTGAACGAGGCGAGAGCATGCGCGATCAGCGCGCTCGCCACGCCCTTTCCGCGCCACTCCTCGACGGTGGCGACGATCTGGATCCAGGCCTCGCGCACGCCGGCGGCCGCCGTGTCCGCCTCCCGGTAGTGGGTCAGCAGGCAGCCCACCGCGGTCCCGTCAGCCGTGGCCAGGAACGAGCCTTCGGGGCGGAAGTCGGTTGTGCCGGTGATGAGGCGCTTCCAGCTGTCCGGGGTGTGCGGTGTGCTGCCCCAGTGCTCGCGGAAGGCGGCGTTGCGTACCATGCGGGCCTGTTCGTCGAGCGCCGGCGTCCAGGTGACGATCGTGACTCCGTCGGCAACCCGCGGCGGCGGGACCGGCGCGGCCAGATCGCGCCGCCTGCTCTGGAAGACGCGCGTGGGGGAGAACCCTGCCTCGTCAGCGAGCTTGGCCAGGTCATGGTTGCCGTCATGGACGTGCAGGTGGAGATGGAGAGGTTTGCCGGGGTAGTGCCTTTCGTGCAGCATGGGGGCGGTCTTGAGAGACCAGTCGATGATCCGTCTGCCGTAGCCGCGCCTGCGGTGGTCAGGGTGCACGCCGCCGCCCCATAGCTCCATCAGGTGGACGGGGTCCGCCGTCTGCCTGACCGGGGCCAGCCCGAGCGCGACGATCCGGCCGTCGCGCCTGGCGGCGAGCGTGCCCTCCGGCAGGTTGAGCAGTGGATTGGCCAGGCGCTCTGCCATCTGCTCCACGGTGGCGTGGCTGCCGGTCCTGTCCACCGCCTCGACGGCGGCGGCGAACTCGGCCCAGGCCGGCGCGTCATGCGTGGTGAGCGGTCCCCACTTCACATCCATGATCTCAGGCTAGGACAAAGGGCCCGTGTGGCTAGGTTCCCTTCTTGGCGGGCACGCATGACGAGCCCAGCGTGTCCAGCTGGCCGGATTGCTCGGTGCGTGGACGCGGCGAGCGCGTGGCGGTAGCCGTACTGGTCGGAGAAGGGGTGGCTGGTGCGGTGCGGACCGCCTGTGCCGACCCGCGGGAGCGCGCGATGGCAACCCTTGCCGCCCGGCGGATGCGCGGAAAATCCGGGTAGGCCGGGTTGTACGCGGGCGGAACGAAGTTCAGCTTGGACACGCGGGCGTTCTTGACCTGCTGGGCGAGCGGCACCAGGTCCTGCAGCAGGTCAAGCGGGATGTCGGTGCGGAAGGTCTGCTTGGCCGCGTGGGCCAGGGCGTTGAACTTCAGCAGCACGTTGCTCGGGTTGAGCTGGGTGAGCATGGCGTTCATCACGCACTGCTGGCGGCGCATCCGGGTGCGGTTGTCGCCGCCCGCGCAGGTGCTGCCCGGATGGTCGCGGGCCCGGCCGTACCAGAGGGCCTGGGTGCCGTTGAGGGTGCGGGTGCCGGCCTTGACCACGCCGCCGTCGGCGCGGCCCACGCCGTAGCAGATGTCCTGCTCGACATTGATCGTGACGCCGCCGAGAGCGTCGATCAGACGCGCCACGCCCCACATGTTGACGAGCATGTAATAGTCGATCTTGAGGCCGAGGATCTGGCCGAGCGCGCCCTTGACCGCCTCCGGGGCGCGGGTGGGGGAGTGGCCGGCGACCTCGGGGTGCGTGTCGGCGTAGGCCCAGATGCCGTTGATCAGGTCGGCGGAGCCGCGGCCCTGGCCCGGTGGCAGCCAGAAGTTCTTCGGCGGCGGGAACCGCTTGGCCAGCATGGAGCCCGGCGGGAACGGCGCGTTCTCCATCTCGCGCGGCAGCGCGAAGACCACCGAGTCGCCCGTGCGGACGTCGATGCTGACCACGTTGATGCTGTCGGTGCGGATGCTCACCCCCTTGCGCGAGCCCGCGCCGTCGCCGCCCAGCAGGGCGATGTTGAGCCGATTGCGCCCTCGCCACGGGTCCTTGTGATCGACCGGCTGGGAGGGCGAGGAGTTGAAGACGGCGCCGAGTGCGTCGTTGGAGGTGTGGGCGGTCGTGGCGACCAGTCCGAAGGGCAGCGCCACGGCCACCGACAGCACGCCCGCGACGGCGCCCGTCCCGACCTGGCCCCGCCTGCCGAGCCTGCCGGGGCGCAGCACGATGTAGGAGCTGATCACGACCGCGGCCCAGCCCAGCCCGGCCACCGCGCACAGGACTATGAGCACGGCCAGCCAGGTCGGGTCAAGGAGCAGACCCGCCAGTGCCTTGCCGTTGATCAGCGCGACCATGACGCCGACCAGCAGCACCCCGAAGATCCCCACCATGATCAGACCGGTACGCCTGCGCCCGGCGCGCAAATGCGCGGCACCCGGCACAACGATCGACGCGAGCGTCCAGCCGATCACGGACGGAGCAGTCCACCTGCGCATCCGCTCTCCCCCTGGGCAACATTTGCCCCATCGTGCAAGGAATTTAGCAAATTGGGATGCCGGAGGTGCCGATGTAGATCAAAAGGGTCATCAAGTTCGGGGCGCGAGCGGGCCCGAGCGCGTGATCGTATTGTCGGAGATCACCCCCGATGTGAAGATCAGAGAATGCCTCGTTCAAGAACGGTCCTGCCGGTGCTTGCCGTCGTCGCGTCCGCGCTGCTGATCAGTGCAAACGCCGAGGCGTCGGCGGACCCGCCGTTACCCTCGGCGATCTTCCGCGCCACGCACAACAGCTACTCGGGCAACGTCGACGGCGCCAGGAGCTCGATCGCCTACCAGCTCGACCACGGCATTCGCGTCATCGAACTCGACATACACGACAACGACTACGCCGCCGCACGCGACTACTCCATCGGCCACGACTCCCCGGGCAACCTGGTCGATCACACGGGAAACCCCGCCTCGAACCTCCTGCGCGACTGGCTCAACGTGATCAACACCTGGTCCACGCAGCACCCCACCGCCGCACCGATCGTCGTCGCGCTCGACATCAAAGACGACCTGACCGACAACGCCTCGTACGCCGCGGGCAACCTGGCCGCGCTCAACCAGGAGCTCGCCTCCGTCTTCGGCACGCGGCTGTTCCGGGCTGAGGACTACCCGGCGAGCCCGCCGACGGTGGACGCGCTGCGCGGCCGGGTGCTCCCGGTGATCTCCGGCGACGGCAAGACCCGCACCCTGTACAAACGCGACATCGGCTACCACCCGGCCGTCGCGATCAACGGCCGCGGCCAGGTCGTGGAGGTGCATGACTCGGGCGCGGGCGCGCTCTGGTACTGGACCGGCACGTACGGAGCCGACGGCCGCGTGAACTGGCTACGCCACGGCAAGTACGACAACGGCGTCACGCCGGCGGTCGCACTGAACGACAACGGCGACCTGATCGAGGTCCACCAGTCCGAGAACGCGACCACGCTGTGGTACCGAGTCGGCCATCTCGGCGCCGATGGCGAGATCACCTGGTCGTCCAGCCGCCGCTACGATGACGGCGTGCTGCCGACGGTCAGGTTCACCGACGCGGCAGGCACCCAGGTACGCGAGATACATCGCAGCCAGAGCAGCAGCCAGAACTGGAATTGGCACGGCGTGCTCAACGCCGGCGCGATGACGGTCTCGTGGAGCGGCAACGCCAAGACCTCCGACGCCCGCTACGACAAGACCACCTCCGCCAGCGGCACGTCACGTGTGCACGTGTGGACCGGCGCCGACGGCCCGACCCCCTCCCAGACCCTGCGGCTGGACACCGACAGGCACACCGGCGACCGCATCCGCTACCAGCAGACGGCCTTCGACGAGTTCCAGCAGGGCGACAGCGCGGAACTCCAGCAGGGCGCGCTGTTCTACGCGGCGCCCGCCACCGCGTCCTCGTTCATCACCGCGGCACGGCAGGCCGGGCGGCTCGTGCGCGGCTGGGACTTCGACTCGGCGGGCAACGCCACCGACCCGCCGGCCACTTATCCGGCCACCAACTACCCGTACCGCACCTGGTACCAGGACCTCCTCACCCGATCCGGGGCTGTCGAGTGATCCGGTAGGCGCGCGCCTTTGCCGTATATCGAATTCTGGCAGACGCTGCCGTGACCTACGCTGTACGCATGCGCGTGACGATGCGGGAGGTGGCGGATCGGGCCGGCGTCTCGATCAAGACCGTCTCGCGTGTGGTGAATGGCGAACCGCACATCCGCCCGGAGAAGGTGCGGCGGGTGCACGCGGCGATCGACGAGCTCGGCTGGGTGCCCAACCGGACTGCCCGGGCGCTCAGGACCGGGCTGATCGGGGTGGTGGGCATCGCCGTCACCGAGCTGCGCCGCCCGTATCTCGCGACTCTCGTCGAGGCGCTCGTCACCGAGGCGGATCGCCGCGGAATGCTCGCCGCCGTCGAGCCGACGCACGGCGATCCGGCCCGGCTGGAGGCGGTACTCGCCGCCCGGGGGAAGACGTTCGACGGCGTGGTGCTCATCGGCCCGACAGCCCTGGTCGCCGATGGGTTGGACGACCGGCCGATAGTGGTTGTGCAAGGTGGTGCGGTCGGGG
Organism: Nonomuraea sp. B19D2; assembly: GCF_040137845.1. NCBI lineage: Bacteria > Bacillati > Actinomycetota > Actinomycetes > Streptosporangiales > Streptosporangiaceae > Nonomuraea > Nonomuraea sp. B19D2. The sequence continues at coordinate 153,724 of NZ_JBEFAK010000017.1, read as the reverse complement.
TGGACAGCGTCGATGAGGACGTCGCGGAGGCGGCGGCGCTGGTGGCTCGCCACCTCGCCGTGATGGGCCGGTCCCGCCCGGCTCTGCTCGGAGCGGATCAGGCTCGGATGCGCATGGCACTCGCCGAATCCGGCATCGACCCGGCCGCCGTACCGTGTGTGGATCTCGGTGAGGTGGCCGACCGGCGCGCGGGCGCGCGAGCCGCCGTACAGGTGCTGGCGGAGCACCCGGACGTCGACGCGCTGCTGTGCGCCAACGACGAGGTGGCGCTCGGGGCTCTCGCGGCGCTCGTCAAGCATGGAGTGGATGTTCCGGGACGGGTGGCGGCCGTGGGATACGGCAACCTGGAGGACGGACGGTTCTCGACGCCGTCGCTGACCACGATCGACCCCGGGCCTGCCCGGTTGGCGCGCAGCGCGCTGGAGCTGCTCGCCGATCGCCTCGCCGGCACGGCGCCGCGACAGCCGCGCGTGGTCGTGTCGCCGGTCGAGCTGGTACGACGTGAGTCCACGCTCGGCCGGGGTCCGCGATGAAGCGCCCCACGCTCGCGGATGTCGCCGTGCTGGCCGGAGTCTCGGCGAAGACCGTGTCCAACGTGCTCCTCGGCCGCCCGCATGTCTCGGCCGCCACCCGGGCCAAGGTCCAGGCCGCGATCGAGGAGGTCGGCTACGAGGCGGGACATGCCACGAGCCAGGCCGGACGCGGGCTCGCCTCGGGCCGGACCGGCCGGATCGCCGTCGTCGTGCCGAACCTCTACCAGCCGTACTTCGCGGAGAACGCAGAGCGCCTCATCCTGGCCCTGGCCGAGCGCGGGTTCACCAGCACGCTGCGGATCGCCCACGGCGGGGCCGGTGAACGCGACGCGGTGCTCGGCTTGACGACCACCGACGTCGACGGCGTCATCATCTGCCCGCACCACCTGACCGACGATCTGCTCGCCGGCGCCGTCCCGCGGTGCCCGACGGTGGCCCTCGGCGGCGGGCCGATCAAGACGCTTGACTGCGTGCTGATGGGGGAGTACGCGGGGTTCGTGGCGATCACCCGGCATCTGCTGGCCACCGGCCGGCGCCGGCTGGCGTTCGTCTGGAACGGTCCGGTTGGCGCCGTCCCGACCGGCGACCGGTACTCCGGTTTCCTCGCCGCCCTGGCGGAGTACGGCATCGAGCATGACCCGTCGCTCGTCGCCAACAGCTCGGACTGGGACCGCCGGGCCACGGGTTACGAGGCGATGGTGGGGCTGCTGCGGCGCTCCGGCCCCGAGTTCGACGCCGCGGTGTGCGTCAACGACACGATGGCCGTGGGCGTGCTGAAAGCCCTGCACGCGCACGGGATCCGCGTCCCCGAGGACGTCGCGGTCACCGGCTTCGACGACACGGACGAGGGCGAGTTCACCATCCCGTCGCTGTCGTCGGTGAGCCCCGATCAGGGCTCGATGGTGGCCGCCGCCGTACGCCTGCTCATCGAGCGCCTTGACGGTTACGACGGCGAGGCCCGGCAGATGCATACCGGCACGCACCTGCTGATCCGGGACTCATCCGCGTCGGCCTGACCTACCCTCACCTGTTGATTTACCTATTTGTCCCACTTGTTGTCTCGTCGTTGACATCGCTGAACGAATGTCCCTAACATCGCTGAAACATTCACCGAGACCTCGGTCACCCCCTCCGTCCCCCCTTAGGAGGACCGCATGGCCACCTCACCCTTCCTGTCCCGCCGGGCTTTCGTCGTCGCGGCCGGAGCAGCGGGCCTCACCGCACTCGCCGGCTGTTCCGGCAAGAGCTCCAACAGTGATCCGAACACGCTGCGGATCGCGGTCAGCAAGCATCCGCTGACCAAGCCGATAAGCACGATGGAGTGGCCCAAGCAGCTGGAGAAGATCGCGGGAGTGAAGATCCAGTGGCAGGAGATCTCGGCCGACTGGGACCAGAAGAAGTCCACCATGCTGGCGGCCGGCGACGTGCCGGACCTGATCGTCGGCACCAATGCGATCACGAATTCCGACCTGGGCACGTACCGGACGCTGTTTGAGAACCTGGCCGACGACCTGGACGCGTTGCCGAACGTGAAGGCGCTGTTCGCGGCGAAGCCGCAGCTGAAGTCGATGGCCACGTTGTCCACCGGCGAGATCTACTCGGTCCCCGGCTACAAGCGGTTCTGGCCGACGACCGTCACCCACCAGTACATCAACAAGCAGTGGCTCGACCGTCTCGGCCTGAAGGTCCCGACCACCTGGGACGAGTTGTTCACCGTTCTTGTCGCCTTCAAGGAACAGGACGCGAACGGGAACGGCGACAAGAACGATGAGATCCCGATGGACTGGTCGCCCGTCGGCACGGGCGGCTTCGGGTACTTCCAGCCCAGTGTGCTGCTCGGCAGCGTCGGCCTGCCGATCGCGGGCGGCGGTGGCCAGGGCTACTTCCTCGAGGACGGCAAGGTCGGCAATTTCCTCGTCGACGAGCGCTACAAGCGGGTGATCCAGTTCATCCACCGTTGCTACGCCGCGGGCCTGGTCAGCAAGAACGTCATGACGCAGGACTACTCGGCGTACCAGGCGGTCGGGCGCGGCTCCGGCAAGGTGGCCAAGGTCGGCTTCAGCTGGGGCTGGACGGCCAGTGACCGGTTCGGCGCCGAGCTGGCCGACCAGTACGTGGCGATGGCGCCGCTGCTCGAGAAGGCCGGCCAGACCACGCCGGTGGCCTGGTCGTACGACTCCAACAGCGAGAACTTCCCGTCGAACCAGATCGTCATGTCCGCGAAGACGGGCAACAAGCAGGCAGCGCTCAAGATCATCAACGCCTTCTACGACAAGGAGATGTCGCTGCAGGTGCTGTGGGGCGATCTCGGCAAGTACGTCAAGAAGGTCAGCGACAAGGAGTACGAGGTGCTCCCGCCGGCCGACCCCAAGACCGACCCGTCGACCTGGAAGTGGACGGTCACGATCGCCGACGCCGGCCCGACCTGGATCCGGGACGACATCGAGGTGAAGCTGCCGACCGACCTGGACGAAGCCGTCGAACAGACGAAGCCGCTGCAGGCGGCTCTGGAGAACATGGACGTGAAAAAGGACGTCTACCCGTTCCAGTTCATCCAGATGACGCCGGACGACACCAACCAGCTGGCGCTGAACAACACCACGATCCTCAACGGCACGATGACGAAGTTCGCCGAGTGGATCACCAAGGGCGGCATCGAGGATCAGTGGGACAAGTACGTCCAGCAGATCCAGAGCTCCGGCCTGCAGAAGAACATCGACGTCTACCAGCGCTACTACGACGAGTACGTGAAGACGCACTGATGACGGAATCGCTCGTCGCAGCTCGCAAGCCGGTGGCCGGCACCCGGAGGCGTGCCGGCCTGGGCCTCGGCCGGCATGTCAGCAGGTACTGGCAACTGTGGCTCATGGTCCTGCCGGCCGTGGGGTTCATCGCCCTGTTCATGTACGTCCCGATGTACGGGATCCAGCTGGCCTTCCGGGAGTTCGACTTCACCGCGGGTCTCACCGGCGGGAAATGGGCCGGCCTGAAGTACTTCCAGCAGTTCTTCGACAGCCCGCTGTTCTGGCCGTTGCTGCGGAACACGTTCGTCATCAGCATCACCACGCTCGTGGTGGGCTTCTTCGCGCCGATCGCGCTGGCGCTGATGATCAACCAGATCGCCGGCGGCCGGCGCAAGAAGTTCATGCAGACGGCGACGTACCTGCCGCACTTCATCTCGATCGTGGTCATCGTCGGAATGCTGCAGGCGTTCCTCAACCCGTCCACCGGACTGCTCACCCAGGTCTTCGCCTTCTTCGGCCTCGACGAGGTGAACCTCCTCGGCGACACCTCGGCCTTCGTGCCGGTGTATGTGATCTCCGACGTGTGGCAGCACTGCGGGTGGAACAGCATCATCTACCTCGCCGCGCTGTCGCGGGTCGACCCCCAGCTGTACGAGGCGGCCAAGGTGGACGGCGCGAACCGGCTGCAGCTCATCCGGCACGTCGACGTCCCGAGCATCGTGCCGACCATGGTGATCCTGCTCATCCTCACCATGGGCGGCGTACTGAACACCGGTTTCGAGAAGGTGTGGCTGATGCAGAACACCCTGAACCTGCCGGTGTCCGAGGTGATCGCGACGTACGTGTACAAGATCGGCATCTTCAGCACGCAGTTCAGCTACGCCACCGCGATCGGCCTGTTCAACACGGTCATCAACTTCGTGTTCCTGATCGCCGCCAACGCGATCGCCCGCCGCGTATCGAACTGGAGCCTGTGGTGAGCGGAACCTACCTGCAGAGCAAGGGATTCTTCCGCAACAGGACACCGGGCGACGTCGTCTTCATGCTCGCGCTCGGCGCGATCTGCGTGGCGGTCCTGTTCGCGGTGATCTACCCGGTCTACTTCGTGGTGATCGCGTCCGTGAGCAATCCGTCGCTGATCTCCACCGGTGAGGTGTGGCTGTGGCCGAAAGGCATCAGCTTCTTCGGGTATGAGCAGATCTTCAACGACGACCGGATCTGGACGGGCTATCGCAACACGTTGCTCTACAGCGTGGTCGGAACCGCGCTGAACCTCGTCGTGACCATCCCCGCGGCGTACGCCTTGTCGCGGCCGGAGTTCCGTCCGCGGCGGATCCTCATGTTGTTCTTCGTGTTCACGCTGTTCTTCAACGGCGGTCTGATCCCGACCTACCTGCTCTATCGCGATCTCGGCCTGCTGGACAACTGGCTGGTCTTCGTCCTGCCGTCCGCGGTGAACGTCTACAACCTCATCATCGCCCGCGCGTTCTTCGAGCACTCCCTGCCGAAGGAGCTGTTCGAGGCGGCGTTGCTCGACGGCGTGTCCTACCTGCAGTACTTCGCCAAGGTCGCGCTGCCGTTGTCCAAGGCGATCATCTCGGTCATCGGCCTGTACTACCTGGTCCAGCACTGGAACGACTTCTTCACCGGGCTGGTGTTCGTCCGCGACAACAGCCTGCAACCGCTGCAGATCGTGCTGCGTGACATTCTCCTTTCCAATCAGGCGTTCGCCGGTGGCGCCGGAACCGGCGGAGGCAGCGGCGTCGGCTACGACCAGCAGTACGCCGACCAGATCAAGTACGGCGTGATCGTCGTCTCGAGCCTCCCGGTCCTGGTGCTCTACCCGTTCCTGCAGCGCTACTTCGAGAAGGGCGTACTCATCGGGTCGGTGAAAGGCTGATGAAACGCGTCCTCACCTGGCACACGAGGGCGGGCGAGGTCGGCCTGCTGCTGGTCAAGCTGCACCTGCTGTGGATCGTCTGGAGCCTGGCCGGCGGCATCGTGCTCGGCGTCTTCCCCGCGACCGCCGCGGTGTACGGCGTCATCCGCGGCGAGTTCCTGAACTCAGCCGCACCTCGCGAGTTCCGCCGGCTCTGGCGGCAGGAGTTCCGCACCGCCAACGTGGTGGGCTATGTCTTCGCGGCGGCCTGGGCGGTGCTCCTGCTGGACCGGCGGCTGCTGGAAGCCGCCGACCTCGGTGTCGTCGAGCCGTTGCTCGGTGCGGTGCTCTGGCTCATGACGCTGTTCGTGTCGTGCATGACCGTGAACGTCTGGATCCTCGCCGCCCACTTCGCTGAAGGACCGTTCGCGCTCGTCCGCCGGAGCGCGATCCTCGTCCTCGCCCGCCCGGTCCAGGCGCTCGTCACGCTGCTCGTGGTCGGCGTGATCCTCTGCGCGTACTACCTCGTCCCGGGGCTGGTCCCGGTCTTCGGCGTCGCCGTACCGGCCTTCGCCTCTTTCGCCTACGTCTGGGGCACCGCGGTCCTGCCAACGGCTTCGGGCGCGTGAGGGTCTGCCCCGCTGCCGCTCAATGACCTGCCATTTCATAACCACCGTGTTTGGAGCCTTTTGTGACCATCACCCCAACCGCTGCTGTGCGGGCTCGTACCCCGCTGCCGCTGACCGCGGTCACCATTGATGACGGGTTCTGGGCGCCGCGCCGTGAGCTGATCCGTACCCGTACGTTGCGGCACCAGGAAGGCCAGATGCGCCGGCCCGGCCAGCAGTTCGACGCCTTGAGCCTGTCCTGGCGGCCGGGGGACCCGCATGAGCCGCACATCTTCTGGGAGAGCGACGTCGCCAAGTGGATCGAGGCCGCCAGCTACTGCCTGGCCACCACCGATGACCCCGAGCTCGATCAGGCCGTCGACGAGGCGATCGAGCTGCTGGCCGGCGCGCAGCAGGACGACGGCTACCTCAACGTGTACTTCACCGTCGTCAAGCCGGGACAACGCTTCACCGACCTCCGCGACGCCCACGAGCTGTACTGCGCCGGCCATCTCATCGAAGCCGGTGTCGCCCACTTCGAGGCGACCGGCAAGACGCGGCTGCTCGACATCGTGCGCCGCTACGCCGACCTGATCGACACCGTCTTCAGCCCCGACGGCCCCTGCGCCGGCGGCTACTGCGGGCACCAGGAGATCGAGCTCGCGCTGGTCAAGCTCTACCGCGCCACGGGTGAGCGCCGCTACCTCGACCTCAGCCGGCGCCTCATCGACTGGCGCGGACACCAGCCCTACTACTTCGAGCTCGAGCTGCAGCGCCGCGGCACCCCCGGCTACTTCGGCACCACACTCCCGCGGCGGCCCGAGGACGTGCAGCGGTTCCGGGAGTACAACCAGAGCCACCTGCCCGCGGTCGACCAGGCCGAGGTCGTCGGCCACTCGGTCCGCGCGATGTACATGTACAGCGCGATGACCGACCTGGCAGGCGAGTACGACGACGACCGGCTGCTCCAGGCCGTGCGGCGGCTGTGGGCCAGCCTCACCACCAAGAAGCTGTACGTCACCGGCGGACTCGGCTCCGACCCCCGCATCGAGGGCTTCGGACCCGACTACCACCTGCCCGACGCGCACGGCTACGCCGAGACCTGCGCCGCGATCGGCCTCGTCCAGTGGGCGCAGCGGATGAGCAACCTCACCGGCCACGGCCACTACATCGACACCCTCGAACGCGCCCTGTACAACGGCGTGCTCAGCGGCGCCTCCGCCGACGGCACCCACTACTTCTACGGCAACCCCCTGGCCAGCGACGGCACCGTCACCCGGCAGGAATGGTTCGACTGCGCCTGCTGCCCGCCCAACCTGGCCCGGCTGCTCAGCGAACTCGGCCGCTACGTCTACGCCCAAGGCAGCAACGAAGCCGTCGTCAACCTCTACGTGGCCGGCACCGCCCGCTTCACCCTCACCGCCGGTGAGGTCATCCTGCGCCAGGACACCCGCTACCCCCACGACGGCCGCCTGGCGGTCACCGTCACCCCCGCCGCCGACGAGGCCGAGTTCACCCTGGCCGTCCGCATCCCCGACTGGAGCCGGCAACCTGCCGTCACCGTCAACGGCGAACCCGTTCACCAGCCCACGCTCCGTGACGGCTACCTCGTCCTCTCCCGCAGCTGGCGGAGCGGCGACACGGTCGAGATCGACCTCGACATGGCGGTCCGCCGGACCTGGGCGCACCCCGCCGTCGCCTCGGCCGCCGGCAGACTCGCCCTCGAACGCGGGCCGGTCGTGTTCTGCCTGGAAGGCGTCGACCACGACTGCGCCGTACACACTCTCTCGCTCGCCCGCGACGTCCCCATCCGCGCCGTCCCCGACGAGCGGACCGGCGTCGTCACCCTGCACGCCGAAGCCACCGCCGAAGCCACCGCCGAAGCCACCGCCGAAGCCACCGGTGGCGACCAGCTGTACAGCGACCGCCCACCCGCTCGACGCGGCGCCGCGCTGACCGCCGTGCCCTACTTCTCCTGGGCCAACCGCGGCCTCTCCGACATGACCGTCTGGATCCGCGACGGCGGTCCCGGCGCGATGCCGGCATAAACCGCGTTTCGCCCGCCCGCGCCCGGAGCCCCTATGATCATCGGTAGCTGGAAGGCCGGAGCCGCGAGAAAGGACCGTCCGGTGGCGGACAACTTGGACGCATGGAAGGCCAGCATCGACACGACCAGGCCCAGCATCGCCAGGGCTTATGACGTTGTCCTGAACGGCAAGGATAACTTCGAGGTCGACCGCGCCTTCGTCGCCGAGATCGTGAAGGTCGTCCCCGAGATCTACGACGTGGCGACCTACAACCGGGAGATCCTCGGCCGAGGTGTGCGGTTCATGTGCGCCGAAGGTGTCAGCCAGTTCATCGACCTCGGCTCGGGTCTGCCGACCGTCGAGAACACCCACCACGTGGCGCAGCGGGCGAACCCGCAGGCGAGGGTGGTGTACGTCGACAACGACCCGATGGTGCTGGCACACGGGCGGGCGCTGCTGGCGGAGAACGAGAACACCTCGGTCGTCACCTCCGACCTGCGCGACCCCGCGGCGATCCTCGCCGACCCGGCCGTTCGCAAGCTCATCGACTTCGACCGGCCGGTGGGCGTGATGCTGGTCGGCATCCTGCACCACCTGCACGACGACGAGGACCCCAAGGGGATCGTCGAGGCGTACATGGAGGCGGTGCCGCCGGGCAGCCATCTGTTCGTCACGCACTTCTGCGACTCCAGCCAGGAGGCCCGGGACGCGGAGAAGAAGTACCTCGCGCTGCTCGGCACCGGACGGTTCCGGACCCCGGAGGAGATCACCGCGTTCTTCGACGGCTACGAGCTGCTGGAGCCGGGCGTCGTGCCGCTGCCGCTGTGGCGGCCGGACGGGCCGGTGCCGAGCCACCTGAGCGTGGGCCAGCGGCTCATGTACGGCGGCATCGCCCGCAAGGGATAGCGGAACCGCCAGGACGGACGGCACTCTCCATCGCCATGACCTCCCGAACCGGTGAATCACCTCAACTGGCCGTACTCCGCGGGCTGCTGCGCGAGGAGAAGCCGCCCTCACCGTCCCGCGCCTGGCGGGCGATACGTGAGCTGGTTGTCATGGATTACGGCATCGACACCACGGCCGCAACCGAACTCGCCGCCGACTTCGCCGTGATAGCGGAGCCGCCGACGGACAGGCTGCTCAAACTCTGGCCAGCTGTCACAAACCGCGGCCAATTCGCCCGCCTCCTCCTCGCTCCCGCCTTCGCTCGAGAGCACCGCACCGAGCTCGACCTCGGCAGGAAACACCCTCTGGAGGGCGTGGGCCACCTGACGACGCTCCGCCGCTTACGCATCTCGCGCCGTAAGGACATCACGGACCTGGGCGAGATCGCCGCCCTCAGCGACCTCGCCCACCTCGATCTCGACCAATGCCCTGAGATCTCCGACCTGGACGCGCTCGCCGGCCTCACCAAGCTGACCACCCTCGCCCTGAGCGGTTGCCGCGCGGTCACCGACCTCGCCCCGCTCAAGGCGCTCACCGGCCTCGAAGAGCTCAATCTGTCCAGGACCGGCATCAGTCATCTCGCCGACCTCGCGGAGCTCACCGCTCTCACCGAGCTGAACCTCTCCCACTGCCGCCATCTGGAAGACCTCGAAGGGCTCAGCGGCAAACCGGCCTTGACCACCCTGAAGATCGATGGATGCGCCCGGCTCACGTCCCTGCAGGGCCTCGGCACCCATCCCGAGATCAACCGCCTCGACCTGAGTGGCTGCGCCGAACTCACCGACCTGCGCGGGATCACCGGCCTCACCGGACTGGAGGTGCTCGTGATCCGCGACTGCGCCGGCCTCGCCTCGCTCGCCGACATCGAGCAGCTGCCGGCGCTCCGCTGGCTCTCGATCGTCGACAGCCCCAATGTGCGCGATCTCTCGCCTCTCTCCGCCGCGCCCGCGCTGCGTGAGCTCCTCCTGTCCGGGCTGCCCCTCACCGACGCCTCCTCCATCCCGCGCTCGGCGTCACTGAACGGGCTTACCATCCGCTACTGCGACGAGCTGGAGACCCTCGACGGACTCGACGGCCTGCCCGCCCTGTCCGAGCTGTGGCTGGACGGATGCCGCGCGCTGCGCACGCCGGGAACCGGTCACGACCTCCCGGCGTTGCGCCGGCTGACCCTGTGGGGCAGCCCCGCGCTGGAAGACCTCGGTGGCATAGCCGACCTTCCGGCACTCGCCGATCTGTCGTTGTTGAGACTCCCGGACGACCTCGCGCCCGAAGGGCTGCGCGGCCGAGCCCCGTTCGAGGTGATCCGCAGCCATCGCGACCACGATCCCCGCTGGCAGGCCGCCATTTCTCAGGCGCTCGGCAAGAAAGTGCGGATGGTCAACGGCTGGCTCGAAGTCCTCGACGAACCGCTGGACACTGCCTGACCCCATATATAGGCGGCACGCGACCGAGGCCGTGGCGCTGGGCGAACTGGCCGAGGGCGTGGATGTGGCCCAGCTCGCGTACGAGATCGACGCGCTCGGCGAGATGGTCGTCGTCCACTCCCGCCTGCACGATGGGCCGGCCTCCCTCGTCCACGCCCGCCGCGCGGTCCTGCAACGGCTGCGCGCTCTGTCCCGACCCTGCGCTGCTCCCGGAGAACTGATCATGACTGAAATACGAGCCGGTCCAGGTGCATTTCGACGATCTCGACGCCATGGGCCTGCTGCACAACTCCCGGTACTCCTTGCTGGTCGAGCGGGCGATCGGCGCGTACTGGCAGCGCCTCGGCTGGGCGCACGACCCGGTGCGGTCGGCGTTGCGTACCGCCGCCGAACCGCTGCTCCGCACAGCCGCGGCAGGTTGACGAAGTCGTCCTGACACCCCGGCTCCGGTAGCCGGGGCGGCAGGAAAATCGTTCGCTCCCCCCGTACGCGCTGCGGCACCATGGCCACGGTGGGTGTCGGCACGCGGGGAGGGGGAGGGGCTGTGCTCGGATCACTCGGGGACTCCAGCGGCGGTCCATCAAAACGAAGATCGGCGGTGCTGCTGGCACTGCGCTACTACTGCGGTGAGCTGGTGCGCCAGCGGCGGGTCACGGTGCCCACGCTGATCCTGCCCGCGATGGGGAACATCTGCCTGTTCTATCTGGCGCCGCTGGCGGTGGCCGGGCTTGTGGGGCATCTGTCCGGCGGCGGGGACGGCTCCGTCGCCGCGCTGCTGCCTTATGTGCTCGGCTTCGGCGCGGTGCTGCTGGCGGGCGAGGCGCTGTGGCGGGTGGGGCTGCACTTCCTGAACCGTACGGACGCCCGGGGCATCGAGCGGCTCGGCGTGGTGGGCATGGACGCGCTGCTGGCCAAGGACGCCGCGTTCTTCCATGACAACTTCGCCGGTTCGCTGACCAAACGGGTGCTGTCATTCTCCGGCAGCTTCGAGTCCTTCGTCGACACGCTCACCTTCTCGATCATGGCCAAGCTGGTGCCGCTGGCCTTCGCCTCGGTGGTGCTGTGGCGCTACCACCCGCTGCTGGTCCTCGTTCTCGTGGGCCTCATCGTCGTCACCGGCTTCCTCGTCGCCCCGCTCATTCGCCGTCGCCAGGAGCTGGTCGACAAACGCGAGGCCGCCAAGGTCCGGGTGTCGGGCCACGTCGCCGACGTGCTGGCCAACATGGAGACGGTCCGCGCGTTCGCCGCCGAGGATCGCGAAGCCACCGAGCATCGGGCCAGGGTCGCCGAGCAGCGCAAGCTGACGCTGCGTTCCTGGGACTACAGCAACCTCCGGGTGGACACCGTCGTCGCTCCGCTGTCGGTGCTCACCAGTGCCGTGGGCCTGCTGCTCGCAGTGGCGCTCCGAGGCGGCCTGGGCGTGGAGGCCATCGTGGTGACGTTCACCTACTACACCAACACGATCAGCATCATGTTCGAGTTCAACCAGATATACCGGCGCATGGAGAGCGTGCTCACCGAGGCCGCCCAGTTCACCGAACTGCTCCTCGTGCCGCCGACCGTGGTGGACCCGGCCGACCCGCAGCCGCTGCGCCCGGCCGACGCAAGCGTGCGCTTCGAGCGGGTGAGGTTCGCGCACGACAATGGCCCGCCCCTGTTCGAGGGCCTGGACCTGAACGTCGCCAGCGGCACCAAGATCGGGCTGGTCGGCCAGTCGGGCGGCGGCAAGACCACCCTCACCCGGCTGTTGCTGCGCCTCATGGACGTCGACGGAGGGCGGATCCTGATAGGCGGCCAGGACATCACCCGGCTGCGCCAGGCCGACCTGCGCAGCCTTGTCGCCTACGTCCCCCAGGAACCCGCCATGTTCCACCGGTCGGTGCGTGACAACATCGCGTTCGCCCGGCCGGGCGCCACCGATGCCGAGATCCTCCAGGCCGCGCGGGCGGCGCACGTCACGGAGTTCGCCGAGTCCCTGCCGAACGGATTCGACACCTTGGTCGGCGAGCGTGGCGTCAAGCTCTCCGGCGGCCAGCGGCAACGCCTCGCCCTGGCGCGCGCCATCCTGCGTGACGCCCCGATCCTGCTGCTGGACGAGGCGACCAGCGCCCTCGACTCCGAGAGCGAGCTCCTCGTCCAGGAAGCCTTGTGGCACTTGATGCAGGACCGTACGGCGCTCGTGGTCGCGCACCGCCTGAGCACCGTCGTCCGGATGGATCGGCTTGTCGTGCTCAACCGGGGACACATCGTGGAGCAGGGCACCCACGGTGAGCTGCTCGAGGCCCAAGGTCCCTACGCCCGGCTCTGGCACCACCAGTCCGGTGGCTTCCTGGTTGACGACGACGCCCCGGACGCGGTCATCGGGCGAGGGTCATAGCCACAGGCGCACGGAGAGGGCCGCGAGGAGGATGATGATCGAGGCGGCGATGAGGACCTTCCCGAGGGTGGAGACCGGCTTCAGCCTGCTCAGTCCGGGACGCCTGCGATACCACGGCCTCCGGCCGTCGCCGTCGTCCTCGGGGGCGGTCATGCGGTCGAGGCCGGCCTTGACGCTGTTGGCGACGGACGTTCCGGCCAGGCCCAGCTCGCGCACCGCGCCGCCCGCCAGCGTGTGCAGCATGGTCGAGGCCGTTCCGGCGGCGCTCACGGCCACCATCGCGAGCAGGAAGGTCTGGGGAGGGCGGTCCAGGTCCGCGAGGATCTCCTCGATGTCGGCCGAGGTGAGCAGCCGGCGATGGCTCACCCAGAGCACATCCTGGTAGTAGAGGATGCTCTCCTCGGCGGCGCAGATGGAGCTGATCGCCTCGATGAGATAGCGGTGTCGCGTCAGCCCGTACTTGACGGCCTCCATGGCCCGTGGATCAGTGGGCACCGCGCGGCGGTCCGCCTCGGAGACGACGATGTCCAGCACCTTGCGGTTGCGGGACCGGACGGCGACGTGGAACAACTCGTCCTCCGACATGCCGTCCAGGATCTTGTGCAGGTGCTGGGGTCCCTGCAGGTTCGCGATGAGCAACCGGCCCGAGGGAGCGCTCCGCGGCAGGAGCCGGCTCAGCGCGGCGAGCAGCGCCGGCGGGAGGTCGGGCTCCGATCGGCGCGAGCCGCCCAGATCGACCAGCATCTCCTCGACGTCGGCCGCGTGCATCGGCGAGGCGTACAGCAGCCGTAGCAGGATCTCGAAGAAGTTCCGCACGACGGCCGAATCGGCCAGCCTTTCTGGCGGGCGGATGGGGTTCGCCCTGATGAACACCCGGTAGGTCTTACGGTCCCGGTCCGGCACCCGCTCGCGGGCCCGCTGCGCCAGCTGCGTGTTGAGGACGCCGAGCCGCTGCTCCTCGGCGTTCGCGATGCTCTCACGGCACTGGTGCAGCAGGTGCTCCACCGAGGGTTTCGGCGGGCGTACGACGGCGGTGTGCTGGTCGGGCGCGGCGGGGAGCCGAGGGGAGGTACGGCCGCGGAGCAGCCTGGACGCCGCGGCGCGGTGGGACACGTTGTCGAAGTCGCGCGGCTCCGCCAAGGTGGCGAGCCACCTCATCAGCTCGCCGAGGTCGTCGCCCTGATAGCGCTCCAGTTCCTTCTCGTAGAACAGCGCCTGGGGCGGGTACGACTCCGCCGGCTCACCGGCCTCCCAGGGCAGCTCCCACGTCCCGTGGGTGGGCGACACCTCGGCGAAGGACAGGCGGATCCGGTGCCGGGAGGCGCTGTTGGTCCACGTCGAGACCGCGAGCGTGTGGCGGAACCCGTACGGAAGCAGCGCCGCCACGGCGTCGAGGAAGTCCAGCCGCCGGTCCATGGACAGATGGCCGGCCCGCACCACGCACACGGGCCGCCCGGTGAGCAGGAGCGCCGCCGCCCGCCGGGCCGTGCCGTTCACCTCACCGGCGAGATGACGCTCGTCGTACGCCGCGAGGGAGAGCTGGAAGGGCCGGTCGCCGGAGAACTCCCCCTCCCGCAGCGCCTCGTACAGGGCCCGGTACGACACCCTGGACGGCTCGGAAACGACGTCCGCCCAGCGTACGCAGACATAGTGCGTCATCGCGTACGGGCGTTGGAAGCCGTCCTGGGATTTCGGCTCGGTCTGCAGGGACAGCCCCAGCCAGGGCTCGCCGTCAGGGCCGGCGGCGAAGTAGCTGGTCGCCACCCGGGGGAGGGCCTTGGGCTCCATGGTGCCGGAGGTGAACGCCTTGAGCCACATGCCGAAGTCGGCGTTGCTGATCGCGCCCGTGCTGCAGCCGATCACACTGTAGTCGTCCAGGCTCTCCGGGGTCTTGCCGAGAATCGCCCAGTGGGCGGTCAGTCCTCCCATCGTCTGCTCCTCATCGCGCCGGGCCGGAGCATGCGGCCGAGCCAGATCACGGGCTCCATCACGTTCAGGGGGCGGACGGCCCCCCGGATCGTCAGCCCGCCGTTCGCGTTGTCGATGACGTTGAGAAAATCGTCGGCGTCGAAACGGCCGAAATCCTCATCGATAAACAGGCCCACCGAAGACGTTACGAAGTACCTGATGCGGTCCTCGTGGAAGAACGCCTCGATCAGGTCGAGGATCATCTCCGCGTTGTGGTCCTGGGCCTCCCGGCACAGCAGCCGGAAGAAATCGCGGACCCGATCCTCAGGCACACGGGGGATCCGCAGCTCATCGGTGGGATCCCGTTCCGTGTACCCCTCTTCCATCGCGATTCTCAGCACCCTGGGGTCGTCGTACTTGGTGATGCAGACCGCGATGTAGTGGGGCAGTTTGCCGTCCTCGTACTCGTCCCCGACGAGCATCCGCCCGGCGACCTCGTGCAGCGCGGCGTCCAGGTGTTTGAAGGCGTCGCCCACCCGGGCCTCCCGGTCCGGGTCGAACATGTAAATCAGCCCGCGGCTCTTGACCAGGCTGTCGACCAGCGCCTTCTTGTCGATGTTCGTCTCGGACTCGGCGTACAGGTCGCCGCGCAGGTCCAGGAAGTCCAGCTTGACCTTCGGCGCCTTCGTCACCTGCGTGGTCCACGGCCACCACCATCGTCTGCGCGGCGCCTCCGCCGGGCCGATGATCATCCAGCTGTAGTGGGTCAGCGCCTCGGTCGGGGCCGGGAACGTGCGCGCCTGCAGCAGCGTGTTGCGGAGCTTCGCGAGTTCTGTCCGGGACACCGGGTTCTCCCCGATGAGCCGCCAGCCCGCGTCGGGGGCCTTGTTCAGTGCGATGCTCAGCGCCGCCAGGAAGGCGGTCTTGCCGCTGCCCGAAGCCCCCCACATCGCGATGTCGGGCTCGCGACCGCGCTCAGGATCGCCGGGGGCGGAGTCAGTGTCGACCACCGATGTCCTCATTCTGGGAGACGAAGGGAAGGGAAAGCGCGGCGGCAGGCTCGCTCGCCAGGCCGAGCCGGATGACGAGTTCTTCCGCGTTCACCGCATCCACCTGGAACAGCGCGGCCGAGCCGAGCCGATGCCAGGGGGACGAGGGGGCGGGCGGACTGTCGCAGATGGCCGCGCTCCTCAGCTCGAGGCGCTGTTCCAGCTCGTGCAGCAGCGCCAGCCAGTCGTGCCGCGAGGGGCAGGGAGGCACGCGGTCGAGGCCGGACCGCGGAGGATGCGGCGGGCGCGCCCCGATGGTGAGCAGCGCCGTCCGTGGGTTGCCCTGGTGGGAGAGCAGCCGGGCGTGCACCTCCGCGAGCACGTCCTCGAGCTGGGCGGCGTTCGGGTAAGTCGGCGCGGTGGGCTGCAGGGACTCCAGGGCGGCCCGTGCCTGCGCCGTGGAGGCGGACCAGACGGCCAATCTCGGCCGGGTACGGTCCGCGTGCCTGGTGCCGAACACGTGGGTGCCGTATCCCACGACGGACACCTCGAGCTGCTGGAGGTCGAGACGGCGCTCGGCGAGGAGGTCGATGACGTAGCCGGCCCAGTGGCAGCGGGCCTCGAACTCCTCCATGGTCCCCGCCGTCTCTATGGCGCACACCAGGTGCGCGGGCCGGGGCGCGGGTCCCAGCCGGTCCGGCAGTGCGGCCACCACTTCCGCCCACGGACGCGTGTCCGGCTGGAGGCCGGGGATCTCGGGGAAGCGGACGACGCCGGGCCGTTCCAGCACCGCCCGCAGCACATGCCGTCCGGGCGGCAGCGGCGCGTGCTCCACCGACACCAGCTCCGACGGCTCGAGCAGGCCTGACCAGGCGGAGACCGCGAGCAACATGCCGGTCGGCGCGGTGCAGGTGACGGTCACCTGGGCCTCGTCCCCGGGCTTCGCGCCGGAGCCGAAGAGCCGCCGTCCCACCAGTTCGAGCCGGCCGTCGTCCGCGCGCTTGCGGGCCACGATCAGGTCGTACGCATGACGCAGGGGCGCGCCGGCGACCAGTTCGGCGAGCAGCTCCCCGACCTTGACCCCGGGCGCCTCGACGACCTGGGCCGACGGGCGCCGTTGTCGCAGTGCGCGTAGGGCCGCCTCCTGTTCGGGCCCGTCGGCGGAGCGCACCACCAGCACTGGGTCCTCCTCGTCGGCGGAGATCAGATCGTCGGCGACCCGGAGCACCGCGTCGAAGACCTCATCGCCAGAGGCGGTCAAGGTGGACCACTTGGCGGCGGCTCTGCGCGTGTCGTACGGCGTGCCGACGTCGTCGACGCGGACCTCGAAGATCCGTATCCCGGCGGCGTCGATCTCGGCGACGGCCAGCCGTTCCCTGAACGAGGCGATCAGATCGGTGAGATCGGCGCGCAACCCGCCCTCTGCGAAATGGTTCAAAGAATCTCCCGCCAGATTCGAACGTTTATTCGTTGCAAACCACGTTTTGACATAATTGGCGGGACGTATGGCGATAAAGGCGGATTATCAATTCTCTGTCCGATTTCTGGTGGTTTGTGATCGCTCTTTGCTCCTTGGGGAAGCGGCGGGGGCTGCCGAACATAGTCTCTTGCGATAAATCAAGATTGCCGGTTGTTTATGGTAGTCAGTGGATTACTCACGGGGTAGGGCGTACAGCGCCCTGTCCCTTCTCCCCGGAGCCGCGCGTGGTCGGTAGATGGTTGATCGTATTGTCAGGTGCCCGTCCGGATGTGCTCGAGCAGTGCAGGGGGGAGCGCGCCAGGTTTCACGGCCTGGGTGGCGCCATCCTGACCACGGCCTGCATCGCCGCCATCTCCATGACATTCGCGCTCGCCTCTGCGCTCAAGGTGTTCCTGCCGGTCGCCGTCCTGATCGGCCTCGTCTGGGGCGTGGCGATCCTGAGCCTGGACCGATGGCTCGTCACGTCCCTGCCGGTCCAAGGCGGGCGGCGCTTCTGGCTCGCCCTGCCCCGCGTGCTCCTCGCGTTGCTGCTGGGCGCCGTCATCTCCACGCCGCTGGTCCTGCAGATCTTCAAGCCCGAGATCGATGCCGAGATCGTCGACATCCAGCAGGAGAAGGCCGACGCGTTCACCCGCACGCAGCAGGGGGGCGAGACCGGCCGGCGCATAACAGCGCTGCAGAAGTCCGCGGCGGCACTGCAAGCTGTGATCGCCTCCCGCGGGGAGACCGCTCTCGATCCGGCGGCCGATCCCCGGATCCAGGAGCTGAGCAAGTCGCGCGAGCAGGCGGTGAAGCAGCGGGACAAGTTCTACCAGGAATGGCAGTGCCAGCTGTACGTCGGGCCGCCCAAATGCGCGAAGAAGGGGTCCGGGCCTCTTGCGAAGGCGGCGGAGGAGGCGTACAGAGCCGCCCGCGACCGGGTGAATGAGATCAACCAGCAGATCGAGCAGCGCAAGAAACAACTCGGCGACACCCAAGAGGCCGGAAAGGCGAGCAGGCTGGCCCAGGCGGAGCAGGACCTGCGCGGCGTGCAGGCGGAGCTGGACAAGCTGACCAAGCAGCAGTCGGGGCTCCGGGACGGCTTCGCCGCCGAGATCACGGGGTCCGACGGCCTGATGCTGCGGCTGGAGGCGCTCGGCAGGGTGTCGCAGGACAACGCGACCCTCAACATGGCCAGGCTCTTGCTGTTCCTGTTCATCCTGCTCATCGAGTGTCTGCCGGTCCTCGTCAAGCTGATGCAGCGGCCTGGTAGTTACGACACGATCGTGGCCGCGTTGGAGAAGCAGGAGATCGAGACGGCCATCGACAAGATCTACAAGGCGGACAGACGGCCGCGGCGGGCCGCCTGGGGAGAAGGCGCGACCCGGCCGTACATCGCGGACGAACCCCGTACCGAAGTTTTCCACCAATCCGGCACGCCGTCCTCGCCCCCGCGGGCGGAGCACCTCGAGCCCAGGAGCTTCGAGGACGAGGCGCTTCGCAATCTCCGCGACAATCGTGCTTCCCGGCCGGTCGGTACCGGTGACGGTCGGCGCGCTGAGCCCGCCGGACTGAACGATGATTGGTGACCGCATCGCCGGCCGGTTCGTCATCGAGGCGCACCTGGGGGCCGGCGGCATGGGACGGGTCTGGCGCGGCCGGGACTGCAAGCTCGACCGCGTGGTGGCGCTCAAGCAGGTACGCGCGGACGTCGGGCGCCCGGCAGAACTGAAGAAACGGGCGGAAGTGGAGGCGCAGGCGCTGGCCCGGATCGACCACCCGGGTATCGTCCGGGTCCTCGACGTGCTCGACGTCCCGGACGGCCCGTGGATCGTGATGGACTACGTGCGGGGCGACGCGCTCAGCAAGCGCATCGAAGGGGAGATCCTGTCCGAGCCCGCCGTGGCGCGGATCGGCGCCCAGGCGCTCGACGCGCTCGCCGCCGCCCATGCGGTGGGGGTGTTCCACCGCGATGTGAAACCGGACAACATCCTGATCACCGCTGCCAAGCAGGTCGTCCTGGTGGACTTCGGGATCGCCGCCATCGAGGGCCACGAGCGCATCACCATGCTCGGTCAGGTGGTCGGCACCCCGGACTTCACCGCCCCTGAGCGGCTACGCGGCGAGCCGGCAAGCGAGGCGTCCGATCTCTGGTCGCTCGGCGCCACCCTCTACACGGCCCTGGAGGGACGTCCGCCCTTCCACCGGAGCTCCGGGGACGCCACCAGGAACGCCATCCTCGCTTTCCCGCCGCACCCCATGATCCGCACGAGCAGCCTCAAATCGACGATCAACCGGCTGCTGGTCAGGAGCCCGGACAACCGGATGAAGGCCGGTGAGCTGGCGCGGGAACTGGAACAGGTCGCCAGGGGCAATTTCCGGGCGGGGCCCCGTGGGACATCGCAGGGCTCCACCACGGGACCGCCCCCGCCCCCGCCCCTGCTCCCGCCTCCGCCTCCGCCTCCGCGAGTGGACAGGGCGAATGGGGCCGGAGGGATGAGCGGCGGCGGTTCCGGAGCGAACCGGAGCCGCGGCCGAGTCGGGAACGGCGCGGGCACGGATGGTGGCGTGGCAGCGCAACGAGTGCGCCGGGCGCTCGCCGGTGCCGCCGCCGCGGAAAGAGGCTCGATGGTCCTCGCGCTGCCCGCCGGCGAGGCGGCGGTGCTCCTCTCCCAGCAGTGGCAGTTGTTCACGACCGCCGCGGTGGAGGAGATGTGCCGCCAGCCGGCGAAGAGCGCGAAGATCCTGGGAATGCTGCTCCCCGGCCGCATGGGCTGGCTGCTGGACCAGGTGCGCGACCCGGACCTCGTGGCCGGGGTCGTACTGGCGATGGACACCCACCACCGCGGACGCGTGCTCGGTCACATGCACGACCGGCACTCCGCGGCGGCCATCGAGGCGATGGCCGCAATCGATCTCCGGCAGGCCGGCCTGGCGGTCGCCGCGATGCCGGAGGGCCCGGCCGGTCAGGCGCTGAGCCGCCTTCCGCCCGCCACGATCGCCGGGCTGCTCGCGCATTGCCCGCCTTACCGCCGCGACCGGCTGCTGCCCCTGCTGCCGTCCGCGACCCGGGAGGCCGTTGAACGGAAACCAGCCGCCGGAGGATAGGCGGGCACGATGGTTAACAGCTGTTGCGCTACGCCCGTAGCGCAATGTCTGTCCCCAATACAATGGCGGGCATGGACACGACCACCCCAGCCCAAGGTGGCGCCCGCAGCCGCAACCGGCGGGGCCAGGGCGAACGGCTGCGCGAGGAGATCGTCGCCGCCGCGCTCCGGCTGCTCGACGAACTCGCCGACGACCAGGCGCTGTCGCTGCGCGCCGTGGCACGCGAGATCGGCATCGCCGCGACGTCCGTCTACATCCACTTCGCCGATCGGGACGCCCTCGTGTTCGCGGCCATGGAACGCTGTCACAGCGATCTCATCAACGCCATCGACCAGGCGGAAGGCGCATCCGACGGCCCGGTGGCCAAGCTGCGCGCCCGGGTGCTCCTCCAGGGGCAGTGGGCCTACCAGCACGCGGGACTATATAAGGTGCTCCACGAGAGCACGCTCAACCAGCGGATGGAGATGCCGTTCAAGAAGGTGCTCGGCGAGCGCACCGCGACGGCGATCCAGCGCTGCATGGACGCCGGGCTCGCCCCGGCCGGCGACGTCGCCACGGTCGCGCTGGACCTGAGGGCGGCCGTCCACGGCGCCGTCTCGATGCGCCTCAACCAGCCGGACCTGGTGCTGCCGCCGCTGGAGGAGCAGGTGGACCGGTTTCTCACCAAGCTGGTCGGCGTCTCGCTCTGACCGCTGCGCCGGCGTGACCGGGCGCGTCGATGGCCGCTTTGAGCGATCGGGGAGTGCGGCCGACCATCCGGCGGGCCAGGCGGGTCAGGTGGGTGTGCGCGGTCACTCAAGATGTTGATGAAGGTGACACTGGCGTTGAGCATGGCCGGGTGTGGAACGACCCCGCCGAGGGTGCTCGGTCGGGGTCGTGGTGTTCAAACTGGCGTGGTGATGGTCAGTCTGGCGCGGCGGATTCGTTGACGGCGGTGCGGGCGGCGGATTCGTCGACGATGGTCTTGCCGGCGGCGTAGGTAGCCATCAGGGACAGCCGTCCGAGGTTGTTGACCGAGCGGGGATAGCCGCGGGCGGTTTCGTGGATGAGAGCGATGGCGTCGTTGCTGAAGAGCGGGCCGGAGCGGCCGGCGAGGGTCATGTGGTGCCGGATGTAGTCGGCGGTCTCCTCGGGCGTCATCCCGGTCATGTGGTAGCGGACAGAGATGCGCTGGTCGAGAGCGGCCAGCACCCCGAGCTTGATCTTGCGCTTGAGCGTGGGCTGGCCGATCAGCAACGTGGCGAACGGGGAGGAGCTGTCCATGTCGAAGTTGGTCAACATGCGCACCGATTCGAGCTGATCGTGGGCCAGCATGTGCGCCTCGTCGATCACGAGCACAGGTGTGCGGCCCCGCTCTGCTTGTTCGGTGGCCAGCGTGTCGCTGGCTTGGGGGATCAGGGTGGCCCTCTGGTTCTTGGGGACACCGCCAAGGGCGGTGACGATGGCGGTGTGGATGCCGCGTACTCCGACGTCGGGGTTACCGAGGTAGATGGCGATGTGCCGGGCTGGGTCGAGGCCGAAGATCGCGGCTCTGGTCGCGGCGGTCTTGCCGACTCCGACTTCGCCGGTGACCACGCCCAACGCTCGTTCGGCGACGCACCAGGCGATGCGGGCGATGGCTTCGGAGTGGGCGGCATGGCGGTGCAGCATGGCGGGGGCCATGGATGGCCGGCTGCGCGGACGCGCCGTTCCCGACCCCGACCCCGGCGGCGCTGACCGAGGCGTTCAAGTGGAGCGAACGCCGGCAGGTCCGCAAGACCAGCACGGTTCAGCTCTTCTCCAACTTCTACGAGGTCGACGCGTCCTTGATCGGCCGCACCGTTGAACTGGTCTTCGACCCGTTCGATCTGAACATGGTCGAGGTCCGCTGGAACGGCAGGCCACAGGGGATGGCGATCCCGCAGGCCATCACCCGCAACGCCCACCCCAAGGCCAAACCCGAGATGCCCGCCACGTCCGAACCTACCTCGACCGGCATCGACTACCTGCGGCTGCTGGAGACCAGCCACGACCAGCAACTGGCCACCGGCATCAACTATGCCGCCCTCACCGACCCCCGCCAGCAAGCCCCTGACCAGGGCAGCGGCCACGGTGTCGACGAAGAACACCCGGGCGATGATGCGCCATGACCGGCGAGGACGACACCCAGCCCGGCGGCCCCGGCAGCGATGCCGCAGTCGCTCCCGACTCGCCCCAGCCCCTCGACCGGCCTGCCCCTCAGGCCACCCCGGCCCTGCCGATCCCAGTACCTGACCCCTCCAGCATTCGCTCTGCCCGGTCCCGGCGACGAGAAAGTGACGACGACTCTCCCATGATGGACAAGCTCCAGGGCTCTTCGGCCTGAGCAAGACCCCGTTCGGCCGGGGCCTGGCCGCAGGGGTGTCTGACCGGTCTCGGAGTGGACCCGCCGGTGATAGGCGGTCTCCACCCAGGCCGTGAACAGCCGGTTCAGCTCGGTCAAGCTGGTGACCTTCGTCCCCGAGGTTTCCCCGTCACCGGCGATCTCGACCAGGAACTGGCGCCTGACCTCGCCGAACCACCGCTCGATCTTCCCCCGGCCTTCCGGACGGCCCGGCGCCGAATGCGCGATCTTGATGCCGAGGCGGGCTGCGGCTCGCTTCACCGCGGCGTCGACCATCGCGCTGCCGTTATCGAAATAGATCATCTGCGGGACGCCCCGCGCCGCGAGCGCGGGGCGAAGAGCGGCGGCCAGGCGGACGGTGTCTTCGAAATAGCCCCACCGATGACCGACGATCAGGCGGCTGTGGTCGTCGATGAACGCGAAGAGAAACGTCTTTCGACCTGCGATTTTAGGGCCGTGAAGCGCATCTCCGGTCCAAAGATCATTGGGATGGGTGGCCTCGAACCGGCCGAACGCGCGCGGGGCCTGGCCGTCCGGGCGGGTGTTGAGCTCGAGCCGGTCGAAGTGCCGGATCAACGTCCGCGCCGACGGCGACCAGCCCGAGGCGGACCGTAAGATCCGCACGATCTGCGCCGCGGTCCGCTCCGGCTTCTCCCTCTTCAACGCCGCCGCCAGGTTCAGCACCTGCTCCGGCGTCCGCGGCGTCACGTTACGCGGATGCGGGACCAGCGCCTCGAACCCGCCCTCCCGCCAGTCGCGGATCCACCGGTCGATCGTCCCTCGCGACACCAGGATCGGTTCCCCGAACGGGCCCTCGCGCGTGCTCCCGGCCAGCGCCCGCACCAGTCGGCCCCGCTGCCGGGTCGTCAGCTCCGGATCAGCCGCCTCCCGGATGAGCTGATATCGCCACAGCCCCACCTTCTGGGCGCGTTCGGCTCGCCGACGCGCCTCCTCATCGGCCTTCGACACCCTCGCACCACTCCCTCGATGATCGACGACAAAGATCACCGGGAATGGTGCCGCGCTCACATCACCGCTCCCAAGAGCGCACTCGTGTTGATCAACTCGCCTCGACCGGGTGGCGCCAGCAGACGACCGCCGGTCACCGCGCAGGCCACCAGCCACGGGGACAACGCGTCGACGAAGGAGCCCCCGGCGAAGCGCCGCCCCACCGCCATGGACAAGGCGACGACGGCGGCCACCGCGTCGGCGGACGCGGTCTGCGTCGCTGCGGGAAGGACCAGTTGCGTGCTGCCCGCCACCCGCACCAGCACCGTGGTGAAGACGGCCCGCACCCGCTCGGCCGACACGGCGAACCGTCGCAGCCAGCCCCGAACCGTCGACGGCGGGCGGTCCAGGCCGGCAGCGATTCGCCGATGCCCCACGCCCCGGGCCTTCGCCTCCAACGCGGCCCCGACCACCTCGACCCCGTCAGCCCGCCGCAGCAATCCTGTGACCGGCAGCAACACGTGCGTCCGCGCGCACGAGCTGCACCGCGTCCGCCGAGGCCGCACCTCGATCAGCGCCTCGCCCATGCCCCGCAGCCGGCGTCGACGCCCGAAGCCCCATCCGGTCAGCGCTCCCGCGCACGACGGGCACGTGATCTCACCTGCTCGTAATCGCCGCTCGACCTCAGCCGCGTCGACCTCTACCGTGATCAAGGTGCCTCCGGGCACGCTCGCACGGCCCTCCCGAGGTCGCCGCCAATCGATATCGGGAGGGCTGTTGCCATGTGACTCACGTCACTCTGAACACGGCCATCGTGACGGCCGACCTCCCGATGATCAACCAGGACGATCCGATTGATCTCCTAGAGGTCCCGGTAGTTATCCCGGAAAGTCCAACGAACATAGCTCTGACCTGCATGGATAGATCTTGGCTCGCCGTCCAGTGATCGTGTTTCTCAAGAAGTCTCAGCAAGTCAGCAGCAACCTCGTTGGTTTGCCGCCATTACTACCGGGACCCCGACGCGTCATGAGAAGGTCGACTCCTTCGGCGCTGGGTCGTCGGTCCAGCCCAGCCGCTTGATCACATACGCCGAGGACCCGTCACCCTCCTGGATGGCGAGCAGTTGCCCGCTGTCCCGATCGATGATGATCTGCTGACGGGTGGGCGCTTCGCCGTAGGTCAGCGCGACCCCGATGCGGCCGTCGATGTCGGTGACGTCGTTCTCCACCCGCACACCCGGCAGGCCGGCGAGCACACGGTAGAGCGCGGCCCTGGTGGCAGGGGTGCTCTCGACGTCGAGAAGGAGCCATTTGCTCGCCCCCCACAGCCAGGCCTCTGGGGTCTCCTTGTCGTTGGCCCGCAGCATCTCGGCCTTGAGCGCCTCGGGTTCGGTGGGCAGTTCCGTCACGGGCTTGGTCGTCATCTTCAGCGGGGTGAAGTAGGTCTTTCCCGACAGGCAGCCGTCGCACAGGTCGGGCGAGCCCGCGTCCTTCCACGCCTGTGCGTCAGTGGGCGTGAGCGGTTTGGCGGAGACGGGTCCGCGCTGTGTCCGATACCCGCGTTGCCGGCTCGCCCACAGCACGTCCCTGACCCGCTGCTCGACGGTGTAGGTCGCGGTCTTCATCCGCGCCACCTGCACCATCTCCCGCCGCCACCACGCCCCGGTTCCCGGGGGCTGGGCGGCCAGCCGGTCGGCCGCTGCGGCAAGCACCGCGTCCGCCTCCGGCACCGCGGCCGTCTGGACGTCCGCCCCGCCCAGGAGAGGCACCGCCACGAAGCCCCCGGCTACCACCGCGCTGACCGCCACCGCCGCGAGCATCACCTTGGGCCAGACCGGCCAGTGCCGCCGCCGGGCGGCGCCCAGCATCCGGGCGCGGGCGGCCATCACCGTGGCGTGGTCGGCGGGCGGCACCTGCGGCATCACCTCGTCGATGAGCTGGAATTCCTTCATCACACCTCAACTCCCAATGCGTCACGAAGCTTGGTTCTGGCCCGGCTGAGCCGGGAGGCGACAGTGCCGTAGGCGATGCCGAGCGCCGCCGCCACCTCGTCGTAGGTCAACTCGCCGTAGGCGATGAGCAGCACCACGTCGCGTTCACCGCGCGACAGCCCGGCCAGTGCGGCCGAGAGTTGCCGTACGGTCACCCGCGCCGCGACCCGATCCACCACCCGCTGGTCATGGCTGTCCTCGTCGGCAGGCGGCCCCGACCTGGCCAGTGCCCGGTATCGCCGCAGCTCGGCACGTCGGTGCCGGCCGATGAGTTTGGTGGCGACGCCGTACAGCCAAGGCCTGATGCCGCCTTTGGCGGCGTCGAAGCCGTCACGCCGGCGGAAGGCGATCAGGAAGGTCTCGGCGGCGAGGTCCTCGGCGACGTCGAGGTCGAGGCGGCGGCCGATGTAGCTGCGAATCTCCTCGTAGTGGGCATCGAAGACGGCAGAGAATCGCTCGGGATCGGCGACCGCTCCGTCGAGGAACGTGGTCATGCATGGGTCTCTCTCGCCGGGAATATCGGACACTAGTGACTGCCCGGTCGCCGCCAACCCTTCCATGTGAGTTTCACAGCCGCTCAGCGAGTCCCGCATCGAGATCTCATGCTCACGGTGGCGTCGCGCACGAAACCGGACACGCCCAACCCACCCATAGGTCAAAGATCAACACCATCAACGACCGACAACCCTGCTACGTCCTCATGCAGAGTGGCGCGGAACAGTGGGGCTGATCGGCGAGGCCCGCGACGTGGGCCGCCGTCGAGGGCGGATGCTCGGCCAGTTGGGCGACGGCGATCCTGAGCTTGGCCCACTGCCTGAGCCGGGCCAGGGGAACACCCACCGCGGATCTGGCCAGGGCGCGTAGGCGGGACGTCGAAAGGCCCACCTCGGCGGCCAGGTCCGCCAGGCGCACGGGCTCGGTGAGGTGGTTCAGCGCGTACTCCACACGCGGGTCCAGGACGGGAGGGCCGCTGAGGAGAGGCGTCAGCTCCGCGCGCAGGCTCGGCAGGTCGGCGTCATGGTGCAGGCGGGCCGCGTCCAGGAGGCGACGTACGCTCGCCTCCTGGAGTGGCAGCGGACCGGCGGCGCTGTGCCAAGAGCCGCCGTGCCAAGAGCCGCTGTGCCAAGGATCGCTGTGCCAAGGATCCAGGAAGACCGCCACGTACGGCCCCGAGGTGAGACAGACGTGGGCCAGCTGCGGCGGGACGATCAGTCCAGCGGCTCGCAGCGGCGCGTGCCCTTCGCGGCGGACTTCGACGTGGCCGTGCTGGGACAGCACCACCTTCCATGCGGGATGCGCGTGATGGGTGACGGCCGCGGCACGGTCCTCGGCGAACGCGGTCAGGCCCGGAGCGAGGACGAGCCCTCGCCCGAAACGTTCAAGACTGTGGGGGCTGTCCGATCCGACCATCACTTCATGGACGTTATCGCAACGCTCGCTCTCGCTGGTCTGCTGCTCGTTTCGGGGGTGACGCACTGGGTGTTCCCGGCCTACTACCGCACGCTGGTGCCGGGATGGGTGCCCTTGCCGGGGCCGGTGGTGGCGGTGACGGGAGGGTTCGACGTGCTCGCGGGGCTGCTCACGGCGGCGCCGGCCACGCGGACGATCGGGGCCGCCGGGGCCGCCGTACTGATCAGCGGATACCTGATCTCGCACGTGGACGCGCTCGTTCACGCCAGGCGGGACGATCCCAGCCCGCTGCGGCGCCCCGCGGGTGCGATCGCCCGGATCCTGGTCAACCTCGGCTACATCGCCTGGGCCGTTGCCGTCGCGGCGGCCTCTCGCTGACCCTCCATCAGCGATCGGGGCCGGTGCCGCGGAACGGGTCGCCGGCCGGCAGCCAGGCCGTGCCGGCGTCCAGGCCGAGCGTGCCGACGTCACAGGTCAGTGCCTCGACGGTGGCCTGTACGGCCTCGCGGGTCTCGCCGCGCTGGGAGACAAGGGCCCAGGTCCAGTACGGTGCCGGGTTGGCGACCGGGCGCTTGACGAGGTCGGGCGGGACCGGCGCGGTCTGGCCCTTCGGCGAGTTGACGACGGGACGGCGGAGTCGGCGTACGTGGTCGAAGAAGGTCGGGCCGGTGACGCCGCCGTCGGCGATGTGCACGGTGCGGGCACCGGTGTCGCGGGCGAACTCCTCGGCGTAGCGGTTCCAGGAGTCCCAGGTGGCGGTGTCGGCGTCCAACAGCACCGACGTGTCCCTCGCCTGGACCGGGGACGCGTCGGCGCCGGTGGAGATCGCGAAGAGCCGGTCCGCGCCGATCAGCCGGGCCTCGAGGTCGTGGGCGGCCAAGTCACCGGTCTGCACCCAGCAGATGGCCAGGTCGATGGTGCCGTCGGCGACCCGGGTGGCCTGTGTGTGCGAGGGCATGACCCACGCGTCGACGTGCAGCTGCGCGACGCCGGACACGCGGGCCGCCAGTTGACGTAGCCGAGTCGGACCGGTTCGCTGACCGCCATGCCAGCCGCAGAACGGCGCAGCTCGTCGGCCTGGTCGAGCAGCGCCCGGGGCTGGTCCAGCAGGGCCTGCCCGGAGGCGGTCAGCGTGACAGAGCGGCGGTCCCGGTCGAACAGGCGTACGCCCAGATCCCGTTCCAGGGCCTTGATCTGCTGGGAGAGCGACGGGCCAACGCCGTGGAGGCACTCTGCGCGCCCCAGACGCGCTCTGCGCAGCCACCGCCGAACCCCGCTGCCACCTGTCGTTGGGAGCAGAAGTATGAGCTGTGGTGCCGCTTCTGCTACGAGTTCGGGCAGTGGCGGTTGAGTTTCTGCAACGAGATGCAGTAACAACTAGCGACTTCGGCCAAACCAGCGCATGCGCCCCACACCTTGCCCGGCATCCGACTCGATACGGTTGAGTTAACCCATGGCAGGCTCTGCGATGGCCCGCGTCAACAAGAAGTAAGCGATTGACCAAGTGTCCTTCAGTCCGAAATCTGATCAGCCACGAACTGTGCATAGAGGCTGGAGCTCCGAAATGCATAGGAAATCGTCTCTAGTGCTACTCGGCTCGGCACTCCTCGTCAATCTTGCGATCGGACTTCCCGCAACGTCGCGGGCTACATCGACCACTCCCGGCACTACGCGGCACTCAGTAACCGCTACTAGCGATATACATCTTGTAGCTTCCCAGAACCAGCCGGTTCCGGATTGTCGAGAAGTGCAGTGCGCCACATACGCGGAGGGATACGCAGCTGGGGTGGCAAGGGGCAGAAGCTGCGACTACCCGCAACCGACAGGGCGGTACGCGTCCGAGTGGCATGCCGGCTATGTTGCCGGACTCGGGGCAGGAAATGTTGGAGGTCCCAGTCTTTGTGGCTAGACCAGCGATCGGTCAACCCGTCTCTTGCGAGGCGGACGGGCGTGTTGGTATTTCCGGCAGCTGCCGGCACCCTCGGATCCGACCTAAGGGTGGGCTTAGCCGGGGACGCCCCTTGGGAAAGGGGTCATCCTCGCATGGCTTTTGCTCTCCTGGAGGCTCACCTCACGATGGAGGGGTGCTAGCGAAGACCTGACGCACTCGCGTCCGTGTGCGGGACTCCAGATACACGTGATACAGGGCTGCGGCAGTATGCCCTTCACGGTGGTCATCGACATTCAGATCGAAAAAGTTGAAGAACTTCTCCCGCGAAAGCGCGCTGCCCTTGCGGGTCGTCGGGCAGAGGGCGGCGGCGCTCGGCGCGGTGGCCGCGATCTTCGTGATCGCCGCCGACGCGCCCCACCGTGTCCACGCCGCCCGCCGCGTCGTGGCCGAGGACTGATCGTCGACAGGAGAGAACACCATGGCCGACACCGAGGCCCAGATCCTGCACACCGTCCTGGACTGATGGAGGACCGCAGTCAACGCACACGACCTTGGACGTGTCGCGTCGTACTTCACCGAAGACGCGATCTTCCAAGGCCTGCACCCTTACAGCGTCGGTCCCGCCGGCGTGGCCGAGTACTACGACGCGCAGCCGATCGGCCTGACCGCCTCGTACACCATCCTGGAGACCCGGCGGCCGGCCGACGACCTCGTTCTCGGCTACATGAGCGTCGACTTCGCCTTCGCTGGTCGGCCGACCTTGAGTGTCTACCTCGGCGTGATGCTGCGCCAGATCGGCGGCGACTGGCTCATCAGTCACTACCAGGTTTCATGTCTCCCATAAGTGGGCGCGGCTTGAGCGCTTCAGGCGGCGGGAGGGTGAGGACCGCGCGGACGGCGGCCTTCAGGCGTTCTCGGCTGTCGGCTCCGATCACGGGCCGGCCGTCTGTGGTGGGCTCAGTCAACGCCCGGCGGAACACGGCGGTCGGCAGGTCGACCACGCACAGCGTCACCACCTCGACGCTCGCCCCGTCCGCTCGGCCCCACAGCGCCCGCGACAGGCGGGTCAGCAGTGCCACCAGCCGCTTGTCCAGGGCGAACATCTGCTCGGCCAGCTCCTGCGGCACCTCGGGGCCGAGCAGCTGGTCCCGGCGCACCGTCACGAGCATCCGGGCCGCGGCGGGGCGGCGGTCGGCGAACACCGCGGGCGCGCTCGCCGCCGCCACCACTGCCTCGACCGCCGACTCGCGGTCGCCCCCATGCACCGCGTCGACGAGCTCGACCTGCAGATCCAGGAAATCTCCCGCCGCCCTGAGCCACAGCCGCCCGAGCAGCACCGGCAGCGATCCGAACGCGTGGTAGATCGCGCCGTTCGACACCCCGGAGGCCGCCGCCAGCCCTCGCACCGTGAACCGCTCGGGACCGCCGTCAGCCACCAGTTGCTCGGCGACGTCCAGCAACCGATCAAGATCATGGATTCGAGGACGAGGCATGTTCGCCATGATAACAGAACATGTGCTCCAAAAGTGCATGCTCGCAACCCGCCGGCCACGGCGACACCTGACCGACTTCTTGGGCTTCGGATCGGTTAGCCATACGGTGTAGCGGGAAGTCCGATTTTGTGCTCCCCCCGGCAGCCGTCGGGAGGGAACGCGTCGTGACCAGGATCGAGGAGCCGCAGCCGGAGCCCATGACCTCCGCCCAGGTCAGCCGCCGGGCCAGGACCGGCCGGTTGATCGCTTCGTGGCTGTCCACCACCGACCACAAGGTGATCGGGTACCTCTATCTCTCGACCAGTTTCACGTTCTTCCTCCTGGCCGGGGTCATGGCGATGGTGATCCGCGCCGAGCTGGTCGCGCCGGGGCTGCAGTTCGTCACGGCAGAGCAGTTCAACCAGCTCTTCACCATCCACGGCACGGTCATGCTGCTCTTGTTCGCGACCCCGCTCTTCGCCGGGTTCGCCAACTTCATCATGCCCCTGCAGATCGGCGCCCCCGACGTCGCCTTCCCCCGGCTCAACATGGTGGGCTACTGGTTGTTCCTGTTCGGCGGGCTCATGGTGGTGGGCGGCTTCTGCACCCCTGGCGGAGCGGCCTCCTTCGGCTGGTTCGCCTACACCCCGCTGTCCACCGTGGACTTCAGCCCCAGCGTCGGG
Source organism: Nonomuraea sp. B19D2 (assembly GCF_040137845.1). NCBI lineage: Bacteria > Bacillati > Actinomycetota > Actinomycetes > Streptosporangiales > Streptosporangiaceae > Nonomuraea > Nonomuraea sp. B19D2. Next base: position 122,967 of record NZ_JBEFAK010000017.1, on the reverse strand, counting down.
GGCGACCTGTGGTTGATGGGGCTGGCGCTCAGCGGTCTTGGCACCATCCTCACCTCCGTCAACTTCGTCACCACCATCATCTGCATGCGGGCGCCCGGCATGACCATGTTCCGTATGCCGATCTTCACCTGGAACACCCTGCTGACCAGCATGATGGTGCTGATGGCGTTCCCGGTGCTGGCAGGGGCGCTGCTCGTGCTGGAGTCGGACCGCAAGCTCGGCACCCACGTCTTCGACGCGGCCAGCGGCGGCGCGATGTTGTGGCAGCACCTGTTCTGGTTCTTCGGCCACCCCGAGGTGTACATCATCGCGCTGCCGTTCTTCGGCATCGTCACCGAGGTGATCCCGGTGTTCAGCCGCAAGCCGCTCTTCGGCTACATCGGCATGGTCGGCGCCACCATCGCCATCGCCGGGCTGTCGATGACCGTGTGGGCCCACCACATGTTCGTCACCGGCCAGGTGCTGCTGCCGTTCTTCTCGTTCATGACGTTCCTCATCGCCGTCCCTACCGGGGTGAAGTTCTTCAACTGGACGGGCACCATGTGGCGCGGCCATCTCTCCTTCGAGTCGCCGATGCTCTTCTCGGTCGGCTTCCTGGTGACGTTCCTGATCGGCGGGCTCACCGGCGTCATCCTCGCCTCACCGCCCCTGGACTTCCACATCAGCGACACCTACTTCGTGGTCGCCCACTTCCACTACGTGGTCTTCGGCACCGTGGTCTTCGCGATGTTCGCCGGCTTCTACTTCTGGTGGCCCAAGTTCACCGGCAAGATGCTCGACGACAGGCTGGGCAAGCTGCACTTCTGGCTGCTGTTCGTCGGGTTCCACACGACGTTCCTCATCCAGCACTGGCTCGGCGTGCTGGGCTTCCCGCGCCGGTACGCCGACTACAGCGTGAACGACGGATTCACGACGCTCAACGAGATCTCCTCGGTCGGCGGGTTCCTGCTCGGTGGCTCGACACTGGTGTTCCTCTACAACGTCTGGTGGACGTCCCGCCGTGCGCCCAAGGTGACCGTGGACGACCCATGGGGCTTCGGAAACTCTCTGGAGTGGGCCACCTCCTGTCCGCCGCCGCGGCACAACTTCACCTCGTTGCCCCGCATCCGCTCCGAACGCCCGGCCTTCGACCTGCACGTCCCGCACGTTGGCAGGGCACAACTGCCCGCTGAGCCGCAGGCGGAAGGCCCGCCGTCCTAGATCGCCGGGCGTCGGCACACGCCGGCGTCCACACAGTCCTCCGACGGAGGTTTACGGGAAGACGGTGTTGAGTGCGCCGTAGTCGAGGCCGTTCGCGAGGGCCGTGTACGTGCCGCCGCCGAGCAGCTCGGAGGCCGCTCGCGCGGCGTACCCGTAGGCGGACTGGGCGATCGCGGAGCCGACGCTGACTCGGGCGACGCCCGCCGCCGCCAGCTCGCCCACCGGGGGCGCGCCGGGCCCGGCCATCACGTTCAACGGCAGCGGCCCGCCGGCCAGGCGGGTGATGGCGTCCAGGTCCAGCAGGCCCGGCACGAACAGCCCGTCGGCGCCGGCGTCGGCATAGACCCGCGCCCGCGTTTCGACGTCGGCGAGCCGGTCCCCGGGCGCGCCGACCCCGAACAGGTAGACGTCGGTACGGGCGTTGACGAACAGGTCCACCCCGGCGGACTCCGCCGCCGCCCGCGCAGCCGCGATGCGCCGGGCCTGATCCTCGGGCGACAGCAAGGGCGCGCCGTCGGGGCCGGGGGAGTCCTCGAGGTTGACGCCCACCGCGCCGGCCTCGATCACCGCGCGAACGGTGGCCGCGACATCGTCGGGGCCGGGGCCGTACCCGCCCTCGATGTCGGCGGTGACCGGCACGGTCACGGCCGACACGATGCGGGCGACGGCCGCGACCATCTGCTGCCTGCTGAGCCCGTGGGCGTCGGGTGCTCCGTTCGCCCAGGAGACGCCGGCGCTGGTCGTCGCGATCGCCTGCGCGCCCGCGGCTTCGATCAAGGCGGCGGAGGCGGCGTCCCAGGCGTTGGGGAGCACGAGCACCGTGCCCCGGTGCAGGGCCCTGAAGCGGGCCGCCTGCGTGATCGTGGTCGGCGTCATGCCGAGATCTCCTTTCGAGGCACGGTGCACGGGTCCCTGGAGGCTGACCAGGAGTTCGTGGCCGATCTCCGCGATCAGCTACGAGAAGCGTCCGGCGATGAGCTCCAAGGATCTTCTGCGGCGCCCTCGCGCGTCCGGCCAGATCCGGACATGTCGCTTGGCCAGGCGTCAGACGAGATGGGCCTCGTAAGCGGCGATGACCAGATGGACGCGGGTACGGGCGCCCAGCTTGGCCAGCAGGCTGCTGACATGTGTCTTCACTGTGCTGAGACTGACGTACAGGCTCCGGGCGATCTCCGCGTTGGACAGGCCGTGGGCCACCAGAACGAGGACCTCGCGCTCCCGTTCGGTGATGTCCAGGCCGCGCGGCGGTGGCGCCGGACTCACGAACCGCCGGATCAGCCGCCGGGTGACGGTCGGCGCCAGCAGGGACTCGCCTGACGCGATGACTTCGACGCTTCTGATCAGGTCGGCGGGCGGAGTGTCCTTGAGCAGGAAGCCGGCGGCACCCGCCTGGAGCGCTCCGTAGACGTACTCGTCCAGGTCGAACGTGGTCACGATGAGCACGCGCGTCTGCGGCCGCTCGGCGCAGATCCGGCGCGTGGCCTCGATGCCATCCATCTCAGGCATGCGTACGTCCATGAGCACCAGGTCGGGACGGTCGCGAGCCGCGGCCGTCACCGCCTGCGCGCCCGTCGCGGCCTCGCCGATCGCGTGGAACCCCGGCGCGCTGTCGATCAACCGGCGGAAGCTGGCCCTGATGAGCGCCTGGTCGTCGGCCACCAGAACCTTGATCACAGCGGCAGCCTCGCCATGACGCGAAAGCCGCGCAGGGGGCGCGCGCCTGCCTGGAACTCGCCGCCGAAGATGCGCACGCGCTCGCGCAGCCCCGTCAGACCGTGTCCGTACGGCCGCGCCCGGCCACGGGTGCCGTCATCGGTGACCTCGACGATCAGCGCGTCCTCCTGCCGTTCGATCCGGACCAGGACGTGGCGGGCTCCGGCATGTTTGAGCACGTTGGTCAGCGCCTCCTGCACGATCCGGTAGACGGTCAGCTCCATCTCCCCCTCCACTTCGCCGTCGATCCTGAGCTCCACCTCCAGGCCCGCCGTCCTGGTCCGTTCGACGAGCTCAGCGAGATCGGCCAGGCCGGGGGCGGGGGCGAACTCCGCCTCGCCGTCCTCGCGCAGCACGCCGAGCAGCCGCCTGGTCTCGCGCAGCGCCGACCTGCTGGTCTCCTCGATCGAGGCCAGCGTGCGGCTCATCTCCTCCGCCCCGCCGACGTGGCACGCCACCCCGGCCTGCACGGCGATCGTGCTGAGACTGTGCCCGATGACGTCGTGCAACTCCCTCGCGATCCGCAACCGCTCCGCCACGGCCTCCGCCCGTGCCCGCTCTTCCGCCTGCGCGGCGAGCTGTTCGGTGTAGAGGCTGCGCTGTCGTACGGCCGTGCCGGCGGCCCAGGAGGCGACCAGGATCGCCAGCACCAGCCCGAGCTGATCGCGTACGTTGCCCGTCAACGGCAGCGCCACCACGCCCTGCACGGTGGCGGCGGCCGCCACGATCAGCGGGCCGACGGCTCTGCCGCGCGTCGCCAGCGTGTACAGCGCTAGGGGCAGGCAGAGCGGGTCGGCGTGCGGGATGAGGAACTCGCGCATGCCGAGCCCGCCGAGCAGGACGACCACGAAAGCCGTGCGCGGCCACAACCGCCTGACCGCTATGGGCAGGCTGGTGGCGAGGGCCGCCGCATAGTCGATCAGGTCGGGCGCCGACGTGTTCCTCGATGAGGCCAGTCCGATGAAGGCGGCCGCGAAGAAGAGGGCGACTCCGGCGTCGATCGTCACCCAGGTCCAGGCCGGCACCCGGCTCAGCAGGGGAAGACGGATCTGTTCGCGCACGGCACGAACCTAACCGCGCCGCCCGGCCGCGCGCATCGGTCTCAAGACCGATGCGCCGCCGGACGGCTCCGGCGGATCGTTGAGGACATGATCGAAGTCAGCGGACTCACCAAACATTTCAGACAGACGCCGGCCGTGGACGACCTCACCTTCACGGTGTCGCCCGGCCGGATCACCGGCTTTCTCGGCCCGAACGGCGCCGGCAAGACCACGACCATGCGGTTGATCCTCGGCCTCGACCGGCCCACCGCCGGACGCGCCACGGTGAACGGCATGTCCTATCAGCACCTCGAAAGGCCGCTCACCCAGGTCGGCGCGCTGCTGGACGCGACCGCGGTGCAGGGCGGACGCCGCGCGGAGCAGCACCTGTGGTGGCTGGCGCGCTCCAACGGGATCTCCCGGCAGCGCATCGGTGGGCTGCTCGAACTCGTCGGGCTCGGCGACGCCGGGCACAAGCGCGTCGGCGGCTTCTCGCTGGGCATGAAGCAGCGGCTAGGGCTGGCCGCGGCGCTGCTCGGCGATCCAGAGGTGCTCCTGCTCGACGAGCCGATCAACGGGCTCGATCCCGAAGGCATCCGCTGGATGCGCGACCTGCTCAAGTCGCTCGCCGCCGAGGGCCGGACCATCCTCGTGTCCAGCCATCTGATGAGCGAGATGGCGGTCACGGCCGACCACCTGATCGTCGTCGGCCGGGGCAGGCTGCTCGCCGACGCCAAGATCACGGAGTTCGTACGGCCCGGCGCGTCGCTGGAGGACGTGTTCATGGAGGTCGTCGGGAAGTGTGCGCCGTGAACACGATCGCCGCCGAGTGGATCAAGTTGCGCACGCTGCGTTCGACCTGGTGGGCGCTGGGCATCGGTGTCCTGCTGTCGCTCGCGCTCACCATGCTCGGCGCCACCACCGTCATCTCGCGCTGGGACCCGGGCCGCACGCCCGACCAGGCAGCCATGGGCATCATTGTGGCCGTCTACGTGGGAGTGATCCTGGGCCAGCTGCCGTTCGGCATGCTGGGCACGATGACGATCAGCGGCGAGTACGCGTCCGGCATGATCGACACGACCCTGGTGGCCATGCCATCCAGAGGGCGGGTGCTGGTGGCCAAGGCGGCGGTGCTGGGCGGGGCCGCGACCGCCGCCTCGCTGCTCATCGCGATTCCCGGCTATCTCTTCGGGCGGCTCGTGGCCGCGGAGTTCCACCCCTCGCTGCTGCCCGCCGAAGTCTGGAAGGTGATCGGCGGCGGCACGCTCATGATCGCGGCGACCACCCTGCTCGGACTGGCGCTCGGCGCGATCCTGCGCAACGGGGCCGTGGCGACCGCGGCGCTGGTGGCGATCGTTCTCCTGCTGCCGTTCGTCGCCAACATGCTGCCCTGGGGCGAGGAGGTCAACAGCTTCCTGCCGACGTGGCCGGCGCTCCAGCTGATCGAGCAGTTGCCCGACATCATGCCGACCTGGGCGGCGTTCACCGTGCTCGCCGGGTGGGCGGTGGTCCCGCTGCTGATCGCAGTGATTGTGCAACGGCTACTGGCGAGCCGGGGCGGGGCCGACTGATTGGCCCGGCACCAGGGTGCAGGGGATGAGGGTGTGCGGAGGGGCGTCCTGGACCCCTTCGAGCTGGTCGATCAGGGCGTTCACGCCGAGGTGTCCCAGCTGGGCGGCCGGTGCCGCCATGACGGTGAGGGACGGCTCGATCATCTCGCCGAACTCGGCGCTGGTCGCCGCGGAGATGACCGACAGGTCGTCCGGTACGGCGCGGCCGAGCGCTCGTGATCCCTTGACCAGCCCCGCCGAGGCGCGCTCGTTCACCAGGATGACGGCCGTCACCTCCGGGAAGTCCTCGCTGAGCCGGCGGGCCGCCTCCCGCCCGCCGGCCGACGTGCCCTCCACGGCGATGACGGCGGCCGGCTCGCCGAGGGCCCCTATCGCGTCGAGGTACGCGGATTTCACCCGCATGATCCAGCCGGGCTCGTTCCCGGACGGGGCCTTCATGCGCAGGGTGACGAGCGCCATGCGCCGGTGGCCGAACGACCGGAGATGCTCGACCGCCTGGTCGATCGTGGTGGCGAAGTCCATGTCGACGAACGGCAGGTCCTCGTTCTCGGTCCGTCCGATCAGCGCGAAGGGGAGCCGTGAGGCGATGAGCCGGTCGACGCGGGGGTCGCGGAGCTGGACCTCCATGAGCAGCGCGCCGTCGACGAGGCCGCCGGCGAGCAGGTGCGACATCTGCTCGTCGTCGTTCACGGGCCACAGCACGAGGTCGTAGCCGCGCGCGCGAGCGCCCTGGGCGGCGCTCATGACGATCTGGTTGGCTGTGGCGTTCGGCCAGGCCTCGCGGCAGGGGTGCAGCAGCGCGAGGATGCGCGTGCGCGAGCTGGCCAGGGCGCGGGCGACGACGTTTCGGCGGTAGTCCAGCTCCTCGATGGCCGCCTCGATGCGGGCCCGGGTCTCCGGCGCGACCCGCTTGGTGCCGTTGATGACGAAGGAGACCGTGGCGATGGAGACATTGGCTCGCTCCGCGACGTCGCGCATCGTGACCATAGATGCTGCCTCCCGGCTCGTGAGGACGCGCGAAGAGCAGGGTAACCCTATCGCGGCTTCTTCGGTAAATCGCTTAACCAGTTATTGACATCACCCGACGACAGGCGCAACATACTTCACATGCGAGCGTGGTTAAGCGCTTTACCGACTGTTGTCCATGTCGTGGGAGCGATGCATCCCGCATCTCCTGGCTCTCTCCGTGACTCATCCGCCAGTCGAATCCTGGGCCGGCGCCGTCAGTGGCGCGAGCAAGTGAGAAAGGAATGTGCGTGAAAATAAACGTCACAGTATGGGGCGAGAACCGCCACGAGCAGGTCGAACCCCGTGTGGCCGAGATCTACCCCGACGGCATGCACAACGCCATCCGCCGGGGCATCGAGGGCTGGCTGGGCGAGAAGGCGACCGTCGCCACGGCCACGCTCGACGATCCCGAGCACGGCCTGACCGAAGAGGTGCTCGCGAACACCGACGTGCTCACCTGGTGGGGTCACGCCGCTCACGCGGAGGTGGCCGACGAGGTGGTCGAGCGGGTGCACCGGCATGTCCTGTCGGGAATGGGGCTGATCGTGCTGCACTCCGGCCACTGGTCGAAGATCTTCACCAAGCTCATGGGCACCACGTGCACGCTGCGCTGGCGCAGCGAGAACGACCGCGAGCTGGTCTGGACGGTGAACCCGACCCATCCCATCGCCCGCGGCATCCCGCACCCCATCGAGATCCCCGCCCAGGAGATGTACGGCGAGCAGTTCGACATCCCGGTGCCCGACGAGCTCGTCTTCATCAGCTCCTTCACCGGCGGCGAGGTCTTCCGCAGCGGATGCACCTTCCGGCGCGGCAACGGCAAGATCTTCTACTTCAGCCCGGGCGACCAGGACTATCCGGTGTACCACCATCCGGACGTCCTGCACGTCATCGCCAACGGCGTCGAGTGGGCGGCCGGCGACCGGTCACGGCGCGAGCTGCCGACCCTGCTCCGCTACGACACGGGCGACTTCTTCAACGGGCACGGCTACCGCGGTGCGATGCACAACAAGGAGCACGCCGAGTGAGCCCTTTCGCCCGGGCCGCCGACCCGGCACGCCCGCTCCGTGTCGTGCAGGTCGGGGCGGGCGCGATGGGCCGCGCCTGGATGGGAACCCTGACCGCCTCCGACGACGTCGAGCTGGTCGGGGTGGTCGACCTCGACACGGACCTGGCGCGGGCGGCCGTACGAGCCGTCGGCGGCGAGGCCGAGGTGGGCGCCTCGCTCAGCGAGCTCATCGCGTCCACCGCGCCGGACGCCGTCGTGAACGTCACCGTTCCGGCGGCGCACGGCGCGGTCAACACCGAGGCGTTGTTCGCCGGGCTGCCGGTCCTGTGCGAGAAACCGGCGGCGCCGACCCTCGCGGAGGCGCTCGTCCAGGCCGCGGCCGCCGAGGCGTCCGGTCAGCTGCTGATGATCAGCCAGTCGCGCCGGTACTTCGCCGCCCTCGCGGAGTTCCGTCGCCGGATCGCCGAGCTCGGCACGGCCGGGCTGCTCACCACCGGCTTCTTCCGCGGCCCGCGGTTCGGCGGCTTCCGCGACGAGATGGAGCAGCCGCTGCTGGTCGACATGGCCATCCACGCCTTCGACGCGGCCCGCTACCTGCTCGGCGCGGAGCCGGTCTCGGTCGTCTGCGAGAGCTGGAACCCGGCCTGGAGCTGGTACCGGGGCGACGCGGCGGCGACGGCGAACTTCCTCTTCGACGACGGCGCCCGCTACGTGTTCACCGGCAGCTGGTGCGCGGACGGTCTGGAGACGTCCTGGAACGGCGAGTGGCGGGCCTCGGGCTCCGCGGGCACGGCCACCTGGGACGGTGAGGACCGCGTCGCCTCCAGTGTCAGCGGCGCGGCCAGCGTGCCGCCGGGAGACGACGAGCAGATCGCCGGAGCGCTCGTGGAATTCGTCGCGGCGCTGCGCACGGGCGTGGAGCCGTCCGGAACGATCGCCCGCAACATCCGCAGCCTCGCCATGGTCGCGGCAGCGGTCCGCTCCGCCGAGTCGGGCCGGCGCGTCGAGATCGACGCGCTGCTGGACGAGGCCTACCGGGACGCGCTGTCCCGTCCCGTGCCCGAGGAGATCCGTACGAGGCTCGAGTCGTGGGGAACGCCGGCGGCCGCGCTCGCGGGCGACATAGTCACGAGCTAGCCGGCATCGGCAGCAGGCCGTGCACGATCGCCCGCACCCCCTTTTCGTAGGTGTCGCGGGCGGTCAGCTCCTCCCAGCGTTCGCCCAGCGCGGCCAGGCGTGGTAGCTCGGCCGCGTCGAGGTTCGCGAACAGCCGGCTGCGATGCGTCGGCTTGCCGCCCTCGCGCCGGCGCCCGGCGGCCGCCCGCGCGCTGATCTCACCCGCGGTGTAGTGCCAGATGATCCGGTACAGGTCCACGGCTGTCTCCGGGGTGAGCCCGGCGCGTACGGCCGCATCGATGATCGTCTCCGGGTACCACAGCGCGTGGACGGACACCAGGTCGTCGGCTCTGAGCACCTCGACGGTCCACGGCACGCCGATCAACGCCTGCCGCATGGCGATGGCGGCGGCCACGATGCGCTCGCCCTCGCCGTCGGGCAGCTCCGGCCTGGGCATGCCGCTCGCGTAGTCGTCGAGGAGCAGCTGGAGCAGCTCGTCCTTGTCCTGGACGTGGTGGTAAAGAGCCATCGGCGTGGTGCCGACCTCGCGGGCCAGCCTGCGCATGGTCAGGCCAGATACGCCCTCCTCGTCGATGATGCGGTGGGCCGCGGACACGATGTCCGCTCTGGAGATCTTGGGGGGCCGCCCCGTGCGCGCCGACATCCTGCCATGCTACTTTCTATACATGTATAAAAAGTCCCCTTGGGCGGCCGTCGGCGTACTCGCGTTCGCCGTGGCCGTGGGAACCCTGCAGATGACCGCGGTGGTGCCCCTGCTTCCCGTGCTGCAACGCCAGCTCCAGGTGCCGCTCACCTCCGTCTCCTGGACCGTGACCTCCGCGCTGCTGTCCGGCGCGGTCTCCATCCCGCTGCTGTCGCGCCTCGGTGACCTGTACGGCAGGCGGCGCGTGGTCATGGCCACCCTCGGCATGCTGATCGCCGGGGCGCTGCTGAGCGCCGTGGCCACCACGCTTGTCCTGGTCATCGCCGGCCGGGTGCTGCAGGGCGTGGCCGCGCCCCTGCTGCCGCTGTCCATGGGCATGGCCAGGCAGCAGGTGGCACGCGACCGGCTCCCGACGGCCATCGGCGTGCTGAGCGCCATGATGGGGGTCGGCAGCGGCGCGGGCATGATCCTCGCGGGCCTGGTCGGCGGCACGTACCAGGCGCTGTTCTGGATCCTGGCCGGGCTCGGCGCGGTCGCTTTCGTGCTGGTCGCCCTCTTCGTCCCCGAACCTTCCCGGCCCGCGCCCGACGGGCGTCCCGATCTCGCGGGCGCCGCGCTGGTGGCCGCCTGGCTGGTCTGCCTGCTTCTGGCCATCACCAAGGGCGCGGCCTGGGGCTGGACCTCCCCGCCCACCTTGGGACTGCTCGCGGCGGGCGTCGCGGTGTTCGTCATCTGGGTCGCGACGGCCCGGCGTACCGCGTCGCCGCTGATCGAGATCTCCATGCTGACGCACCGCGGGACGGTGGGCGCGACGGTGGCGTCGCTGCTGCTCGGGTTCGCGCTGTTCGGCGTCATCACCACGCTGTCGTCCGTGGCGCAGACGGCGCTGGGCGCCTCTGTGCTCCAGGTCGGCCTGTACCTGCTGCCGACGGCGCTGCTGATGCTGACGGTCTCGCTGTTCGCGGGCCGTCTGATGCGCCGCTTCCCGGCCTCGTCACTGGTCGGCAGCGGATCTTCGCTGGTGGCCGTGGCCGCCCTGTGGCTGAGCCTGGCGCACCACCGCTCGTTCGACCTGTACGGGGCCGCGCTCGTCCTGGGCGTGGGCATCGGCCTCGGCTACGCGGCGCTCGGCACGATGGCCGTCGAACACGTCGAACCCGCCAGGACGGCGGCGGCCGGCGGCGTGAACGCCCTGGTCAGGCTGGTCGGAAGCAGCCTGGCGGGAGCGGTGACCGCGGCCATGATGTCCGGCTCAGGTGCGGGATGGAGCTTCGGCGCCGCGGCGCTCGCGGCCCTGGTCTCAGCGATTTTCGGCTACGCGCATGGTGCTCTGGCCCGGGTTCCCGGCCTGGCGAAGGAGGAGCCGGCATGACCCACGACGACGACACGACGGGCCGGCGGCTGATCGCCTGGGGTGACGAGCTGGTGAAGCCGCACGACGGGTTCCGCCGCGATCTCGCGGAACTGCGGCGTACGTCCAGCTGGAGCCCGAGCATCCGGGAGCACTGCCTGACCTTCTGCGAAGCCCTGCACACCCACCATGCCGGCGAGGACGGCGTGCTCTTCCCGCATCTGGACGGCCTGCATCCCGAACTGGCCGCGGTGCTGACCCGGCTGCGCGGCGAACACCAGGTGGTCGGGCGCCTCCTGGCACAGATCCGGACCCTGCTGGACGCAGGTGGCGGCGCCGAACTCGCGACCGAGCTCGACCGGCTCGGAGCACCGCGCGGTCGTCAGCCCGCCTCGAACCACACGGCCTTGCCTGCGTGGGTGAGATCGACACCCCAGCGCTTGGACAGCAGATGGACCATGAAGAGCCCACGCCCGCCTTCGTCGCTTGGGCGTGCTCCACGGCATTGCTGATCAGGAAAGTGGGCCGGCGGTCGCGGCCGCGTGGGCGGCGCCCCGCCCGGTGGCCCGGGCGACGATCTTGCCTGCCTGGACGCGTACCGCGGCCTCGGTGGCGTCGTCGATGTCCGGGATTCCGATGGCCGAGGCGATGGTGGCGTGGTCGTCGAGGACGAGGCGCAGGGAGGGCAAGGCGTCCGGCGCGAACACGCGTCGCAGGCAACCGGTGAGGTCGCCGATCCTGAGCCGGACGAGACGTCCGAGCTCGGCGGGATCACCGGTGACCACGGCCACGGTGACGCGGTCGCCCGGGTGGGCGGCGCGGACGGCTTCCTCGGCCGCCTCCAGCCGGCCGGCGCCGAGGACCGCGATCACGCCGTCGGCGTCGAACCCGGCCTGGTGGCCGCTGATCTGGTCCGGCAGCTCCGCCGGCGGCTGCCAGGCGTCCCGGACAGCTTGCGCGGGGGCGACGTAGGGCAGGTGCGGCGGGTCCCACGTGTCGGCGAGGTCGAGGCCGGTCAGGTGCCGGCAGGCCTGTGTCACGTCGAAGGGATCCCCGAAACCGGGCGCCGCGTCGGCCAGGTGGCCGGCTCCGTTCAACAGCGTGAGGACCAGCTCGGCCAGCCGCACCCGCCGCGGGTGGCGTGGTACGCGGGACTCCAGCGCGAGGGCGAGCAGCAGCGCCTCCAGCCTGGTGATCTGGGCCAGCGCGGTGCGGCCTGGCTCGTCGTCGAACACCCCGGCCAGCGAGCGCAACTGCAGCTTCCCGCCGGCGGGCGTGTCGCCGGTCAACGGCAGCCGTTCGAGCCAGACGCGAGCGAACGCGCTCAATGCCGCCGCCAGGGAGGACGACGACGGCGCCGCCGCCGCCGCGCCAGGGTGTTCGATCGAGTCGATGAGGACCGCGAGGTAGAGCGCGCGCTTGCTCGGGAAGTTCGAGTACACCGCGCCACGGGTCAGCTCGGCCCGCTCCGCGATCCGGTCGACCTTGGCGTCGGCGTATCCGCGCTCGGCGAACTCCGCCCTCGCCGCGGCCAGCACGGCCGCTCGGGTGCGTTCCTGCTGCTGCGCCCGGGTCAGCCTGGCCACCGCGGCCCCCTCACCTCACTCGGATGTTCGCACCATCTGAACGATACAGCGCACCGCGGACCTGGACCTGTTCGGCGCGGGGGAGCGCTGACCGCTGGGGATCACGGCGGCGTGCTCACCTGGTTGGTGATGTGGTCGACGAAGAGCCGTACGCCGGGCCAGTCCCATCCGCCCGGCCGGGTGACCGCGTACATGCGACGCCGCGCGTCGATACCGGACAGCGGGACGAAAGCGACGTCTTTGCGCGCGGGCAGGAAATCCGGCACCAGCGCGATGCCCAGGTCGGCCTCGACGATGTCCAGCACCAGCTCCAGGCTGTCGGCCCGATGGGCCACGAGGGGTGTGAAGCCGGCCAGCGCGCAGACTCTCGCCACGAGCTCGTCGTCGGCCTTGCCGCGCGAATTGAGCACCCATGACGAACCGGCGTAGGCGGCCAGCGCCGCCGGGGAATCCACCTCGGCCGGCACGTGGCCGTGTGCCGGCACGGCCAGCACCAGAGGCGTCTCGCAGAGCAGCAGCGAGGGGCTGTCGCAGGTCCAGGGCACCAGGTTGTAGTCGTAGACGAAGCCCAGGTCGATCAGGCCGTCGTCGAGCAGGCCCAGCACCTCGTCGGGCTCGTGCTCGTGCAGCTGCGGCCGCAGCGCCGGATGCGAGCGCGCCAGGAGGCGCGCGACCGGCAGCAGGTCACGGGAGATGGCCCCGGCGTAGGCCGCGATGCGCACCACCCCGCTCGGCTCGGCCTGCGGATCCAACGCGGAGCGTGCCTCCGCCACCGCCGCGAGGATTCCCCTGCCGTGCTCGGCCAGCCTGCGCCCGGCCGGGGTGAGCCGTACCCCGCGGCCCGCGGGCTCGACCAGGGCTGTGCCCATCTCCCGCTCCAGCGCCGCGAGCTGCTGGGAGACGGCCGAGGTGCCGTAGCCGGTGGCCGTGGCCACGGCGCGGAGCGTGCCCCGCCGTTCGAGCTCGACCAGCACGCGTAGCAATCGAGTGTCCACCTGGCCAATTATCCACTGATCGCGGACAAACAGTCCGCGATTACGTGGTGGACGCGGATGGTGGCGATCGGCTGACATATATCGCGTGACAAATGCCTCCCTTATCAAGACCTCGCCGGCCGCGTCCCGCCATCAGGTGGGGCCGGTGGCGATGACGGTCGGTTCGATGGCCTGCGTACAGATCGCCGCGGCGGCCTCCACCGGGTTGTTCTCGAGCGTGGGACCGGCCGGAAGCTCCTGGCTCAGGCTCAGCTTCGCCGCCGTGCTGTTCGTGGCCGTCGCCAGGCCGCGGGTCTGGGCCATTCCCCGCGCGGACCTGGGCTGGTCGGTGGTGCTCGGCGTGGTCACCGGGGCGATGACGGTCCTGTACGTGGAGGCCATCGCGCGCATCCCGCTGGCCATGGCCACCGCGCTGGAGTTCCTCGGGCCGCTGGCGGTGGCCGCGCTGCGCCGCTCAGGGCGGTGGGGCCTGGCATGGCCCGCGCTGGCGCTGGCCGGTGTGCTGGCGCTGACCCGGCCGTGGCAGGGCGACGCGGACCTGGCCGGGGTGGCGCTGGCGCTCGGCGCGGCCTCCTGCTGGGCCGCGTACATCCTGCTCACGCAGCGGGTGGGCGAGCGCCTGCCGGGCGTGCAGGGGCTGGCCATCTCGATGCCCGCCGCCGCGGCGGCCACGGCGGTGGTCGGCGTGCCGCAGGCGCTGCCCGGGCTGTCGGCGCAGGTGCTGTGGCAGTCGGCAGCGCTGGCGCTGCTGCTGCCGGTCCTGCCCTACACCCTGGAACTGCTCGCCCTGCGCCGGCTGCCCAGTGCGGTGTTCGGCGTGCTGATGTGCTTGGAGCCCGCGATGGCGGTGCTGGTCGGCCTTGTGCTGCTCGGGCAGGCGCCGGCTGTGGTCCAGGTGGCCGGGATCGCGCTGGTGACGGTCGCGGGGATCGGCGCGAGCCGCATGGATCGTTCGTTGCGTTAACGTGGGTAGCGGATGATCACGAATGGAGGCCGGGGAATGACGGAGCAGGGCGGTGGCGTGTCGGCGGGGATCGACGTCACCAGGCCGAGTGTCGCCCGTATGTACGACTACTACCTCGGAGGAAAGGACAACTTCGAGATCGACCGGGAGGCCGTGCGGCGGGTGGAGAAGGCGATGCCCGAAGTCCGTCAGCTGGCTCAGGAGAACCGGGCCTTCCTTCGTCGCGCGGTGCGGTACATGGCCCGGCAGGGGATCCGGCAGTTCATCGACATCGGCTCCGGCCTGCCCACCGTGGGCAACACGCACGAGATCGCGAAGCAGATCGTCCCGGACGCCCGCGTGGTCTACGTCGACAACGACCCGGTCGTGCTGCAGCACGGTCGCGCGCTCCTGGCGACCGACCAGCACACCGCGGTGGCCGCCGCCGACATGCGGCGCCCGGCCGGGGTTCTGGACCATCCGGAAACCGCCAAGCTCATCGATTTCAGCGAGCCGGTCGGCGTCCTGATGATCGCCATGGTGCACTTCCTCACCATGGACGAGCAGGGTTCGGTCATGAGCGAGCTGCGTGACGCCCTGTCGTCCGGGAGCCACTTCACGGCCACTCACGTCACCCGCGACGGTCACTCGGCGGACGCGGTCGCCCAGATCGAGACCGTGTACGCGGCCACGCCGACGCCCATCTACTTCCGCGAGCACGCGGAGGTCGCCCGCTTCTTCGATGGGTTTGATCTGGTAGATCCCGGTCTGGTCACCATCGACACGTGGCACCCCGACCCGGAGGACCCGGCCCCCGCGGCCACGAGGTGGCTGTACGGAGGTGTCGGCCGCAAGCCTTGAGAGCCACCTGCGGGTGACGGCGGCCGTCATTCCGAGTCCGATTATGATCACTCTGCGTGAGATGCCAACCGTTACGGTCACGAACCGTGTGCTGACAAAGAGTCAACCCGCCATTCGTGTTGATTCTTCGCATCCGCACCTTGAAGTACATCTGCCCCATCGGCATAGTGGACGGACCACAATGCCAGTCGTGGTGGAGGCTCTCGGGGGCGGTGCCGGTTCACGACTGCCCAGCGGCGCATCGCCATGCGCGGAATTGGACAAGAAGGATGAGCTCGCCCCCACCGATCCGTACCAAGCTGCTCAGGATCCTCCTGCTTCCGCTGGTCTCCATGGTCGCCTTGTGGGGGTTCATCGCCTACTCGAGCGCGTCGGAGATCGTCACGGTCTCCCAGGCGCAGGACCGCTGGGAGGCCATCGGCTCGCCGGTGCTGCAGCTGATCGTCGAGTTACGGCGGGAACGCCAGCTCTCGGCGGAGGCGCCACGCGGCACGGCGGCGTATGCGCCGCTGACCGCACAGCGGCGGACCACCGACGCCAAGGTCGAACGCCTGAGCCAGATCATCGGATCGGTTGACGCGCAGTCGGCGGGCGCGACCCCGGCCCAGGTGCACGCGCTGTTGCAATCGCTCGACGGGCTACAGGCACTGCGCGAGTCCGCCGACGGCGGCGCGCTCGCTCCGCCGCTGGCGATCATCGACGCGTACAACAACCTGATCAGCGTCGCCAACAAGCAGTTCAACGACCGCGACGCGCTGAGCGACGTCTCGTCCTTCCGATCGGTGCGCGGCATGGCCGCCTACAGCGCCACGGCCGAATACCTGGGCCGCGAGCACGCCGTGCTCACCAGCACGATGGTGCAGCGGAGGATGACGCCGACCGACCGGGCCGCGTTCGTCGCCGCGTTCACCAGCCGCAGGATCGTCTTCACCAACGCCGAGCGCGATGTCGGTCCCGAGCTGCGGGTGAACTTCGACAAGCTGGTCGACAGCGGCGCGTACCGGCGGCTGGTGGAGACGGAGGACGAGCTGTTCACGTGGGACACCAGCGGTGGCGCGCCGCCGGTGGACCCCGCCGAGTGGAAGAGCGACGTCGACTCCCTCATCGGCGCGATCGACCGCGACACCCAGACGGAGCTGGCCCGCACCACGGCGGAGGCCGAGGCGCTGAAGACCGGGGCGTACTGGCGGATCGGACTGGTCCTGGTCCTCGGCCTGGCGGCGGTGCTGGCGTCGGTGGTGCTGTCGTACCGGTTCGGTCGCTCGCTGATCTCCGAGCTGCGGCGGCTGCAGGGGTCGGCGGTGGAGCTGGCCGAGCAGCGGCTGCCCTGGCTGGTCGAGCGGCTGCGCCGCGGTGACGACGTGGACCCGGCCACCGAGGCGCCCGACCTCGCCCCGGCCGACACGGCCGAGGTCGATCGGGTGGTGCCGCCGTCCGCCGCACGGCGGTCGAGGCCGCGGTGGGCCAGGCGACGCTGCGCAAGGGCGTCGGCCAGGTCTTCCTCAACCTGGCCCGGCGCAACCAGGCGCTGCTCCACCGCCAGCTCGCGCTGCTCGACACCATGGAGCGCCGGGTCGACGAGCCGGACGTCCTGGAGGACCTGTTCAAGCTCGACCACCTGACCACCCGCATGCGGCGGCACGCCGAGAACCTGATCATCCTGTCCGGCTCCGTCCCCGCGCGGCGCTGGCGCGACCCGGTGCCGCTGTTCGACGTCGTACGCGCGGCGGTGCTGGAGGTCGAGGACTACACCCGCGTCACCGTCGTGCCGATGCCGGGCGCCCCGCTCCTGGTCGGCGGCGTGGTCACCGACGTGATCCACCTGGTCGCCGAGCTGGTGGAGAACGCCACCGCCTTCTCCCCGCCCGACACGACCGTGCACGTCCGGAGCATGACGGCGGCCAACGGCTTCGCGCTCGAGGTGGAGGACCGGGGCCTGGGACTGAACCAGGCCAACCTCGACGAGCTCAACGCCAAGCTGGCCGACCCGCCGGAGTTCGACCTGGCCGACAGCGACCGGCTCGGCCTGTTCGTGGTGTCCAGGCTCGCGGCCCGGCACGGGATCAAGGTCTCGCTGCGCCGCTCGCCGTACGACGGGACCACCGCGATCGTGCTGCTGCCCGCCACCCTGCTCGCCAACGTCCAGCCCCAGGTCGCGGCCCCGGCGGAACGCCAGGCGGAGCACGTCGTCGCCCGCGTGAGCAGGCCCATGCGCGCGCTCGGCACGGCTCCCGCCGAGGCCCGGCCCCAGGTCGTCTCCGTGGAGCCCGAGCGCGGGACGTGGTTCGAGGCTCCCGCCCCGAGGACGGATCCGATGACGAGGACGGACCCGATGACCGATTCCGGGCCGCAGCCCGAGCATGTCACCGAGCCGCAGCGCGAGCCTGTCACCAGGCCGCACCCTGAGCCTGTCACCGGGCCGATTCCGACGCCGGTTCCCGGCTCCGCCACGCCTTCCAGCCCGTCCGCCGAGTGGAGCGTCACGGTCCCGGCCCAGGCGGCGGACGAGGACCTGGACGGGCTGCCGATGCGGGTGCCGCAGACGAACATGGCCCCTCAACTCCGTGCCGCCGCCGGGCGCGCGGACCGGCGCACCGTCCCCGGGCGCTCGCCGGAGGAGCTCGCCCAGCTCATGTCGTCCATGCAACGCGGCTGGCAGCAGGGTCGCCGCCAGGCGGAGCAGGGACGAGATCTGTGGAACCGAAAGGACGACCATCCCGATGCCTGACCCCAAAAGTGAACTGAGCTGGCTGCTCGACGACCTCACCCAGCGCGTTCCCGGCATCAGGCACGCCATCGTGCTGTCCGCCGACGGGCTGGCCATGGGCGGCTCCCGGGGCCTGACCCGGGAGGACGCCGAGCACCTGTCCGCCATCTCCGCCGGCAGCCACAGTCTCGCCATGGGCGCCGGACGGCACTTCGGCCTGGGCGGCGTACGGCAGACGATCATCGAGATGGAGGAGGGCTTCCTGTTCGTCACCGCGGCCGGACAGGGCGCCCGGCTGGCCGTGCTCGCCTCGGGCGACGCCGAACTGGGCATGGTCACGTACGAGATGGCACTCCTGGTCAAGCGGGTCGGCGAGCACCTCTCCGCGCAGCCGAGGGGAGCGGCGCCGGCACCCGCCTGGAACGGCGCGACACCGTGACCGGAGAGGATCCCGGGCCGCTGCTCCGGCTGTTCGGGCTGACCGGGGGCCGGGCGAGGCCGCAGGGCGAGTCGTTCGACCTGGTGGCCATCGTCACGACGGTCAGCGGCTCCTTCGAGACCGCGGAACTGATTCCGGAGCACCGCACCGTGCTGTCGGTGTGCCGGACGCCCACGCCCGTGGCGGATGTCGCGGCGCACCTCGAGCTGCCACTCAACATCACCCGGGTGATCCTGGGCGACCTGCGGCGGGAGGGGCTCATCAGCATCGAGCGTCCACGCCCCGTGGCGCAGACGATCGACGAACGGATTTACAGGGAAGTTCTGCATGGACTACGCAGCCTCTGAGCCGGGGGCGACGGCGGTCGCCTCCGCCCTGGCCATCAAGATCCTCATCGCGGGCGGCTTCGGCGTCGGCAAGACGACCATGGTCGGCACGATCAGCGAGATCCGGCCACTGCACACCGAGGAGTTGCTGAGCGAGCGGAGCGTCGGGGTGGACGACACCTCGGGCGTGGAGTCCAAGATCACGACCACTGTCGCGCTGGACTTCGGCCGCATCACCATCCGCGATGGGCTGTGGCTGTACCTGTTCGGCACCCCCGGGCAGGACCGCTTCTGGTTCATGTGGGACGAGCTGGCCCTGGGCGCGCTCGGCGCCGTCGTACTGGCCGACACCCGCCGCCTGGATGACTGCTTCCCCGCGGTGGACTACTTCGAGCAGCGCGGCGTCCCGTTCGTGGTGGCCGTGAACTGCTTCGACGGCGCCCGCCGCTACGACCCGGCCAAGGTGCGGCGGGCGCTCGCGCTGAACGAGAAGATCCCGATCGTGCTGTGCGACGTGCGGGAGCGCGCGTCGGTCAAGGAGGTGCTCACGACACTGGTCACGTACGCGGTGAAGGGCGTCTGACCGGTCCCGGCGTCACAACAGGCCATTCATCCGGTACGCCAGCCGCCCGAGTCGAGGGCGCCGGCCGCCTGCGGGCCCATCAACCCCAGCCCGCCGTCGACGAACACGGTCGTCCCCGTGACATAAGACGAGGACGGGCTCGCCAGGAAGGCCACGACCGCGGCCACCTCGCGGGCGTCCCCGGGCCGGGACACGGGGTAGCCAGGCCTGGTGCCGGGCTGCGGCGGCAGGTCCTCCTGCCCGGTCATCGGGGTGGCGATCTCGCCGGGCGCCACGGAGTTCACGGTGATGCCATACTCCGCCAGCTCCAGCGCCAGGACACGGCTGAGCATGCGCAGCCCGCCCTTGGCCGCGCAGTACGGGCCCGCGCCGACCCTCGGGTACTCCTCGTGAACGCTGGTGACGTTGACGATGCGGCCACCCCTGCCCGACGCGACCATGCGCTTGGCGGCCCGTTGCGCGCACAGGAACGCCCCGTCGAGGTCCACCGCCAGGACGGAGCGCCAGCGTTCGTAGCCGGTCTCGAGCAGCGGCTCGCTCGTGCCGGTGCCGGCGTTGTTGACCAGCACACCGACCCCGCCCAGCTCCTCGGCCAGCTCGTCGACGACCGCCGACGCCCGCTCGGGGTCGGTCAGGTCGTGCCTGCGCACCGCCGGCACCTGGCCCAGCCCGCGTACCAGGCTCGCTGTGTCCTCCGCGCCCTCGCGGTCCATGTGGTACGTGATGCCGACGTCGAAACCCTGCTCGGCCAGGGCCACGGCGGTGGCCTTGCCGATGCCGGAGTCCGCCCCCGTCACGATCGCCACCTGGTCGTACGCGTCACTCATGATCTTCCCTTCGGGAAAGCCGATCCGGCGAAACCGTGCCATTCGGTCACCACTACGGTGGCGTCGTCGTGCAGCTCGCCGTCGTGGTAGTCGAGGATGCTCCTGATCAGCCGGCGTAGCGTCTCCGGGACCGGAAGGCTGGAGCTGCTGTGGCGCACGATGAAGTCCACGAATCGGGTAAGCCCGAACTCGCGGCCCTGGGCGGCGCCGGCTTCGACGATGCCGTCGGTGTACAGCAGCAGCCGATCGCCCGGCTCCAGCTGCTCGTGGCAGACCGTGACGGGCATGTCGAGGTCCAGGCCGAGAGGGTGGGCGGGCGGGCACGTCAACGTGGTGATCCAGCGGCCGCCGCGGATCAGCACCGGCAGCGGGTGGCCGCGGTTGATCCAGGTGAGCAGGCCGGTGCGCAGGTTCAGATCGGCCATGACGGCGGTCACGTACCGGGTGCCGCGGCCGAACTCGCTGATCAGCACGCGCTCGATCGCCTGGCTGTTCGCCGTGAGATCCATGTCCTGGCGGCGGTGATTGCGGCTGGCGGCCATGGCCAGGTTGGCCGTCAGGCCCGCCGCGACGTCGTGGCCCATCGCGTCGAAGACGGCCAGATGAAGGGTGTCGCCGTACAGGGCGTAGTCGAACACGTCGCCGCCCACCTCGTAGGCGGGCTCGATCACGGCGCCCACGGTCACTTCCGGGGTGGAGAAGGTCAGCCGCGGGAGTAGCTGCCGCTGCATCTCCGCGGCCACGTTCATCGGTCTCGAACGCACCAGGCGCTGATACTTGTCGCTCTGCGTGCGCTGGCTGACGACGAGGAGCGCGATCAGCGCGGCCAGCTGGACGGCGGCCTGCGGGACGGCGGCCGTGGCACTGCCGACCCGTAGCAGTCCCAGCCGCTCGGTGCCGTCCAGCAGCGGAACCCACCAGTAGCGCTCGCCGCGGTCCCCGCTCTGCGGCAGGACGCGTACCTCCTGGAAGGCCCGTCCCGCCAGGGTGCCGTCCACCCGCAGCTCGTCGGCCGGCTCGTCATCCGCGTCGCGGGACCGCAGCCGGCGCAACGTCACTTGCTGCAGGTCCGCCAGGTAGATCGCCACCTCCCCGAGGCCGGCCAGCGCGGCGCTCTCGGTGGCCAGCGCCGGCAGGCGCTCCAGCGTGCTCGTGTGGCTGGCCTCGAGCAAGGTGACCAGCATGCGCTCGATTCCGCAGGATTCGCTCATGCCTCCCTACCGGTTCATCACCGACGTCGTGACGGGTCAGGAGCGTCCCCGGCCGGTGATGGCATCCCGGATGCGGTCCACGAGCCCGGCTCCCGGCGCCAGCAGCTTGTTGGCGGGCGGGGTGTCGGGCGCGGCGGGGTGCGGGCGGGTCGGGGCCAGCTTCTTGGCCTTCTGCACCTTGCCCCCCAATTCCGTCAGCTGCTCAGGCGTGCAGGCCTCGCGCAGCCGCGGGAACAGGTCGTTCTCCTCCTCGCGGATGTGGGCGCGGATCTGGCTCATCAGGAGCTCCATGGTGGGCCAGAACTCCCTTTCGTTCGGCTCCAGAGCTTCCAGCCGCTTCATCGTCTGCTCCGCCTCGGCGTGCTCGGTGATCTCCTGGTTGGCCAGCTTGTTGCCGCCGGGCACGTGCTCGCGCACGGCCGGATACAGGTACTCCTCCTCGGCGATCGAGTGCCGGACCAGCTCGATGACCACCTTTTCCGCCAGCGTCTTGGCCGGCTCACCGATGCCGCCGATCATGTGCTCCAGCTCGCCGAACATCTGCTCGACCTCGCGGTGATCGGTCACGAGGACCTCGATCACATCCTGTTGTGTGGCCATGACGGCTCCCTCCGTGTCGTCTGGCTTGTGCCCGCGGACGACGGCGGGTCTACCTTGCCCCGTGCCCGGTGACAGGGGTCAAAACGTGCTGGAGGGCCGGTGCGGCCCAACAAGCCGTCAAGCCGTGGCAACCCAGGGCATATCGCGGACCGACGGGTGCTGGCGGGTGGCTGGACCGGCCGCGCCGACGTCGGCCGGCTCCTGAGGGGCGCGGTCATGAGCCGGGTCGTCGTGATGAATGGGGTGAACGGTGATGAGGAGATCGGCCAGGGCGGCGTGGACATAGGCGATGGCCTGCGTCAGCTCCTCACGTTCGGTTGCGGCTGTGGCGGAGTGATCGAGCTGGCGGGTCAGCGTTCGCAGCCGCGTGCCGAACCGGGCGCACTCACCGATGACGTACGTGGCGACTTCGGCGATATCAGCCCCATCCACCGGTTGGTGATCGATTGTGCTCATCCCATCACACTAGGTTGATCCGTGCGGCAAGGCCGCAAGGCGCGTATACCGGCGGCGAGAACTTGACCTGCGCATTAAACCGTTTGTGGCCCATATGGGCATTCCGCCACGATCAGGTATGACGGTGACACAGGACCTGCTCGCCTACTACGAGCAGGACAGGGAGCACGCTCGGCTTCGCGAAGGGCGCGGCCGGTTGGAGTTCTGGCGTACCCAGGACGTGCTGCGCCGCACGCTTGAGGACCCGGAATGCCGGGCCCTCATGCTCGGCGCCCAGCGCTCGATGGAATCCGTCCCGTCCCTTCTCGGAGTCAGCGGCCACATGCTCACCGTCTCCCGGCGGGAGCGGTGACCAGGCATCGGCGGTTACCGAAGATCCGCAGAAAGCCGTGGCCTTCAGGCCGGGATGAATGCGGTCCCCGTCAGGGGATGGCCCGCCGAAGGCGGGACGGGAATCCTCGCCGTTCACGGCGGGGTGCAGGTCAAGCGACGGAGCCGTAGGAGGGCTTGCCGGCCCACTCGTAGGTGATGTAGACGACGCCGGCGTCGGTGGTGGTGGTGCCGGTGTGCTTGAGCGCGGCCGGGGTGGTTCCCTCGGCGAAGAGCCGCTTGCCCTCCCCGAGGACGACGGGGAAGACCAGCAGGCGGTATTCGTCGACCAGCTCGGCCGCCTGCAGCGAACGGATGAGGTCGCTGCTGCCCTGGACGAGGATCTCGCCGTCGGTGTTCCGCTTGAGCTCGGCCACCGTCTGGGCGGCCTCGCCCACCAGGACCTGGGTGTTGCGCCACGCGGCGGTCATCGGCGTCCTCGTGGTGACGTACTTGGGCATGCTGTTGATCTTGGCGCCACCCTCCTCGTCGGGCACGCTGGGCCAGTACGAGGAGAGGATGTCGTACGACTTGCGGCCCAGGAGCATGCCGTCGGCGCGGTCGAGCTGCTCGCCCATGATCTGGCCGAACCCCTCGTCCACGTACGGGGGCAGCCACCCGCCGTGGGGGAAGCCGTTGGAGTCGTCCTCGCCGGGCCCGCCGGGAGCCTGCATGACGCCGTCCAGCGACACGAAAGTCGAAACCACCAGTTTGCTGGCCATCTGCCACTCCTTGTCCGACGGGTCTCTCGAGACCCGCTGTTTTCATGTGCCCTCAGTGTGGCGAAGGCCGTTTAAGGATTCCTTATGGCTTCCCTAAGGCGCGGGCGGAGACCGGCGTACGCGTCTCGCGGCACGGAAGGGGCAGCCCAAAGCGGCCCGCCCTCGCGCCGTAAGACGTGAGGGCGGGCCCCTAACCTGAGCGGCCGTCACTTCTTGAAGACGCCCTTGACCTTCCGGCCGGCGTCCTTGATCTTCTCTCCGGCCTGCTTGGCGCCTCCCTTGGCCTCGTCGGTGCGCCCCTTTTCCCGCAGCCGTTCGTCGCCGGTGGCGTGCCCGATCGTCTTCTTCGCTCGCCCCTTGAGCTCCTCGGCCTTGTTGCGGATCTTGTCCTTGGCGCTCATGTCCATGCCTTTCTGGTCGTATCCCCCCGGAAGCTCCGTATCCCCCGGACGCACTTCCACTTTCCGGACAAACGACGCAGAAACCCCGGCACTAGCGCGGGATCCTCAGTTCACGGGCGTGAGGGGGGCGCGCCCGGCGAGGACGGCGGCCGCGTTCGCCACCGACAAGCCGCACATCCGCTCGCGCGTCGCCGTTCCCGCGCTGCCGATGTGCGGTGTGAGCACGGTGTTCGGGAGCTTGGCCAGCTCGGGGTCGACCCGCGGTTCGTCCTCGAAGACGTCCAGCCCGGCGGCGGCGAGCGCCCCCGACCGCAGCGCCTCGATCAGCGCCCGCTCGTCGACGATGCCGCCCCTCGCGGTGTTGACCAGGATCGCCGTGGGCTTCATGCGGCGCAGCGCGGCGGCGTTGATGAGGTGCCGGGTCTCGGGCGTCAGCGGGCAGTGCAGGGTCACCACGTCGCTGCGCCCAAGGAGCTCGGGCAACGGCACGAACTCGACGCCGAGGCGGTCCTCGTCGGTGAGCGGCGAGGACGTGGGCGTGGCGAGAACGGACATGTCGAACGCCCGGGCGCGACGGGCCACCGCCCGCCCGATCCTGCCGTACCCGACCACGCCGAGGGTCGCGCCGGCGCTGAGGTCGATGCCGAGCATCATCCGCGGCCCCCAGATCCAGGGGGTCCCTTCGCGGATCAGCCGGTCGCCGTCGAGCACGCGGCGTGAGGTGGCCAGGATCAGCGCGAAGGCCAGGTCGGCGGTCGCGCCGTCCAGGACGCCGGGGGTGTTGGTCACCCGCACGCCGCGCTCGGTGGCGGCGGCCACGTCGATGTTGTCGTAGCCGACAGCCGTGTTGGCGACCACGCGCAGGCCGGGCCCCGCGGCGTCGAGCACCTCCGCGTCGATCCGCTCGGTCAGCGTGCACACCACCGCCGCCGCGCCCGCCACGTCGCGCAGCAGCGTGGCACGGTCGGGCGGCTCCTCCCCGCCGACGATCACGGGATGGCTCAGCTCGCGGACCTTCGCCATGGCGGCGTCGGTCAGCGTGCGGGTGACGTAGATGTGGTTGTCCATCTGCCCTTCTCCGTCGATGGGACCGGCCCCCACTACTATGCCGCGACCGTTCGCGGCGGGAGGCGGCGGGATCGGGCCGGAGCCCGCCTCACCGGGCCGCCGCTCGTTCCTGATCGTCCGTGACGCCGTAGGCGGTCGCCCGGAACAGGAAGGAGGCCCAGGAGCGGTAGGGCCGCCAGGCATCGGCCAGCTTCCGGTACGCGGCCGAAGGCGCGTCCTCGGGCAGCCCGTACGCCTCGCGCAGGATGCCGAACAGGCGTGGCTCGTCGCCGGGGAACGCGTCGGGGGCGCCCGCGCCGCGGATCAGGATCAGGCCCGCGGAGAACGGCCCGACGCCGGGCAGGGCGCGCAGCTCGGCGAGGGCCTCCTGCGGGTCGAGCGCGCGCAGGTGCTGGGCGGTGAGCAGGCCGTCGAGCGCGGCCTGGGCGAGGCCGCGCAGCCACTCCTCCTTCTGCGCGGGCAGGCCCAGCCCGCCGGCCTCCAGCAGCGTCACGGGCGGGGGGAAGGCCGCATACGTCCGCCCGTCCACGGTGACCTGCGCGCCGTAGCGCTCGGCGATGCGTTGCTTGATCCGGGAGGCGATGAGCATCGAGGAGCGCTGCACGATGACCGCCCAGCACGCGGCCTCCCACGGGCTCCAGAAGCAGACCGGGCGCAGGCCGGGGGAGAGCCGCTGCAGGTCGCCGAGCACCGGGTCGGCCTGCCCGAGCGCGGCGAAGCCGGTGCCGTCGACGTCGAGGGAGAGGATGCGCGCCACCTCACCCCGGATGCCCGGCCCGGCCGGGCGGGTCGTGGCGACGGCCACGCCGCCCGGCGCGGCGGTCACCCGCACACCGATCGGCAGCCAGTCGGACTCGGCGCAGTAGGCGAAGCGCAGCGCCTGCCCGTCGGACGGCAGCGTGCTGGTGGCCGGCCAGTCCTCGACGAAGCGCAGCGAGGCGCCGAAGTCGAACGGGCCCTCGGCGGTGAGAGTGAATCCGTGCGTGGTCATGCGCCGCATGGTAGGGGCCCGGGCCGACATGCCGGCCCTCCGGGCGGTGAATGTGCTGGATGCGGGGGTAGAGGCCGGGCGTAGCCGGAAGGAAGGGGATGGTCATGGGCCGCATAGGGGAGTGGCTGAAGAAGGTGGAGAGCCTGGCCAGAGGGCATTCCAGGCAGGCGGACCAGCTGCTGGACCGCGCCGAGAAGCTCGCGAAGGAGCGGACCGGCCACAAGTACGACGAGCAGATCTCGAAGGGCGCCGACGCCGTGCAGCGCCGCTACGGCGGTGGCCGCGGCGAGGGCGGCGTTCAGGAAGAGAAGCGGCGCGAGGGCGGGAGCTGAGCCACGCTCACCTGTCCTCGACGAAGGTCAGGTAGCGGTCGGCTGAGCGGCGGACGGCCTCAGCGCCGTCCGCGTACACGACGCGCTTCCACCAACCCCCATAAACCCTGTCGAACGCGTACGGCTCCAGCAGGTCCAGGGCACGGCGCACTACGTGCGGACGTTCGGGGATGAAGTTCGGGTAGCTGTAGATGAAGCTCACCCAGCGCCGGTCCTGGACGACCGTGAGGATGTCTCCCGAGAACAGGGCGCCCTGGGACGACGAGTGGAGCACCTGGCCGCCCTCGAAGTGCACGCCCGCGTTGATCAAGGTGAGGTCCTCGGACAGCCGGTGCGTGTCGCCCTCCCAGAAGACCACCGCGTCGTCCGGCCTGCCCACCCACTGCCTGTCGGAGGCGTGGATGTACACGGGGGCGTCGAAGGCGTGCGCCCACTCGATCATGGAGCCGTAGAAGTGGGGGTGGCTGATGGCGATGGCCGCCACTCCGCCCAGCTCCCTGACCTGGGCGACCAGGTCGTCATCCAGGTAGGAGACCATGTCCCAGAGCACGTTGCCCTCGGGCGTGCGGATGAGCAGGGCGCGCTGGCCGATGGCCGTGGGCGGGGCGGTGCCGACGCCGATCACGCCGGGGCCCTCCTCCTCGACCCGGCCCCGATGGCCCTCGGCCGCCAGGCCCGCCATCGTGGTCCACCGCTGGCCGTCCCAGCCGACGTACTGGCGCTCGTCCTCGCAGATCGGGCAGTCGGGGCGCGGCTCGCCGTACTGGACGCCGCATGTGCGGCAGATGGGGAGATCCGACGGTGGCATGCGGCCAGCATATGACCTTGAGCGCTCCGATACGGTGATCGCATGGTCAGAGGCGGGTTGCTGGTGGCGGGGACCACGTCCGACGCGGGCAAGAGCGTGGTGACCGCCGGCATCTGCCGGTGGCTGGCCCGCAGAGGCGTGCGCGTCGCGCCCTTCAAGGCGCAGAACATGTCGCTCAACTCGTACGTCACCGCGGAGGGCGCCGAGATCGGCCGGGCGCAGGTCATGCAGGCGCAGGCCGCGTACCTGGAGCCGGTGGCGGACATGAACCCCGTCCTCCTCAAGCCGGGCAGCGACCGCCGCAGCCAGGTCGTCCTCATGGGCAGACCGGTGGCGGACGTGGACGCGATGGAGTACGGCGCGCTCAAGGACCTCCTCCGCGCCACGGCTCTGGAGGCGCTGGAGAGGCTCAGGAAGCGGTACGACGTGGTGGTGTGCGAGGGCGCGGGCAGCCCCGCCGAGATCAACCTGCGTCGCGGCGACATCGCCAACATGGGCCTGGCCAGGGCCGCCGGCCTGCCGGTGATCGTGGTCGGCGACATCGACAGGGGAGGGGTGTTCGCCGCGTTCTACGGGACGGTGGGCCTGCTGGACGCCGACGACCAATCGCATATTTCCGGATTCGTCGTCAACAAGTTCCGCGGCGCCCGTGAGCTGCTGGAGCCCGGGCTCGACATGCTCAGGCAGCTGACGGGGCGTGCGGTGTACGGCGTCCTGCCCTGGCTCGACGGGCTCTGGCTGGACGTCGAGGACTCGCTCGCCCTGGACAGCCGCAGGGTTGCGGTGCGCGCGCCGTACGGCCGGCAGACCCTCAGGGTGGCGGTCGTGCGGCTGCCGAGGATCTCGAACTTCACCGACCTCGACGCCCTGGCCGCCGAGCCGGGGGTCGTGGTGCGCTTCATCACCGATCCGGTCGAACTGGACGACGCCGACCTGGTGGTGCTGCCCGGGTCGAGGGCCACGGTCAGCGACCTGGCGTGGCTGCGTGCGCGGGGGCTGGCGGCGGCGATCATCGACCGGGCGGGGCCCGTGCTGGGGATCTGCGGCGGGTTCCAGATGCTCGGCCGGGAGATCGTGGACGAGGTCGAGTCGGGGGAGGGGAAGGTCGAGGGGCTCGGCAGGCTGCCGGTGCGCGTCGAGTTCGCGGAGGAGAAGCGGCTCGGGCGGCCGGAGGGCACGGCGTACGGGCAGCCGGTGCGCGCGTACGAGATCCACCACGGGGTGGCCTCGGTGGACGGGGGCGAGCCGTTCCTCGACGGCTGCCGGGCCGGGAACGTCTGGGGCACCGCCTGGCACGGCGCCCTGGAGAACGACGGATTCCGCCGGGCGTTCCTGGCCGACGTGGCCGAACGGGCCGGGCGCGACTTCGTACCGGCTCCGGACACGGACTTCGCGGGGCTCAGGGAGGAGCGGCTCGACGCGCTCGGCGACCTCGTGGAGCGGCACCTCGACACGGACGCGCTGCTCCGTCTCATCGAGCACGGCCCTCCGGACGTCCCGTTCCTGCCCCCTGGCGCACTTCGTTGACGGCGCGGGCCTGGCGTTGGACGTCGATCCAGGCGTCGATCTGTTCCCAGTGGTCGTACAGCCACCGGATCCGCTCCGCCCGCTCCCGCGGCACCTCGGCGGCCGGCACCCGCCACCACTTCGCGGTGATGTGAGCGCTGACGGGCAGTTTGCGCCAGACGTCCGCCAACGTGATGAGGTCGTCGAGCCCGGTGTGTGCGACGAAGATGACGTCCGCCGACGGGCACGCCTCGAGAGCCGTGATGGCGCCCTTCGGCCTGGGCGGCAGCAGGTGGTCCAGGCCGCGCGCCCGCTCGGCCTCCTCGGCCAGCCCCTTCTCCTCCAGCCGCCTGATCGCCAGCCCGCGGCGGCGCGGGGTGAAGTTGCCGCCCTCGGGGAAGATCACCAGGGCGTCCTGATCGCCCATCGTCGCGGCGAGGCGGCGGATCTCCTCGATGATCCGCTCCTGTCCGGACTCGCGGGGGACGAACGCGTTCGGCAGCCGGTTGATCACCACGTCCAGCGAGGGGTCGTACTGGAGCGCGGCCTTCATGACGATGCGTGGCCGCCGTTCATATATCGCTAGAAGGTGATAAATCAGCAAAAATGAGTCGCCGGGCCCCGCATGCCGCGCCAGCACGATGACCGGCCGGGTCAGCCGGGCGGCCCGCTCCTCGGTCGTCAGCTCGGGCTCCTCGATCTCCAGGGTCAGCCGGAAGATCCGCACCGCATTCGCGTACACCCTGGACAGGAACCATCTGATCAGCGCGTAGTGCCGGTCCTGGCGCCGGGCCCCGCCCGCCACCCACAGCCACAGGCAGGCGATCAGCACGGCCGACTCCAGAGCCAGCCATGCCGTGCCGAACCAGACGAACCTCGGCCCCCGGCGCTGCGGCGGCGGCAGGCGCAGCGAGGCCGCCGCCGTGACGACGAGCCAGAACGGCAGCGTCACCAGCATGAACACGGTCATGACGATGACCAGAGGAGCCAGCACGAGCCGGCGCAGGATACGTGGTGGGAGCACAGCGGCCTCCCTGGAACGGTCTACCTCTCATCCTCCTCTGTTCCGCAAATAGTGCGAAGAGGCGGTGTAGGCCCGCTCGATGCAGGCGGAGATCTGCGAGACGTCGCGGTAGCGCAGCGTGGAGAGCGGCCGGGTCACGCCCGCGGGCAGCACGTGCACCTCCACCCCTGGCGGCAGGCTGGCCATGTCCTCGGCGAAGCGGTGCCTGCGCGCGATCTCGAACGCCACCATGCCCACCTCCCAGAACCGCCTGGGCGGCGACAGCGGCCGTTCGATCCGCCCGACGTGCAGGACGAAGACGCGCTTGGCCCCGAGCCGCACGGCCCGGCTGATGGGGATGCTGTGCACCAGCCCCCCGTCGTAGAAGTGCTCGCCGCCGATCACGACGGGCGGCAGCAGCCCCGGCACCGCGCACGACGCCAGCACCGCCTCCACCAGCGGCCCTTCCGCGAACCAGTGTGCCGCGGCCCGCTCGACCGAGGCCGCCACGCACTGGAAGGGCACCTCCAGGTCCTCGATCTGGGAAATCGGCACGGTCTCGCTCAGAACATCGCGCAACGGTGCGATCGGGTGCAGATGGGTGCCGGTCCTGGCCAGCGTGGACAACCGGGCCACCCATGAGCCGGCGAACGCCGTACGTACGACATCGGAGCGCCACAAGGACACCAGCCGGGCGACCGCCTCGGAAGGGGCGGCGGCGATGACCGCGCCGTTCAGCGCGCCCACGGACGTGCCCACGACGAGGTCGGGGCTGATGCCCGCCTCGTCGAGGGCCTGCAGCATGCCCACCTCGTGCGCGCCGAGCACACCTCCGCCGCCGAGCACGTACGCCGTCTCCACGCAACCCACCCTCTCGTTGCCGCGCCCCGGAAGCAAAGCCATCCGCACGCTGCCTGACCTGCCCGGTGACGGACGGGGGCGGCCGGCCGGCGTGGGTCGCCGGCCTCAGTCCGTGACGGCGAGGCGGATGCCGAAGCCGACGATGACCACGCCAGTCAGGCGGTCGAGTGCGCGCCGTACGGCGGGCGAGCGCAGGAAGCCGCTCATCAACGACGCGAACCCGATCAGCACCACGCTCCACAGCAGCCCCTCGGCCACGTGCACGCCGGCCAGCAGCAGCCCCATGAGCGCGTGCGGCGCCCCGTCCGGGATGAACTGCGGCAGCATGGCCACGTAGAACGCCCCGACCTTGGGGTTGAGCAGGTTCGTGACCAGGCCCCGCGTGAAGCCGCTCATGAACCGCACCGCCTGCTCCGGCTCGTCGTGCGCCGCCTGCCTGGCCAGGATCATGCGCAGGCCCATCCACACCAGGTACGCCACCCCGGCCCAGCGCAGGATCTCGTAGCCGAGCCGGGAGGCGGACAGGAGCGCCGACAGCCCCGCCGCGGTGAGCACGCCCCAGATGAGCGTGCCGACCTGGATGCCGAGCGTCACGCCCCAGGCCGGCCACCTGCCCGCCAGCACCGACGTTCGCAGGATGAGGGCCGTGTCGAGGCCGGGGGTGAGCGTGAGAAGGGCGACTACGGCGGCGAACGACCAGACTGATCCTGCGATGTCCATGCGGTCAGGGTATGAGGAGGAGTTTCCCTGTCGTGCGGCGGGCCGCCAGGTCCTCGTGCGCCTGCCGCGCCTCGGCCAGCGGGTAGCGGTGCGAGACGTTGATGGTGAGTTGTCCCGCCGCGATCCACCCGAACAGGTCGGCGGCGCGCTGGCGCAGCTCGGCACGCTCGGCTATGTAGTGGACGAGCGAGGGCCTGGTGAGGAAGAGCGAGCCGTGCTTGTTGAGGATCTGCGGATCGATCGGGGGGACGGGGCCGCTCGCGGCGCCGTACAGGGCCATGAGGCCGCGCGGGCGCAGCACCTCCAGCCCGCCGTCGAACGTGGCCTTCCCGACGCCGTCGTACACGACGTCGATCTTGCCGCGCAGCGCCGCCACGAAGTCGTCGTAGCGCAGCACCTCGTCGGCCCCCGCCTCCCGGGCCAGCTTCTCCTTCTCGGCGGTGGAGACGGTGGTGTGGACCCTGGCGCCCTTGAGCTTGGCGAGCTGGATGAGCAGCTGTCCCATGCCGCCGGCTCCGGCGTGCACGAGCACCTCGTCCCCTTCCCGCACCTCGTAGGTGGAGTGGGTGAGGTAGTGGGCGGTCATCCCCTGGAGCATCGCCGCCGCCGCCACGTCGGCCGGGACGCCGCCGGGAACGGGCACCGCCCGATCGGCCGGGATCACGGCCTTCTCGGCGTAGCTCCCCAGGACGTTGGCCCAGGCCACGGTGTCGCCCACGGCCACCCCCTGCACCCCGGGCCCGACGGCGGAGACGGTGCCCGCGCCCTCGGAGCCGATGGGGGTGGGCAGGTTGAGCGGATACGCGCCGGAGCGGTGGTAGATGTCGATGAAGTTGACACCGCTCGCGGCGACGTCGACCAGGATTTCCCCTTCGCCGGGGACCGGGTCGGGCCGCTCGACGTATTCGAGAACCTCTGGACCGCCCTGGGCGGAGACGATGATGGCATGCATACCCATAGTCAACTCCGCGGCTGCCGGATCATTCCACCCGGGTCGAAAGTCGATCGCCCTCCAGCCGCAGTCCGTCAGCCGATCCTGGCCAGGGCGCCCGCCTCCAGGGCCACCCAGATCGCCCCGTCGGGCCCAGCCGTCAGCCCATGAGGCTCGGCCTGCCGCATGGCACCGTCACCGATCCTCTAGGGTTCCTTCTGGCCGCGTAGCTCGAAGTCGTCGAACGTCGTCTTCAGCATCGACCTCTCGTCCTTCGGCGTACGGGCGAAGAGCCCCACGTAGCCGTTCCCGAGCCCGTTCGGGTCATCCACCTGGTGGACCTGCTGGTCGTTCACCCACATCGTCAGCCGCACGGCCGATCCGACCTGCTCGCACGACGCCACCAGCCGGGCCTTGCCGGGCAGCTCGTCCACCTGCACCGGCTGGGCCAGCGTGCCGCCGGCCCCGTCCACGATGCGCCGGATCCTGGCCTTTCCCGTCGTGTCGAGGGCGAACTCGTAGTACGTGTCGTCATCGTCCACGTTGTGGCAGTACACGCCGTACTCGCCGGTGCCGGTGTGCCTCTTGACCTCGGCGGTGACGGCGACGACGACGGAAGACGGCAACATCGGCGTGGGCGTGGCCGAGGGGCTGGGCGTGCCGGTCGGCTTGGCGATGAGGAAGGGTATGGGGGCCTTCGCCCACCGCTCTTCCGATCCCTTCTCGACATCCAGCCCGTATGTTCCGTCCGTCCGGTATCCGTAGCTGGCCGAGGCGTCGGGGTCGTACGTGCCGGTCCAGCCGCCGGAGGTCTGCGTGAAGTCCTCGCGGTAGAGAACGCCCAGGTCGT
Source organism: Nonomuraea sp. B19D2 (assembly GCF_040137845.1). NCBI lineage: Bacteria > Bacillati > Actinomycetota > Actinomycetes > Streptosporangiales > Streptosporangiaceae > Nonomuraea > Nonomuraea sp. B19D2. Next base: position 90,199 of record NZ_JBEFAK010000017.1, on the reverse strand, counting down.
CGGGCGGCCCGCTGGGGGCGAACACCGCCCACGCGGCCACGGACCCGGCCACGAGCACCGCCGTGGCCGCGGCGATCCCGGCGATCAGCTTGGCGCGGCCGCCCTTGGACGGCTGCTGGACGGACGTGTACGCCGTCGTGGCCTGCTGCCAGGCCACCTGCACGGTCTGCGCCGCCTGCTCGGGCGCGGCCGACCGCCCGACGAGGTGGTCGAGCAGCTGCTGCGCGGTGGGCCGCATGGCCGGGTCCTTGTGCAGCGCCGCCCTGACCAGCTCGCGCAGGGCGGGATCGACGTCGTCCAGGTTCGGCTCGGTGTTGAGCACCTGATAGACGATCGCGGGCAGCGTGTCGCCGCCGAACGGCGCCCTCCCGCTGGCGGCGAACGCGATCAGGCTGCCCCACGAGAACACGTCGCAGGCCGGGGACACCGGCTCGCCCCGCAGCACCTCGGGAGCCATGTAGCGGGGCGTGCCGACCAGCTCGCCGGTGCCCGTGACGCCGCCCAGCGTGTCGAGCGCCCGCGCGATGCCGAAGTCGATCACGCGTGGTCCGACCGGCGACAGCAGCACGTTCGACGGCTTGAGGTCCCTGTGCACCACCCCGGCGCCGTGGATGGCGGTCAGGGCGGTGGCCACGCTGACGGCCAGCGCGTCGAGGCTGGAGCCGCGCAGGGGGCCGGACTGGCCCACGGCCGCTTCGAGGTTCGGCCCCGGCACGTACTCGGTGACGACGTAGAGCTGGTCGCCGTCGAGAGCGGCCTCGAGCACCGCGGCCGTGCAGAACCTGCGCACCCTCCGGGCGGCGTCCGCCTCCCTGCGAAAGCGCATGCGGAACTGCTCGTGCTGGGTCAGCTCCGGGTTGATCACTTTGACGGCGACCCGCTGCCCAGCGGGGTCCTCGGCGAGATGGACCGTGCCCATGCCGCCGCGCCCCAGCACGCTAAGTAACCTGTAGCGCCCAATGTGGGAGGTTTCACCGCTCACGCCGCGCAAGCTTACCGATACGTCGCGGGCCTCGCAGGTGGACGTGTACGCCCTTGTGTGAGGGAAGGAGCCGGGGTGACGAACCCAGCGTACGACTTGCGCTGGAAGCCGTAAGAACATATGTTCGACTTATAAGCGCACCCGTCTTCCCCCGGGTGGCTCAGCATACGACCAGAGCCGCGGGGAGAAAGCGTCTTGAGCAGACTCTATGGCGATCCGATAGAGGTGTGGACCAGGGACGGGGAGCCGACCCAGTTCGTCTGGCGCGACCGGCTCTATCTCGTCCGCCGGGTCCTCGACCACTGGGTGGTCGCGCGCGAGTGGTGGAAGACCGGCGACGGCGATCCGGGTGAGCGCAAGTTCTGGCGGGTGGAGGCCAGCCCCGGGCGTGAGGTGGGCTCGTACGAGCTGCGTTACGACACCGCCGGCAGCGGCTGGCTGCTCCTGAGGGCGTGGGACTGATGGCGCCGCCGTTCCCGCACCTCAGCGTGTGCTCCGCGTACTCCATGCGCTTCGGCACGGCCTTCCCCCAGGCGCTGGTGAGCCGGGCGGTCGAGCACGGGATGGACATCCTCGCCCTGACCGACCGCGACGGGCTCTACGGCGCGATCAAGCACGCCCAGGCGTGCGCGGAGGCCGGGATCTCCGCGGTCTTCGGCGTGAACCTGGCACTCGACGCCCTACCCCCGCTGCCGGGGCTCGGGGTGCCCGGGCTGGACATGCCCGGGCGGCGCGCGCCGCGTCCCAAGACCGGGCCGGACGCCGAGGACCGCGTCACGGTGCTGGCCCGCGCCAAGGGCTGGTCCCGCCTGTGCCGCCTGGTCACGGCCGCGCACTACGCGGCCGAGCGCGGCACGCCCAGGGTGAGCCGCGAGCTGATCGGCGAGTGGGCGGGAGGCCCGGGCGGGGAGCACGGGTTCGGCGCCGAGGACGGGCTCGTGGTGCTGCTCGGCCCCAGGTCCGACGTGGGCCGCGCGGTGGCCGAGCGGCGCGACGAGCACGCCAGGACGCTGCTCGGCCTCTGGCGCGCCGCGGTGCCCGGAGTGGTGATCGAGCTGGTCGACCAGTACGGCTTCCGCGACGCCACCACGGCCGTGCGCATGCTCGGCCTGGCCGAGTCCATGGGCGTCCCCGCCGTGCTGACCAACGCGGTGCGCTACCTCGACCCGGCCGACCACCAGGTCGGCGACGTGCTCGACGCGGCCCGCCAGCTCGTCCCGCTGCACCCGCGCCACCTGGACCGCATGACCTCCCACGCCTACCTCAAGAGCACCAAGGAGATGCGCCAGGTGGCGACCAAGGTCTGCGGCGCGGACCAGGAGCGGGTCGCGCGGCTGCTGTTCACCACCAGGCGGCTGGCCGAGGCGTGCTCGGTGAACCCGGACGGGCTGCTCGCGCTGCGGAGCGACCCGCCCGACCTGCACCTGCCCGAGATCGGCCGCGACCCGGTGCCGCTGCTGCGCCACCGGGTGGAGGACGGGCTGATCAGACGCGGCCTCGACCGCTCCGGCGACGCCAGACGACGCCTCAGGGACGAGATGGCCATCATCGAGCGCAAGCGCCTGTCCGGATATTTCATCGCCGTCGCCGGCATCACGGACATGATCCGCGGCATGGGCGTCCGCTGCGCCATCCGCGGCTCGGGCGCGGGCAGTCTGGTCAACTACCTCATCGGCATCGGCGAGGTGAACCCCCTCGACCACGGCCTGCTCATGGAGCGCTTCCTGTCGGAGGGCCGCGTCGGGCTGCCCGACATCGACGTGGACGTGGAGTCGGCCCGCCGCCTCGACTGCTACAAGGCCATCTTCGAGCAGTACGGCGAGGCCCGCGTGGCCTGCGTGTCCATGATGGAGACCTACCGGGCGCGCAGCGCCATCCGCGACGTCGCGGGGGCCATGGGCCTGCCGCCGCACGAGATCGACGCCATCGCGAAGGCGTTCCCGCACATCAGGGCCAAGCAGATCACCGCGTCCCTGCACGACCTGCCCGAGCTGCGCGACAGCCGGCTCGGCGAGGCAGGGCTCGACCGGGTGTTCCGGCTGGCGGAGAGGCTCGACGGGCTGCCCAGGCACATCGCACTGCACCCGTGCGGCGTGCTGATCGGCAACGGGGGCCTGCGGGACAGGACGCCGGTGGAGCGCAGCCTGCTGGAGTTCCCGATGTCGCAGTTCGACAAGGACGACGTGGAGGAGGCCGGGCTGCTCAAGCTCGACGTGCTGGGCGTGCGGATGCAGTCCGCGATGGCGTACGCGCTGAGCGAGATCAAGCGGGTGGACGACGTGGTGGTCGAGCTGGACACCCAGAGCGGGGACGACCTCGGCGTCCAGTACGTGCCGCACGACGACCAGGACACCTACGACATGATCTGCGCCAGCCGCACCCTCGGCTGCTTCCAGATCGAGTCGCCGGGGCAGCGCGAGCTGGTCGCCAAGCTGGAGCCGCGCAAGATGCACGACCTGATCGTGGACATCTCGCTGTTCAGGCCGGGGCCGGTCAACTCCGACATGGTCACCCCCTACCTGGAGGCCAGGCACGGGTGGCGCAAGCCGTACTACCCGCATGAGAGGCTGCGGGGCCCGCTGAAGGAGACGCACGGCGTCGTGGTCTTCCACGAGCAGGTGCTCAGGGTCATCGAGGTGATGACGGGGCGGGACCTGTCGTTCGCCGAGATGTTGCGGCGCACGCTGGCCACGCCGGAGGGGCGGGAGCTGGTGCGCAAGACGTTCGTGCCCATGGCCAGGGCCAACGGCTTCGACGACGCGGCCGTCGAGCGCGCCTGGCAGGTGCTGGACGCGTTCGGGGCCTTCGGCTTCTGCAAGGCGCACGCGGCGGCGTTCGCGCTGCCCACGTACCAGTCGGCCTGGCTCAAGCGGCACCACGCGGCGGCGTTCTTCGCCGGGGTGCTCACGCACGAGCCGGGCATGTACCCGCCGCGCGTCATCATCGACGAGGCCAGGCAGTGCGGGATCAAGATCCTGCCGCTCGACATCAACAAGTCGGGCAAGGACTGGCAGGTGGAGCGGCTCGGGCTGCGCGTGCGTCCATCCTCGCTGGCGGGCGCCTCCTCCCCGGTGCGCAGGGAGTTCAAGATCGGGGAGATCGGCAAGGGGTACGCGTTGCGGGTGCCGTTCTCGGCGGTCAAGGGGGTGAGCGAGGCCGAGGTCGAACGCATGATCGCGGGGCAGCCGTACACGTCGCTGGCCGACTTCTGGGACCGTGCCCGGCCCTCCCGGCCGACCATCGAGCGGATCGTCCAGGTCGGCGGGCTGGACGCGCTCCACGACCTGCACCCGGGCGGGCCCCGCTGGCGTCCCGGCGAGCTGACCCGCCGCGACCTGATCGCCCAGGTGGGCACGCTCGAGCGGGGCTCGCCGATCGGCGTGTGGCCGGGCGCGCACGCCTCCAGGCGCTACACCTCGCGGCCCGCCAGCGTGCAGGCGCCGTCGGTGCAGCTCCCGCTGGGCTTCACCGAGCACCTGCCGCCGGGGGAGCTGCCCGAGATGACGGAGACGGAGATGGTCGAGGCCGAGCTGGAGATCCTGGGCATCGACATCAGCCGCCACGTCATCAGCTTCTACGACGAGCTGCTCGACGGGATCGGAGTGGTACGTTCCAGGGATCTCCTGAAGCAGCGCAATGGAGCGTGGGTGCTGGTCGCGGGGGTCAAGGTGGCCACGCAGACGCCTGCCGTGCGCTCGGGGCAGCGGGTCATCTTCACCACGCTCGACGACTCGACGGGGCCGGTCGACCTGACGTTCTTCGAGTCGGTGCAGGGGCGGTGCGCGGCGACGGTGTTCGGCTCCTGGCTCATGGTGGCCAAGGGGGTGGTCAGGCGCACGGGGACGCGGGCGGTGTCGCTGCGGGCGGTGGACTGCTGGAGCCTGTCGGACCTGGCCACGCTCTGGCGCTCGGAGGGCATCGAGGCGGTCCGCGCCCTGCTCGCGCAGCCGCCGGCCAAGGCCGCGGGGGTGACGGGCCGCAAGATCGAGTACGCCAACGGCTTCCGCCTCTCGCCCTACTCCGACCTCGGTCCCGCCATCACCACCCCGCCCGGGCGACTCTGGCACGCCAGCCCGGGCAGCTCCGGCCCCACAGCGGCCTGACGCGCCGCCTCGCCGGCGGGCCGCAGGCGCGTCCGGACGGTCAGTCGGGGCGCGGGGCCGGGTCGGCGGTCACCGAGCGGAGCAGGGGCCGGCTCAGCGCCCCTGCGGCGATCACGCCGGCGAAGCCCACGACGACGCAGCCCACCAGCGTGAGCACGCCCACCGCGTTGATCCCGCCGATCATGAACGGCACCGCGCAGAACACCCCCACCAGGATCGCCCCGCCCCCCATGACCGTCAGCGGGATGAGCGTCTCCGCCCGCCGGGCCCGGTCGAGCACCTCCAGCGGCGTGCCGGCCAGCCGCAGCAGCCCGTACGTCTGCCGCCGGTCCAGCACGGACGACGCGGCCGTGATCCCCGAGCTGGCGATGGCCACCAGGAACGACACCGACAGCACCACGATCGTGCCCACCCGGACGTCGGAAAGGAGCTGATTGCCGAACCGCTGGTCGTCCGTCCCCGTCGTCGGAGTACGCCCGGGGACGAGCCCGGCGAGCGCGGTGCGTGCCCGGTCGACCGTGGCCGTGTCGGCGTGGCTGCCCAGGGCGGCGACCACGACGCGGTCAGCGGACCGTCCGGTGACCTTCACCGTCGCGGTGACCCCCGCGGCCCGCAGCCGGTCGCGGGCCTGGTCCGCGACGGCCGCCGCCTGCGCGGCGGGCGCGGAGACCCGGAGCTGGGCAGGCGCCTGGTCGCCGTCGAACGCGGCCGGGCTGAGCAGGCCGAGGAAGCCCGCGACGAAGCCGGTCAGAGCGACGCCGCTCACCGTGCGCCAGGCGGAGCGCGGATCGTCGACCAGCCGGCGGCCGGCCAGCAGCCGCGCGGGCGCCCAGGCACTGCGGGCGGTGATCCGGCCGATCATGCCGATCACCCACGGACCGGCCAGGTTGATGCACAGGAACGCCAGCCCGAGAGCCACCGACACGATGGCGACGCTGGTCCCCCTGGTCAGCATCGGGAACACCGCCAGCACGGCCACGAGCGCGAGGACCCGTACGAACCGCATGCCGGGCGGCGTCTCACGCTTGGCCACCCCGAGCGGGCTCACCACGACCCGCCGCAGCCCCACCACGGCGGACAGGCCCACCAGCAGCGGCACCGCCACCAGCACCGTGGCCAGGATCAGCGGGGAGGGGAACAGGTCGGAGACGAACCATCCACCGCCTCCGATCGGGATGCGGGCCAGCAGCGGCGCGGCGAGCGCGTAGCCGACGGTGCCGAGCAGCGCGCCCGCCAGCGCGACGATCACCGCCTCGGCCACGGTCATGCGGACGACCTGCCCCGGCGTCGCGCCCACCAGTCTGAGCGTCGCCAGCCGCTGGTCGCGCCTGGCGACCGTGAGCCGGGCCGCCGCGCCGCCGAACACCAGCAGCGGCACCACCATGAGCACGCTCGCGACGAGGGTGAGCGCGCGGTACGCCTCGGAGTCCTCCGACGGGGCGCCCGCGAGACCGGCCACCCGCGCCGGCCCCTTGCCGATGATCCAGTCGTCGCTGCGCGCGGCCGTCATCTCGGGCGCGTCCGGCTTGTGGCCGACGACCGCGACCAGCTCGCCCGGGTAGACCAGCGCCTCATCGCCCAGTACGCCCCTGGGACCGGGGTAGCGCTCGGCGAGCTGGTCGGCCGGGAGCTGCCTGGCCAGCTCGGCCAGCGCCGGGGACAGCCACACCTCGCCAGGAGCGGGGAAGCGGGGCAGCCCGGGTGGCGGGGGCGCCCCGGCCTCGAGCGCGGCCAGGTCGACGACGGTGATCGCCTGCTCGCCGACGAAGTCGAAGCGGGCCGCCTCGATCGCGACCGCGCCTTCCTTGGCAGGAACGGGGTTGCGCCAGGCGCCGCGCTCGCCCCTGGCCTCGAAGGCGTAGTTCGCGGCCACGGCGAACAGCAGCAGCGCCGTGGCCACGGCGACGGCGCCCAGCGTGAGCCAGGTGCCCAGCATTCCCTTGCGGCCGCCGCCCTTGAGCAGCCGCCAGGTCAGGTCGAGGTTCACGCCGTCCTCCGGGGTGCCGGGAGCGTCAGGTCGAGGTTCACGCGCGTGCCCCGCTCGCCGCCAGGAGGTGGCCGTCGCGGACCTCGACCGTGCGGTCGCACCAGGCGGCCACGTTCGGGTCGTGGGTGACGACGATCAGGCAGGCGCCGTTGTGCTTGGTCGCCTCCACGAGCAGGCGCATCGTGTCCTGCCCGGTCTGCTGGTCGAGCGCGCCCGTGGGCTCGTCGGCGAACACCACGGCCGGCTTGCTGACCAGCGCCCGCGCGATGGCCACCCGCTGGGCCTGCCCGCCGGACAGCTCACCCGGCCGCCTGGCCTCCATGGAGTGCAGGCCGAGGGGCGCGAACCACTCGCGCGCCTCGTGTACCGCCTGGGCCCTCGGCACCCCGCCCAGCATGAGCGGGAGCGCCACGTTCTCCTCCGCGGGCAGCTCGGGCAGGAGCTGGCCGAACTGGAAGACGAAGCCGAAGCGGGTGCGGCGCAGCGCGCTGCGCTTGCGCTCACCCATCGCGTCGATGCGCTGCCCGAGCAGGTGCACCTCGCCCGCGTCCGGCTTCATGATCCCGGCCAGGCAGTGCAGCAGGGTCGACTTGCCGGAACCGCTCGGCCCCATGATCGCCACGGCTTCGCCGGCCCGTACCGTGATGTCCACGCCGCCCAGGGCGACCGCCTGCCCGAACCTCTTGGTCAGGGCTCTTCCAACAAGCACGTCGTTCATGCCGTACAGACTTCCGGCCGGGCAGGGGGCGGCGGATCGGCCGTGCGACCATTTCCGCCTCGGCCGAACGGCTGATCCTTAAAGTAAGGGCCGTGACTATTCGGGTTCTCATCGCCGACGACCAGCAACTGGTACGAACCGGCTTCCAGATGATTTTGGACGCACAACCGGACATGGAGGTCGTCGCCGCGGTGGCCGACGGCGCGGAGGCGGTGTCCGAGGCCAGGCGGCTCAGGCCGGACGTATGCCTGCTCGACATCAGGATGCCCAAGCTCGACGGGCTGGAGGTGACCCGGGCGCTGGCCGGTCCCGGGGTGGAGAACCCGCTGCGGGTGGTCATCGTCACCACGTTCGACCTGGACGAGTACGTGTACGGAGCCCTGCGCTCCGGCGCGACCGGCTTCCTGCTCAAGGACAGCGGGCCCACGCTGCTGATCGAGGCGGTCAGGGCCGCCGCGGCGGGCGACGCCCTGGTGTCGCCCTCGGTGACGGTACGGCTGCTGCAGCACCTGGCCCAGCCCAAGCGGGCCGCGCCTCCCATGAACGACCCGCTGACCGACCGCGAGCTGGACGTCGTGCGCCTGATAGCCAGGGGCCGCACCAACCAGGAGGTGGCCGCGGAGCTGTTCGTGTCGCTTTCCACCGTGAAGACGCATTTGGGGAGCATCTTCGCCAAGCTCGGTGTCCGCAATCGAGTTGAAATCGCAGCTTGGGCGTGGGAATCCGGCGTCGTGAGCTGATTAACAACGGGGCTCCCGGGATACAAGTGAATCAGAACCTCAGCGCATGGCCCGGGGGGAGAACAACGTGCGCTACGCCCAGGTACCACCGACGAGAGCCGCCTCTGCCGTATATGTGACGCTTGCCGCCCAGGTCCTCTCCCTCGGCGCCCTCGTGATCTTCGAACACGCCCGCGGCCGTCACCTCGCCGCCCAGCTCGCCGCCTTCGGGGGCCGCCCGCAGGGGGCCGACGCGGAGGCCGTGGTGGGGGCGGTGACGGTGTTCGCGGTGCTCCTGATGCTGGTGGCGGGCACCTCGATAGCGGCGGCCGCCGCCTACGTGACCTGGCTCGTGCGGGCCAGGCAGGCCAACGACCGCTCGGCCACCTCCGGCCCCGTGGCCGCCGCCTGGTTGATCCCCGGTGTCAACCTGCTGGCGCCCGTGGTGCTGGTGGACGAGCTGTGGCACGGCATCAGACCGCCCGCGGGGCGCCGGGGGCGGTGGGTGGCGCTGCTGGCGGCGTGGTGGCTGAGCTGGCTCGCCACGCTCGCGCTGGTCACGATCCGGGTCCCGCTCGCCTCGTCCGGCGGCGGCCTGACGGGGGTGGGGGTTCTGGAACTGGCCTGCCTGTCTCTGGCCGCCCTGCTGTGCGCGGCGACGGTACGCGAGCTGACGCGGCTGCAGTGCACCGCCCGCGCTCCCCGGGCCGCCGAGCCCGGCACCGTGCACACGTTCTCGCCCCAGCAGCCGCATCCGGCGCCGGGCTCCACCCCGATCGGCCGCACCGGCTAGACCGGCGCCGAAGAGCGACCGCCTCCCCGCATCGGCGCGACTGCCGTCACCCCGCCCAAGGGGGCTCAGCCGAGGACCAGGTCGCGGATGAGCCTCAGCGAGGGCTCATCGCGCGGGCCCATGACCAGGAGGCTCGTGACGGGGCTCTTGTGCCAGAGCTCCAGACGTTCCTTGATCCGCCCCGGCGGGCCGACCAGCGAGATGCCGTCGGCCAACTCGTCCGGGATCGCCCGGAACGCCTCGTCCTTCCGGCCGGAAAGGTACAACGATTGGATGTGTTCCGCGGCATCGGCGTAGCCCATCCGGCCGATGATGTCGGCATGGAAGTTGCGGTGCCTGGCCCCCATGCCGCCGATGTACAGCGTGAGCATCATCTTCACGCCGTCCAGCGCGGCCCGCACGTCGTCGGAGATCACCACCATCACCATGGCCGCCACGTCGAAGCCCTCGGGAGCGTCCGCGAGCGCCTCGCCGTACATCTCATCGATCTTGGCGGGGAACGCGAACAGCGGCAGCCAGCCCTGGGCCAGCTCGGCGGCCAGGGCGACGTTCTTGGGCCCTTCCGCACCGAGATACAGAGGGATGTCCGTGCGGAGCGGATGCGTGATGAGCTTGAGTGGTTTGCCCAGGCCGCCCGCGAGCGGGAGCGGGTAGTGCGGGCCGTCGCTGGTGACCGGCTCCTCGCGGCGCCATGCCCTGCGCATGATCTCGACGTACTCGCGGGTCCTGGCCAGGGGTTTGGCGAACGGCTGGCCGTACCAGCCCTCCACGACCTGCGGGCCCGAGGCGCCCACGCCGAGCAGCAGGCGGCCGCCCGTGAGGTGGTCGAGGGTCATCGCGGTCATCGCCGTCGTGACGGGCGGTCTGGCCGACATCTGGGCGATCGAGGTGCCCAGCTTGATCCGGCTCGTACGCGCTCCGTACCAGGCCAGGGGGGTGAACACGTCGCTGCCGTACGCCTCGGCCGTCCACACCGAGTCGTAGCCGAGCCGCTCCGCCGCCAGCACCGACTCGGTCGCGTCGTCAGCGTGGCGCTGCCAGTAGCCAAGGTTCAGGCCGAGTTTCATGTGACACCTCCGGAATTAAGTTCTATTACCGCTGTGGCAGCTCAACGTGTCAATGGTTGATCTTCCGGGGAAGTGACAGTCTGTGATCAAGGGTCTGTGTCGTCTCGCCTGCCTTCTGCTTCTCCTCCAGTTGGCGGCCGGGACCACGACGGCCGAGGGCAAGCCCCGGCCGAACATCGTGCTCGTGCTGGCCGACGACCTCGAAGCGGGGGCTCTGCCGTACTTTCCGAACATCACTGAGCACCTCGTACGCGAGGGCGCCTCGTTCGACCGGTTCTTCGTGACGAACTCCTGGTGCTGCCCGTCCAGGTCGTCGATCCTGCGCTCCCAGTACGTCCACAGCCATGGCGTGCTGACCAACACCGCGCCGGAAGGGGGCTTTGATCGCTTTCACGAGCTTGGTCTGGAACGTTCCACAATTGGGGCTTGGATGCAGCAGGCCGGATATCGCACGGCGCTGATGGGCAAATACCTCAATCACTACCCCGGGGCGACGGCCGAGGAGGCGTTCGTGCCGCCCGGTTGGGACGAATGGGACGTGCCGGTCCGTGACCTCTACGAGGAGTACGGCTACCGGCTCAACGAGAACGGGGCCCTGTTCGACTACGGCTGGACCGAGCAGGACTACCTGTCGGACGTGCTGGCCCGCAAGGCCGGCGACTTCATCGCGGGCTCGACGGGGGAGCCGTTCTTCCTGTATCTGGCGCCGATCGGCCCGCACAACCCGGCCAACCCCGCCGTCCGGCACGCGAACGCGTTCGCCGGGGCCACGGCGCCGCGGACGCCCTCGTTCAACCAGACGGACGTGAGCGCCGAGCCGCTCTGGTTGCGCGCGAGGCCCGCGATCCCGCAGGAGGGCATCGACGAGATCGACGAGCGCTACCGCGCCAGGATGCGGGCCATGCTCGGCGTGGACGACCTCGTCGGCGCCGTGGTGTCGGCGCTCCGGCAGGCCGGCCAGCTGGACAACACCTACATCTTCTTCACCTCGGACAACGGCTTCCATCTCGGTACGCATCGGCTCAGGCAGGGCAAGACCACCCCGTTCGAGGAGGCGATCAGGATCCCGCTGGTCGTCCGCGGACCCGGCATCAAGACGAACTCCACGATCAGCCAGCTGGGCTCGACCGTGGACCTGGCGACGACCTTCGCCGAGCTGGGCGGGGCCACCGCGCCGCCGTTCGCGGAGGGGCGGTCGCTGGCGCCCCTGCTGATGGGCAGGCCGCCGTCGGAGTGGCGCAGGAACGTGCTGGTCGAGTTCACCAGGCCGGCCAACCGGGCGTCGGCCGCCCAGACCCCGGTGCCCAACTATCAGGCACTGCGTACGGATCGGTACGCCTACGTTCGGTACGAGACGGGCGAGAAGCAGCTCTACGACCTGCACGCCGATCCGGACGAGCTGCACAATCTGGCCGCGAGCGCCGATCCCGCCCTCCTGGCCAACCTCGATGAGCGGCTGACGGCGATGACGGCCTGCTCGGGCGCCGCCTGCCGGCAGGCCGACATGCGTCAATGATCGAACAGCGAGGGGTAGGCGTGTGCCAGGTGCTCGGAGACCGCCTTGGCGGCCTCGTCCGCCTCGCCGCGGTCGACGGCCTCGAGGATGCGTACGTGGTCGGCGCGCAGGATCGACGTGTCGCCCAGGCGCTGCACCGCTTCGACCGAGTATCTCCGCATCGAGTCCCGTAGTGAGCGCATGATGGCGGCGATGAGCCGGTTGCCCGACGCGTCCGCTATCGCGCAGTGAAAGGCCGTGTCGTGCTCCACGAACTCCTCCGCGGACTTCGCCGCGTCCATCCCGGAAAGAGCGGCGGCGAGCGCGGATGTGTCGGCTTGTGCGGAGGCGGCGTGGGCGGCGGCCCACTGCTCGATCATGTGGCGGGTGTCGATGACCTCGCGCATCTCCAGGCTGGCCAGGCCGAGGTGCAGCCTGAGCAGGTCCGACAGTGCCGTGTCAGGGCGCGAGGTGAGCACGGCCCCCGCGTCAGGCCCCCTCCCCACCTGCGAGGACACGACGCCGAGGGTCTCCAGCACGCGCATGGCCTCGCGTACCGACGAGCGGCTGACGCCGAGCTGCTCGGCGAGCTGGCGTTCGGCGGGCAGCCGGTCGCCCGCCGTGAGGCCGTCCTCGGTGATGCGCCGCTCGATCTGTGCGAGGACGTCCTCGAACGTCCGCGTTCGCTTGACCGGACGCCAGCCGCTGTCGTCCAACGGAGCCCCCTCATGGTGGCCGGGAAGGATGTGGTTCGGTATGGTCTGACCATACTGTGGTCGGACCATAGAGTGGAAGGAGAGCCGTGCGAGTCGCCCTGTTCATCACGTGCGTGAACGACACGCTCTTCCCCGGCACCGGCAAGGCCGTCGTGTCGCTCCTGCGCAGGCTCGGCTGCGACGTGGACTTCCCCGCCGCCCAGACGTGCTGTGGCCAGATGCACGTCAACACCGGTTACCGGGAGGAGGGCGTGCGGCTGGCCCGCCACTTCACCGAGGTGTTCGCCGGGTACGACGCCGTCGTGGCGCCGTCGGGGTCGTGCGCGGCCATGGTTCGCGAGCAGTATCCGAAGCTGGCCAGGCCGGGCAGCAGGGGAGCGGCGGCCATCGCGGAGGTCGCGCCGAAGGTGTACGAGCTGTCCGAGTTCCTGATCGACGTGCTGAAGGTCGAGGACGTAGGCGCATATTTCCCGCACCGGGTGACATATCACCCGACATGCCACTCGCTCCGCGGCCTCCACCTCGGCGACCGGCCCACCAGACTGCTGAAGAACGTGCGCGGCCTGGAGCTGGTCCCGCTGCCGGGGGCCGAGGAGTGCTGCGGATTCGGCGGCACGTTCGCGGTCAAGAACCCGGCCGTCTCCGCAGCCATGGGCGCCGACAAGACCCGCAACATCCTGGACACCGGCGCCGAGGTGCTCTGCGCGGCCGACAACTCGTGCCTGATGCACATCGGCGGCACCCTGAGCCGCCAGAAGACCGGCGTCAGGACGATGCACCTGGCCGAGATCCTCGCATCTACGGAGGAGGCCCAATGAGCGCGACTTTCCTCGGCATGCCTGGAAATTTCCCGAAGAACGCCGCTGAAGCGGTACAGAACTCGCAGCTTCGCTACAACCTCCGCAAAGCCACTCACACCATCCGCGGCAAGCGAGCGAGCGTCGTCGGCGAGCTGCCGGACTGGCAGGAGCTCCGCGCGGCCGGCAAGGCGATCAAGGACCACACCCTCCGCAACCTCGACCGCTACCTGATCCAGCTCGAGGAGGCGGTGACCGGGGCAGGCGGGACCGTCCACTGGGCCAGGGACGCCGCCGAGGCCAACGCCATCGTCGCGGGCCTGGTCAAGGCCACCGGCGAGACCGAGGTGGTCAAGGTCAAGTCGATGGCCACCCAGGAGATCGAGCTCAACCAGGCGCTGGCCGAGCAGGGGATCACCGCGTACGAGACGGACCTGGCCGAGCTGATCGTCCAGCTCGGCGACGACTTCCCCAGCCACATCCTGGTCCCGGCGATCCACCGCAACCGGTCGGAGATCCGCGAGATCTTCCTGGACAAGATGCCCAAGGTCCCCCCGAACCTGACCGACGACCCGCCGGCCCTGGCCGAGGCCGCCCGGCTCCACCTGCGCGAACGCTTCCTCAAGAGCAAGGTCGCGATCTCCGGGGCCAACTTCATGGTCGCCGAGACCGGCACGCTGGTCGTGCTGGAGTCGGAGGGCAACGGCCGCATGTGCCTGACCCTCCCGGAGACGCTCATCAGCGTCGTCGGGATCGAGAAGCTCCTGCCCTCCTGGCGGGATCTGGAGGTGTTCCTCCAGCTCCTGCCGAGAAGCTCCACGGGCGAGCGGATGAACCCCTATACGAGCATGTGGACGGGCGCCGTCGAGGGCCAGGACTTCCACCTGGTGCTCCTGGACAACGGCCGCACGGACGTGCTCGCCGATGAGGTGGGCCGCCAGGCGTTGCGCTGTATCCGCTGCTCGGCCTGCCTGAACGTGTGCCCGGTGTACGAGCGCGCGGGCGGCCACGCGTACGGCTCGGTCTACCCGGGCCCGATCGGCGCGATCCTCACCCCGCAGCTCAGAGGCATGTCGTCGGACCTGGACGCCTCGCTGCCGTTCGCCTCCAGCCTGTGCGGCGCCTGCTACGAGGCCTGCCCGGTCGCCATCGACATCCCCGAGGTCCTGGTGGACCTGCGGGCCAAGGCCCCGCACGCGGCGGCCGAGCGGGCCGGCATGAAGGTGGCGGGCTGGATTCTCAACGACCACGAACGGCTCGCCAAGGCCCAGCGCGCGGCGTCCCGCCTGCGCGGGCTCGTACCGAAACGTCTGCCCGGGCCGCTGTCGGCGTGGACGGACACCAGGGACGTGCCGGAAATTCCGGAAGAATCCTTCAGAGACTGGTGGGAGCGGAATGAGCGCGCGTGAGGAGATCCTCGCCAGGATCGGCAAGGCCGTCGCCGGGGCCGAGGACGTCGAGATTCCCCGGAACTATCGGACGGCGCAGCAGGGGGCCGACCTCGTGGGCCTGTTCGCCGAGCGGGTGGACGACTACCGGGCCATCGTGCACGTGCTCCCCGCCGCCGAGGTGCCCGCCAAGATCGACGAAAGCGTCGCAGACCGCCGCATGATCGTTCCCGACGGCTTCGACCGCGAGGGCGGCTGGACCGACCTGAACACGGCCGACGGAGTGATCACGTACTGTGCCGTGGCCATCGCGGAGACCGGCACGATCGTGCTCGACCACGGCCCCGGCCAGGGCACGCGGGCGCAGACGCTGGTGCCCGACTACCACCTGTGCGTGGTGCGGGCCGACCAGATCGTGGCCGGGGTGCCGGAGGCCGTCGCCCGGCTCGACCCGGCGCGCCCGCTCACCTGGATCAGCGGCCCGTCGGCCACCAGCGACATCGAGCTGAACCGGGTCGAGGGCGTGCACGGCCCCCGTACCCTCGAGGTGATCATCAGTACCTGAGCACGGCCGCCACGTCCTTGACGGCGTCGGAGAACCACAGCTCCGCGTCCGTCATCGCGGCGGCCCTGGCCAGGGCGGCGTCCGCGCGCTCCTTGACCGGCTCGCCCACGCCCCAGCGCTGCAGCTCGTTCGGGTCGGTGGAGAGCTGGGTGCCGCCCTCGCCGATCCAGATGGGATTCGGCAGCTCGCCGGGCGTGAGCACCGCGTGCACCCGGCCCTCGCGCAGCGCCTGCGCGACGCGGGCCATCCCGGCGGGCCCGGACATCTCCTGGTGCCGCTCCAGCAGCTCGGCGCGCCTGCGGTCGAGCCACTGGTCGAGCGCCCGCTCCACGTCCTCCTCGAACTGCCCGTGATTGTTGCGGCTGCCGTGCTCGACCATCATGACGCGGTCGGCGGACTTGGTCCCGAGGTGATGCAGCAGGTACGAGCGCGACTTCGGCTCGCCCGCGACCAGGATGAGCTCCGCGCCGATGCGGCGGACCTGCTCGTCGATCTCGCGGGCGACGGCCACGGCGTTCTTCTCCCAGGCCTCGTCCACCGCCCGCTCGTACCGCTTCTGCGACCAGCCGCCCTGCGCGGTCTTCTGCAGCGGCCAGTCAGCCGCCGCCACGACGGCCCTGCGCGGCGACCCGCCGCCGAACACCGTCAGCTCGGCCCCGGCGTGGTCCACGATCACCCGCAGGTGCGGGACGTTCTCGCCGCGCATCATGAGCATGGGCGTGACGTGCGGCAACGGCGAGCACCTGGCCAGTTCGTGCGGCGCCCGGGGGAGTGCCTCGGATAGCACCACGTCGCCGTGCGTGCCGAACATCGCCCGCCCGGGGGCGGGCCGCTGGGACTCCTCCTCCAGCGCCTCCAGGGTGGCCTTGTCGGCCTCGTCCTCGAGCGGGTCGCGCACGCCGCGCCAGTGGGCCTCCCGTTCTGTCCCCGTGTACGCGCCGAAGTAGACGGACGCGTACGGGCCGCGCCGCTCGTACAGCGGTCGGATGAAGTCGAGCCGCACCACTCACCACCTCCGCTTCTCTACGCCGAGACCGAGGGCCTTGGCCACTTCGGCCACGTTCGCGTACCGGCGGTCGGGGAGGGACTGCACCATGTCTGCCACCTGGTCCGGTGCGCCCGCGTTCTCCGCGTGCTCCACCAGATCGTCCTTGGACGCGGGCCAATGAGCGTCGCTCAACCATTTCGCGAGGTCGCTGCGGATGTCGACGCCCCGTTGCGTGATGCCTGACGGGGTGCCGGGCTCGTGCCCCGGCGGGTACGACCGCTTCGGCTCCTCGCCGGACGCAGGCATGGCCTCGGGCTCCTTCCACTCCTCGGCGTGCGTGGTGCCGCCGCCGCGAACCATGCCCTCGGTCTCGTGCTTCTGCTGGTCATCCAGGCGTGGACCGTGCTTGTCGCTCCGACGTTGCTCCATAGTCCCCTCACTCCTCTCAATTGCGCCCCTACCCCCGCTTTCGTGGGCAAACATCGCGACTGTGTACCCTGCCGAGCGTGTTCGACCCCGACGTGAGCATCGCCACCGAACGGCTTACGCTCCGGCCGTTCGGCCCGCAGGACACCGCCAGGGTCCGGTCCATCGTGCGGTCCGGCGCCCGTTTCCTCCCGCCCGGAGCGCCCGCCAAGCCGTCCGGCGTCGACCAGTGGCTGTCGAGCGGCGTGCACGAGCTGCGCCGCTCCGGCCAGGGCCTGCACCTGGCCATGGCCGACGCGGAAGGGCACGTCGTGGGCGCGATCAGCCTGTTCAAGACCTCGTGGAGCGCGGGCACGACCGAGGTCGGGTACGGCGTGCACCCCCTCTACCGGAGCCGCGGCTTCGCCACGGAGGCCGTGCGCGGGCTGGTGAGCTGGGTGTTCGCGGCCACCCGGCTGCGCAGGATCGACCTGACCGCCAACCTGGACAACCTCGCCTCACTCCGCGTGGCGCTGAAAGCCGGCTTCACCTGGGAGGGCGTGCTGCGCGACGCGGTGCTGGACGAGGACGGGACGCACGACCTGGTCGTCTTCGGCCTGCTGCGCCAGGACAGCCGGGTGCCGTCCGTCGCCCTGCCCAAGACGGAGTTGCGTACTCCGAGACTGCTCCTGCGGGCGCCGTCCCTCGCCGACGTGCCGGACCTGGCCGCCACCGCCGCCGACCCCCTCACCCAGGCCAGGACCGGCGTGCCGCGCGACTACACGCAGGAGCACGCGCGGGCGTTCGTCGACTTCTCCGAACGGATGCGGATGAAAGGCGCAGGGATCGGCTGGACGGTCGAAGAGCTGGAGACCGGCCGTTTCGCCGTCAACGTGGACCTCAGAGACCTCGACTGGAGCAACCGGACTGCCGAGGTCGGCTACATGACCGCGCCGTGGGCCCGCGGCAAGGGGTACGCGGGCGAGGCCGTGGTGGCGGTCGCGCGCTGGTTGTTCGAGCGGCACGGCTTCTGCCGGCTCCAGCTCCGCGCGGCCGTGACCAACGCGGCCTCACAGCGGGTGGCGGAGAAGGCGGGCTTCGTCCGCGAGGGGATCGCGCGCTCCTCAGTGGGCGGCGAAGACCTGATCGTTTACAGTCTCATCCCGTCCGACCTGGCCTGAGGGCACACCGGACTGACCCTCGTACCCTTTGTGAAACCCCTCCGCACCCGTCACCCTTGTGGTGAGGACGGTGAGGCGCAATGATCACGGTGGTCGGCTGGGACGGGCACGAGTTCTCGGCCAAGGCGGTGGAGAAGCTGCACGAAGCGAGTCTGGTCGTGGGTCCCGACGCCATTCTCGGCCGGCTCAAGCTCACCGCGCCGGCCGTGGCCGACGACTCCCTGCTGGAGGTCCTCGACGACCATCTGGAGCACGGCGAGGGCCCGGCCGTCGTGGTCGCGGAGGGCGATCCCGGCTTCTTCGGCGTGGTCCGCAGGCTCCGGGCGCACGGCATCAAACCGGAGGTGCTCCCGGCGATCTCGCTCGTCAGCCGCGCCTTCGCGTGTGCCGGCCTCAACTGGGAGGACGCGCTCGTCGTCGCCCCGTCGGGCCCGGGCGGGCTCGACCGGGTCGTGAACGCCTGCCGCGCCCATCCCAAGGTCGCGCTGCTGGTCGCGCCGGGCGTCGGCCCCGGGGAGATCGCCAGGGAGCTGGCGCCGACCACGCCGCGCGCGCTGATCGTCTGCGAGGACCTCGGCGGTCCCGACGAGCGGGTCACGCACAGTCGCATGGGGGAGGCGACCACCAGGCCGTGGAAGGACCCCGACGTGGTCCTCGTCATCGACCCACTGCACCAGCCCAAGGAGCCGAGCTGGGTGGCCGGCGCCCGGCCGGGCCCCGCCGAGTGGGCGCTGCCGTTCGAGAGCGCGCTTCCGGCCGAGGTACGGGCGTTCATCCTGGCCAAGCTGGGTCCCCGGCTCGGCGACCTGGTCTGGGACGTGGGGGCGGCCGCGGGCGAGATCGCCGTCGAGTGCGCCAGGATGGGCGCGGCCGTCGTGGCCGTCGAGCGCGACGAGGAGTCGTGCGCCAGGCTGCGCGCCAACGTGCTGGAGCACGGCGTCAAAGTGGCTCTGACCAGGGGCCAGGCGCCCCCAGCGCTGGAGCCGCTGCCCGACCCCGACGCCGTCTACGTGGGCGGTGGCGGCATCGACGTCGTGGTCGCCTGCGCCGCGCGCGGCCCGCGCACGCTGGTGTGCGCGCTCAGGAAGGTCGAGCAGGTCTCGGCCGTGCTCGAACGGCTGCGCGAGCACGGCTACCGCGGCGAGGGCACTCAGATCCTGGCCTCGAAGCTGACGCTCGACCCCGACGGCTCGCACCATCTGACCGCATCTGACCCGGTATTCGTGGTGCACGCGACACCCGCGCACACAGCGTGACCTGTCCCCTACCGGGGCGCATCGGTTATCCTCGCGTGTCTTTGTCTACCGGACCGGAGATTCCCTCACGATGAAGCCGCCGCTCCTGCTGATCGGGCAGGGCTCACAGGACGACGCCTACGCCGCGGAGTTCGGCAGGTTCGTACACCGGCTCCGCTGCCGGCTCGACCAGACGGGCGCCGACGTCTCCGGCGGTTATCTGGAACGTGCCTCGCCCCGGCTGAGCGACTCCGTGGCCTCCCTGGTCGCCAAGGGTTATCACCGGCTCGTGGCGCTCCCGCTGAGCCTCAGCAGGCTGGGCGAGGAGTTCCCCGCCGCGATGGAGCTGGAGCAGAAGCGGCACCCGACGCTGATGTACGACTACGGCCGCCCGCTGGGCCCCGACCCCCGGGTCCTGTCGCTGCTGGCCGAGCGGCTCAACGAGGCGGCCACGGAGATCTCCAAGCCGCGCTCGCTGGAGCTCGTGGGCGCCAGGCCCCGGCTCCGCGCGGTCGACGCGCCCCCTGCCGACGATCCCCTCACGCACGTCGAGCCGGGTGAGACGGCGATCGTGCTGGTCGGCGAGGGCTCCACGGACGCGGCGGCCAACGCCGAGATCCACCGGGTCTCCCGGCTGTTCTGGGAGACGCACGCCTACGACTTCATGACCGTCGAGACCGCGTTCGTGTCGGTCACCCCGCCCGGGGTGCCCGGCGGGCTCGAGCGCTGCCGCCGCCTGGGGGCCAAGCGCGTGATCGTGGTGCCGTACCTGCTGTTCGCGGGCGGCATGCTCGAGCGCGTGTGGGCCCAGGCGCTGGCGTACGGCGCCGGGCACCCCGATCTCGACATTCGCTGCGCCGAGGTGATCGGCGACTGCGAGACCCTCGCCGACGTCGTGATCGACCGATACGAGGAAGCGCTCCAACTCGTCCCGTAAGTGGAGGTTTGCCGTGCTCGCTGAGACGCTCGCCGCGATCCGCCCCGCCGATCCTCGCGCCATCGCCGAGGCTCGGGCGTACCAGGACCGCCTTACCAAGCCCCGCGGTTCACTGGGCGCGCTGGAGGAGATCGCGGTACGTCTCGCCGGCGCGGCCGGCGTGACGCCGCCGCCGATGCCCGAGCCCGCCGCGCTGGCCATCTTCGCCGGCGACCACGGCGTGCACGCCCGCGGCGTCACCCCGTGGCCGCAGGAGGTCACGGTGCAGATGGTGGCGAACTTCCTGGGCGGCGGCGCGGTCGCCAACGCCTTCGCCGCCCAGGCCGGCGTGTCGGTCACGGTGGTGGACGTGGGCGTCGCCGCCGACCTGCCCGACGCGCCCGGCCTGGTCAAACGCAAGATCGGGTACGGCACCGAGGACATGTCGAAGGGCCCCGCCATGAGCGTCGACCAGGCGGTCAGGGCGCTGGAGGCGGGGATCGCCGTGGCCCGCGACCTGGTGGCGTCCGGCGCCCGCTGCCTGATCACCGGCGACATGGGCATCGCGAACACCACGGCCTCCGCCGCCCTGATCGCCGTGTTCGCCGGCCGTGACCCGGCCGAGGTGACCGGCAGGGGCACCGGGATCGACGACGAGACGTACGAGCACAAGGTGGACGTCGTCCGCGACGCCCTGCGCACGAACGGCCTGTCGGGAGCCCTGATCTCGCCCAGCGAGGCGCTGCGGGCGCTGGCCGCGGTCGGCGGGTTCGAGCACGCGGCCATCGCCGGCTTCATCCTGGGCGGCGCCGCGGCCCGCGTTCCGGTGATCCTCGACGGCGTCATCGCCGGCGCCGCCGCCCTCGTGGCCGCCGCGCTCGACCCCGCCGCGCTCGACCACTGCGTGGCGGGCCACCGTTCGGCCGAGCCCGGCCACACCGCCGCGCTCGCCCACCTCGGGTTGCGCCCGCTGGTGGACCTCGAGCTGCGGCTGGGCGAGGGCTCGGGTGGCCTGCTCGCGCATCCGATGGTCTGCGCGGCCGTACGGGTCATGCACGACGTGGCCACGTTCGACTCCGCGGGAGTGACGGAAAAGCCCGCGTGAGGAGTTGATCAGTGTCCCGTTACGGCCCCATGTACGGCCCCGACATCACGTTCCTCGGCGTGGACCGTTGCGACCTCGACGATCCGGCCTCGTACGAGGGCGCGGACGTGGTGATCGTGGGCGCCCCCTTCGACGGCGGCACCAGCAACCGCCCCGGCGCCAGGTTCGGCCCGATGGCGCTGCGCCAGGCCTGCTACCTGCCGCACGACGGCTCCAGGCCCAGCCTGGCGCTGCGCGTGGACGCCCTGCGCGACCTGCGGGTGCTCGACGCGGGTGACGTCGAGTGCTATTCGGGCGACGTCGAGGGCTCGCTGGCCGCGATCGAGGAGGCCGTGCACCGCGTGGCCGCCTCCGGGGCGATCCCGCTGGTGCTCGGGGGCGACCACACGGTGGCGCTGCCCGACGCGCGCGGCACCGCAAGGGCGTACGCGGCCGGCCGTACCTCGATGATTCACTTCGACGCGCACGCCGACACCGGCGACAGGTTCCTGCAGTTGAAGCGCTCCCCACGGCCGAAGCCGGGGATTTCAGCCGTCCGGTGTCCCGTCTACGCGGCGACTCCAGACGCTGTTGCTTGGCGTTTCACCTTCCGGTCCTGCAAGTGCAGGTTTCCGCGCCCCAGCCCGCGCAGCCGGTCTGACCTGCGCGAGCTCCGCCCTCCCGGCGGTGAGTAGCACCGGGCAGCTTGATTGTCACTGCCAGTGCTGGAGAGATTACCCATAGCGTCTGTCGTTTCGCAGGAGCTTTCGAGAGAAGGGGGCTTGCTCCTATGGGCGAAGCCACGCGCCCGCCACCGGCACACCCGAGCCGAGTGGGCTGACCGCCAGGCAGCTGCTCGACGCCGTTCGCCGGATCTGCTACGAACTGCCCGTTGCCGGGATGGAAGTGGTCGAGGTGGCGCCGCCGTACGACCACGCGGACATCACCGCGTACCTCGGGAACCGGGTTATCCTTGAGGCGCTGTCAGCGATGGCCAGACGCCGTAAGGACGAGCAGGGCGGGCCTCGCTGGGATCCGCGGCAGCCCCTTCTCGACGGTCGTTGACCCGTGCGCAGCAAACGACGCAGTCAGAGCCGGTAGGTTTACCTCCAAACATAAACCTTCGCGAACGGGAGATTCCCCCCATGGGTCCCTACCTCCTCGGCCTGCGGCTTTCCGGCCGCCGGGTTCTCGTCGTGGGCGGCGGGCGCGTCGCGCAACGGCGGGTGCCCGCGCTGCTAGAGGCCGGTGCGGAGGTCACGGTCGTGTCGCCGAGCGTGACGCCGGCGCTCGACGACCTGATCGCCGCCGGCAGGGTCACCTGGCACGCCCGGCCCTACGAGGTCGGCGACTGCGACGGGGCCTGGCTCGTGCAGGCCTGCACCGACGACAGGTCCGTCAACACCGCGGTCGCCGCCGAGGCGGAGGCCAAGCGCGTGTGGTGCGTGCGGGCCGACGACAAGGACGCCTCCGCCGCCTGGACGCCCGCCACGGGGCGGGTCGACGAGATCAGCGTGGCGGTCACCGCGGGCGGCGACCCGCGCAGGGCCGCCGGCATCAGGGACGCGGTCGTGGGCGCGCTGCGCGACGGCACGGTCGATGCCCGGCGAAACCGCACTAAACCGGTCGGCGTGGCCCTCGTCGGCGGCGGTCCAGGCGACCCCGGCCTGATCACGGTGCGCGGGCGGCAGCTGCTCGCGCAGGCCGACGTGGTGGTCGCCGACCGGCTCGCGCCCCGGGCCCTGCTCGACGAGCTGGCCCCCGACGTCGAGCTGATCGACGCCGCCAAGGTCCCCTACGGCCGGTCGCTGTCCCAGGAGACCATCAACGAGCTGCTCATCGACCGCGCCAGGCAGGGCAAGTTCGTGGTCAGGCTCAAGGGCGGCGACCCGTTCGTGTTCGGACGCGGCGGCGAGGAGATGATCGCCTGCGCCCGCTCCGGCATCCCCGTGCTGGTGGTGCCCGGCATCACGAGCGCCGTGGCCGTGCCCGCGGCCGCCGGGGTCCCTGTGACGCACCGGGGGGTCAGCCAGGAGTTCCACGTGATCTCCGTGCACGTGGCGCCCGACGACCCGAAGTCCACCGTCGACTGGCCCGCGCTGGCCCGTTCCCAGGGCACTCTGGTGCTGCTGATGGCCGTCGAACGGCTGCCGAAGGTGGTCGAGGCGCTCCTTCGAGACGGACGTTCCCCGGAGACTCCCGCAATGGCGGTACAGGACGGTACCCTTCCGACCCAGCGGGCGGTCATCGCTTCGCTTTCCACCGTGGCCGACCGCGTGTCCGCGGCTGGGATCCGGCCGCCGGCGATCGTCATCGTCGGCGACGTCGTGAGGGTCGGCCAGGAGGTCGAGATGGTTCGAGCGGAGCGCTTGCCGTGAACACGGCCATGGATGATGGGCGGCAGGAGGCGCCGGGGGAGCAGACGTTGAGCTTCCGCCCGGTGAGTGACGAGGACCTGGCCGAGGGCCGGGACGACGACGGCTTCGACGCGTTCGGCACGAAGGGCGCACGGAGGGCTTCCGGCGCCGCGGGCGGCCGGGATGCTTCCAAGAAGTCTTCGCCTTCCGCGGGCACTGGGGCGTCGGAGGAAGCTGCCGCCGGCGCCTCTTCGGAGGAGGCCGAGGACACCCCGCCTTCCGAGGTGCCAGAGGCTTCGGAGCAACCACCGGCTGCTGCGGAGGCCGCCGAGCCGACTGACGCCGAGCCGTCCGTCGAGTGGGATCCGGCGGCGACCGCCGAGTCCACCGCCGGGTCGGCGGGCGAGCCCGCCGACCCGGCGGATCGGGGCGTGTCCGGCGAGCCCGCCGCCGACGTGGCTGAGTCCGAGCCGCCGTCCCTCTTCGTGAAGCCGGCGGCGCTGGGCGGCCCGGGAGCCCGCAAGCCGACTTTCGCCGTGCACGATGCGCCCTACGCCAGGGAAGCTCCTGACGTACACGACGAGCCTGGTGCACGGGATGAGGCGGAGCGGCCGAGCACCGAGCAGCACCGCCCCGAGCAGCCGCCGACCGGCGAGCAGCCTCAAGCCACTGCAGCGGACGACGAGACGCCTCAAGTCACGGCGACGGACGATGAGCAACCGCAGGACGCGGACGCGCAGGACGCTGACGTTAGTGACGCGCAGCACGCGGATGCGGGTGACGCACAAGAGGCTGACGTGAGTGACGAGCAGCCCCAGACGGAGCAACCGCAAGGCGAGCAGGCTCAGGACGAGCGGCAGCCGGGCGGCGGCGAAGGGCCCGGGGAAGACGAGCCCCAGGCAGGGGCGCAGCGCGGGGAGGAGTTGCCCGCCGAGGCCGTCGAGGCGCTGACGGCGGCGCTCGACACGCTCAGGGAGACCGTCGCGCAGCTGCGCTTCGGCCTGGACCTGCCCGGCGTCGACGAGGCCAAGCAGGCGCAGGCCGACCTGCTGGCCCAGCTCGAGGGCTACGTGCTGCCCCGGGTCAAGACCAGCACCGCCCCTGCCCTCATCGTGATCGCGGGCTCCACCGGCGCGGGCAAGTCGACCCTGGTCAACACGCTGGCCGAGAAGAACGTCTCGCGCACCGGCGTACGCCGCCCCACGACCGGCATCCCCGTGCTGGTCTGCCACCCGGACGACCGGGAGTGGTTCGCGGAGGGGGAGCTGCTCGGCGGCCTCGAACGCCTCGACAGGCTGTCCCCCGAGGCCGGGAGGAGCAGCGTGGTCGTCGTCGCGACCGAGAAGCTCCCGCAGGGCGTCGCGCTGCTCGACACCCCCGACATCGACTCGGTCGTCGAGGAGCACCACGAGGTCGCGCACCGCATGCTCGACGCCGCCGACCTGTGGATCTTCGTGACCACGGCGGCCCGCTACGCCGACGCCCCCGCCTGGAACCTGCTGAAGCTGGCCAAGGAGCGCGGCGCCCGGCTCGCGATCGTGTTGTCGCGAGTGCAGCCCAGGGCGTCCGAGGTCGTGCAGAAGCATTTCGTACGGATGCTCACCGAATACGGCCTGGGCGAGATCGACAGGTTCGTCATCAACGAGTCGAAGGTCACCGACGGCAAGCTGCCCGACAGCGAGGTCACCGACCTGCGGCTCTGGCTGGCCGAGCTGTCGGTGGACGAGGAGCGCAGGGCCCAGGCGGTGCGCGAGACGCTCAACGGCGTGCTCAACAGCTTCCGCACCCGCGTACCCGCGCTGGCCAGGCACCTTGAGGGGCAGGTCGCGTTCAGGACGGAGCTGCGCAGCGACGTGGAGGCGGCCTTCCAGAGTGCGCTCAGCCAGATCGACAAGGCGTCCAAGAACGGCTCGCTGCTGCACGGCGAGGTGCTGGCCCGCTGGCAGGACTTCGCCGGCTCCGGCGACCTCATGCGCTCGCTGCAGCTGCGCAAGCGCGGCCGGACGGCCAAGCAGGCGCCGGAGCGGGTGCTGGCGTTCAAGGCGGCGATCCGCGCCGGGCTCGAGTCGGTGATCGTCGCCGCCGCCAACCGCGCCTGCGAGGAGGTGGTCGCGCGCTGGCGGCACCGCTCCGAGCTGGGCGCCACGCTCGCGGAGGGCCTCGACCGGCCGTCCGACAATCTCGTACGTCACACCGGCCGCGCCATCGCGTCCTGGCAGGAGCACCTGAGCGAGCTGGTCCGCACTGACGGCGTGGCCAAGCGGTCGGTGTCGAAGCTGGTGTCGTTCGACCCCGACTCGCTCGCGTTGATCTTCACTGTGGCGATGTTCAGCGGGAGCAACGGCGAAGGGGTGCCGCACCGGCTGGTCAACGCCCTGCTCGGTGCGGAGTCGCTGCGCGGCATCGGCGCCAAGGCGCTCAGCGATTTGCGGGCCAGGATCGGCATGCTGTTCGACGAGGAATCCATGCGTTACGTACAAGCGCTCGACTCCGCGGGCATCCCGGACGAGTCCGCGGCGACCCGCCTCTACCAGGCGACGTACAACCTCGAGGTCGTCCGATGACGACCATGACCACCAGGTCCGGGCTGGCATCGCGGCTGTCCGCGCTCACCAAGATGGTGGAGCACGGTCCGGGGCGGCTGGACAGGAAGCTGCTCAACGAGGCCAACGCACTGCTGCAGCAGGCGGGAGAGCGGCTCAAGCTCTCGTCCGAGCACACCGTCGTCGCCCTGGCGGGCGGCACGGGCAGTGGCAAGTCGTCGCTGTTCAACGCCATCTCGGGGCTCGAGCTGTCGCCCACCGGCGTACGCCGGCCGACCACCGCCCGCACGCACGCCTGCGTGTGGGGGCTGGAGGGCGCGGGGCCGCTGCTCGACTGGCTGCAGATCCAGTGGCGGCACCGCTTCTCCCGCGCCAGCGCGCTCGACAAGAGCGACAGCCAGCTCCACGGGCTGATCCTGCTCGACCTGCCCGACCACGACTCGATCAGGGCGCTCACCGACACCGAGGCCGACCGCCTCATCGGCCTGGCGGACCTGGTGGTGTGGGTGCTGGACCCGCAGAAGTACGCCGACGCGTCCACGCACCGCCGCTACGTGACGGAGCTGGCCGGGCACGAGGCCGTGACCGTGTTCGCGCTCAACCAGGCCGACCGGCTCACCAAGGAAGAGCTGGCCGAGCTGGTCATCGACCTCAACGACCTGCTGCGCCGCGAGGGCGTCGAGCATCCCAGCGTGGTCCCCACCTCGGCGGTCACGGGCCGGGGCATCGAGAGCCTCAGGAGCGTCATCGCGACGGCGGTCGCCCGGCGGCGGGCCGCCATCCAGAAGCTGGAGGCCGACCTGCAGCGGCTGGAGCAGCGTCTCAGCAAGGCGATGCCGCTGGGCGAGGCCCTGTCGGCGCCGTCCGCGGTGGACGAGGCCCGCCGCATGGGGCTGACGGACGCCCTGTGCGACGCGGTGGGCGTGCCTGCCGTGGGCGAGGCCATGGAGAACGTCTACGCGGAGCGGTCGAACCAGTGGGTGGGCTGGCCGTACCCGCGGTGGTTCTCGAAGTTCCGCTCGGACCCGCTGAAGAGCCTGCGTCTGCAGGACGTGGGGGAGGAGATCCGCGGCATCACGACCGGTTCGGTGAGCGCGCAGTCGGCCGAGGTCGCCAATGCCGTGCAGGCGCTCGCCGACGGGCTGTCCGTGGGGATGCACCCCGTGTGGCGGACTGGAGTGCACCAGGCGGCGAGGTCCCGCGCCGGTCAGCTCCCGCAGGCGCTGACCGAGGACCTCACAGAGGTGGCGCCGCAGCTGGATCGGGTGCCCGCGTGGTGGCGGGTGCTGAAGGTGTGGCAGCACGCCCTGGTGGTGGCGTTCGTGGCGGGACTGGCCTGGCTGGCGGTCGGCCTGCTGATGCCCGGCCAGTTGCCTCCGGCGCTGGAACTCCTGGGCGACAGCGCGGCCTTGCCGTGGGTGGGGCTCATGATGGCCTCGGTGCTGGGGCTCGGAGCGCTGTCGGGGATCGCCTCCCGCAACTTCGTCGAGCTGGGGGCCTCGCGGGAGCGGGAGCGGTTGGAGCGCGAGATGAGGCGCCGGGTGGCCGCTGTGTCGGCGACGATGGTCGTGGAGCCGGTGGAGCGCGAACTGGCCCGCCACCACGCGTTCTACACGGCCCTGAGAGACCTGTCGGTCTGACGCCTCCCCGGCTTTGCCGCAGCCGGGGGAGGCGTTGCCTGGCCCGCCGCGTGCGCCACGGCGGGCGGCAACCCTTCCCCCGGCCTTCGCCGCTGTGCCTGGCGTCTTCCGCCCCGGGCCTGTGCCGCTGTGGGTGGCAGTTTCCACCTACGGGCTCCGCCACGGCGGGTGGCGGCTTTATCCCCAGCCCCGGTCACCACGGACGCCTCCATCCACAGGACCGCGTTCCAGAGCCCGGGAGCAGACCCTTCCCCGGCACCCTTTCCCCAGATCGCGGGCAGCCGGCCCGCCGCATGGGAGGCACGGGATGAACGACATCTACATCACGCTCACTGGCAACGTCGCGGCAGAGCCGAGGCAGTACAGCTTCGAGGACGGCAGCAGGGTCACCTCCCTGAAGGTGTTTTCTTCACATCGCTACTTCGACAAGAAGACGGGCCAGTGGATGGACGGCGACAGGGTGTGCTTCACGGTCCGCTGCTGGCGCACGTTGGGAGACAACGTCGCCTCCTCCATCCGTGCAGGACACCCCGTGGTGGTCTCAGGCAAGCTGCGCATCCGCGAGTTCGGCCCGGAGGGTGATCGCCGTTTCGTGCCCGAGATTGAGGCCAACGCCGTGGGGCACGACCTGCGCTGGGGCACCGGCATGTTCACCAAGCCAGACCGTTCGGGCACCACGTCGATGAGCAGGGAGATGCGCGACCGCCTGGACGACGAGACCCGAGACTGGGCCATGGGCAGCACCCGCAGCGTCCGAAGCCTCGCCCGCTCAGGATCCATGACGGAGGCCAACCCGTTCCACGCCCTGGAAGCCGACCGCTCCCTGGGGACGGACTACGACGCGGTACGCACTCCGGCAGCGGACGGCGTCACCCCGCCCACGTTGGGAGACGAGGGCAACACCGTGCGCTCCGTCAGCGAGGAGAGCAGCACCGTGCGCTCTCTCAGAGAGGAAGGCAGCACTGCAGGCTCTCTGAGCGGAGAGGGCAGCACTGCAGGCTCTCTGAGCGGAGAGGGCAGCACTGCAGGCTCTCTGAGCGGAGAGGGCAGTGCGGTGCGTTCCTCGGAGGCAGAGGACGGCACTACGCGCTCCGTTGGGGACGAGAACCGCACTCTGCGAAGCCTGGGAGCGGAGGGCGGCACAGTGCGCATCCTGGGCGCCGAGGCTGACGAGACGACATCCATGGGGGACGGCGACGAAGATGGCGACGCCGAGCAACTGACGATGGAGGAGCGAGTAGCGGCATAGGCGCACGTGCAGGGGCACCGGCCGCCCATCCGGTGCCCCCACATCACGGCCCTCGCTGGAGGGCCAGGCCGCCGCCCGTGAGCGCGGTCGCCATGGCGGGCGACCGAGGGTGTTCGCGACGACAGGATCGCCTACGCCCGGTCCTTGCGCGCGCGGGGCGTGGCCGTGCCCGACATCGCCCGCAGGCTGGTCATCCCCACTGGTAAGAACAAGGGCAAGCATTGTTCCGTTGCCGGCGTCTACCGCGTCCTTACTGACAACGACGCGGCATCAGCCGAGGGCTGACTCGTCAGTGCCTGTTCCTGAGTTTTGATCTTGTTTGGTCAGTTGCGAGACCTGCGCTGTGAAGCTGAGGCGTACGTGATGAGGATTGGGTAGCTGCCTGGTGCTGCCGGTACAGTGAACGACAAGACCTCGCCCGAAAGCGAGGTTCTTGCGGCGGTGGGGCCCGCCGCCCCGATCGAGGGAAACCGCGGCCATGTTCGCCGCCAACGGTCCCTACCAGGGGAGATGTGTGTCGTTCTGGTAGGGAGGACCATATGCAGGAGCCTGTTGCGCCCGTCGATTCCGACGTCGATGTCCATGTCCCGGCCATGCGGGCGGAGCTGCGCCCGCAGGCCTGGCCGGTGCTGGCGGCCATCTCCGCCGGCGGCGTGCTGGGCGCGCTCGCGCGTTATGGGCTCTCCACCGCGCTGCCCCACGCCCCGACCGGCTTCCCGTGGTCCACGTTCGGCATCAACGTGTCCGGCTGCCTGCTGATCGGCGTGCTCATGACGCTGATCGACCAAGTGTGGACGGGGCGGCGGCTACTGCGCCCGTTCTGGGGGGTGGGCGTGCTGGGCGGCTACACCACCTTCTCCACCTACGTCCTGGACATCCACCAGGCGATGCGGGCCGGCGCGCCCGGCGTGGCCCTGGCCTACCTGGCCGCCACGCTGGTCGCCGCCCTGCTGGCGGTCTGGGTGGGCGCCGCGGCGACCAGCCAGGCGCTGGCGCTGGGCCGGCGCCGACGCGAGCAAAGGGGACCGCGGTGAAACTGCACGGGCCGGCGCTGCGGCTGAGCGTCTTCGTCGGCGAGAGCGACCAGTGGCATCACCGGCCGCTCTATCACGAGATCGTGCATCGGGCGCACGCGGCCGGCCTGGCCGGCGCCTCGGTATTGCGCGGGATCGAGGGCTACGGCGCCTCCAACCACATCCACACCACGCGGATCCTGTCGCTGTCGGAGGACCTACCGGTGGCCGTCATCATCGTCGATGCCGAGGAAAAGATCCGCGGCTTCCTGCCCCAGCTGGACGAGCTGATCAGCGAGGGACTGGTGATCCTGGACGAGGTCGAGGTGATCCGCTACGTGGGCCGCACGGCCGGGCAACCGGGCGGACACGGGGGCGGACACGGGGGCGGACACGGCGGCGGACACGGCGGCGGACACGGGGGCGGCCGATGACGGTGCTGCTGGTGGCCCTCGGGGCCGCGATCGGAGCGCCGCTGCGCTACCTGACCGATCGGCTGGTGCAGTCCCGGCACGACTCGGTGTTCCCCTGGGGCACTCTGGCCGTCAACCTGGCCGGGTCGTTCATACTCGGCCTGCTGGCGGGACTGCCCGTCGGCGCGGCATGGTCGGCGCTGCTCGGCACCGGCTTTTGCGGCGCGCTGACCACCTACTCCACCTTCAGCTACGAGATCCTGCGGCTGATCCAGGACGGCTCGCGTTTCTACGCGCTCGCCGGCATCATCGCCAGCGTGGTGGGCGGGCTCGGCGCCGGGGCGATGGGGCTGCTGGTGGCACAGGCTGTCACGGGCTGACCGGCCGGAAGTCATCGCCACCAGCGCGTCCGCACCTGATAGGCCACCTCGTAGGCCAGCCGTGCCCCTCCGGAGCGTGCCGTAGTTGCTCCAGCGCGTCGGCGTCGGCCACCGGGTCGAGCTGGTCGGCGTCCACCATCACCAGCATGCGCAGGTTGCCCGGATCCCCGATGCCGCCGGCGACCGCCCGCACGGCGGCTTGCACGCTGTCGGCCTCGGCCAGCACGATCAGCCGATACGACCAGCCCGTGATGACGGCATCGCGCCCAAGACCGGCCTGGATCCGGACGGGCAAGCCGGCCATGGCCACCGTCCCGGGATCTCATGTGTCCGCCTCGACTGCCGGGATGAACGAACCAGTCTGGTGATCCGTTCCGATGGGCGATCAACCCCTGCTGGAGAGGCGCCGCGAATTCTTCCTGCTGGCTCGGCTGCCACCGCGTCACACGGTGATAGTGGCGGCTGCGAAAGCCGGGAACGAGCGATGTGCTGACGTAGCCGTTCGTACCGATCGGCCGGAACTCCAGTGGCCGGACCGCACCGTCCTTGACGGCGAGGATGATCCGCGCCATCTAGTTGTGCCATACAACAAGATGGTTGTAGGGTCGAACCATGGCGGATGAGCGTGAGCTTCAGGATGCCGTGGCCCGGTTCGTCCGCGCCTTCGGCCTGCATCAGCCTGACCAGACCCCCTGCGGGCGGCCGATCCCGGTGTCGGAGGCGCACGCGCTGGGCGAGCTGGCCAGGGACGGCGCGCTGCGGCAAAGCGAGCTGACGCAGCGGCTGCGCCTGGAAAAAAGCACCACCAGCCGCCTGGTCACCCAGCTCATCAACCGGGGCTGGGCCGAGCGCATCCCGGCCCCGGACGACGGGCGCGGTGTGCTGGTCCAGCTCACCCCCGCCGGCAGGAACGCCGCCGAGCAGCTGGCCAAGGCCAGAGCGGCGCGCTTTTCCTCGATCTTGGACCGCGTCCCGGAAGGGGAACGCGGCGGCGTCCTGCACGCCCTGGAAATCCTCACGGAGGCAATAGATGAACCTTGAGAAGCGACGTAAGAATCGGCGTGTCCCGCTGCTGCTGGCCGGTCTGGCGGTGATCGCCGCCGCCTCGGCCGGGTACGCGCTGGGCGGCCAGAGCGGTCAGAGTGAGGCTCAGGCGCTGTCGGCCCGCCAGGCGGAGGTGGCGGCCAAGAGCCGCCAGGTGATGCCGTTCGACCTGGAGCGCACCATGCACCGCTTCGCCAAGACCGGCACCGGGGGCATGCAGACCGTCACCGCGAAGGACCCCGCCGACGCCCAGCAGATCAAGCTCATCCGCGAGCACCTGACCGAGGAGGTCGCGCGCTTCAGCAAGGGCGACTTCGGCGATCCGGCGTCCATCCATGGCGGCGAGATGCCCGGGCTGCGCGAGCTCGAGGCCGGCCATGACCGGATCGACGTCCGCTACGCGGAGGCGTCCACCGGAGCCCAGATCACCTACACCACCTCCGATCCGACCCTCATCAAGGCGCTGCACGCCTGGTTCGATGCCCAGGTCACCGACCACGGACAGCACGCCCAACACGGATAACCTCGCCACCCCGGTAGCCGGGATCTCCCCGAAATCCGCCGCGCACCTCCTGACGAAACCGGCGGATCAGCAGACTCCGAATATACCCAACCCCCGTACGGCTCCTCTATGGTTGTTGCGCATCTGTCGCAATAACGAAGGAGACGTTCATGCCCGACATCAGCCCGGCGGTGCGGCGACCACTCGAACTGCGAGGGCTCGGCCTCCGGTTACGTGAGTGGACACAGGAGGACCTGCCGGTCATGGCCGAGCTTTTCGACGATCCGGAGATGGATCGTTGGACGCCACTGCGCTCCCCCTTCGACTTGGCCGCCGCCACGGCGTACCTCGCCAAAGCCCACCAGGCCAGGGCGGAGAACCGCGGCATCAACCTGGCTATCAATGTCGAGGAGGATCGGCCACGGGGAGAGGTCCTGCTCCGCCGTACGGGAAACCCGGGTGAAGGAGAGATCGCGTACGGAATCGGCCGCCGGTACAGACGGCAGGGCCTGGCCAAGCGGGCTGTTGAGCTGATGACTCTTCATGCCCTCCAGGACTGGGAAATGACCCGGATACTTCTCCGCATCGAGCCCGCGAACGAAGGCAGCCAGGCCGTTGCCGCCTCCGCGGGATTCCGCCTGACGAATGACGCCCCGGTCATCCGGGAGCGAGAAGAAGGCCCCTTCACGCTGCTTACCTGGGAGCGCACCAGTTGAACGGTGGTGCTGTGCCGTGTCCGCGAGACCGGAACGACCGACGATGACCGCCACCAGTTCGGCCGAGGCGCCCTCATGCAGCGTGCACTGATGACCGCGACAACGAAGGAGAGTTTCATGCCCGACACCAGCCCGCCGGTGCGGCGGTCGTTGTTCCTGCACGCGCCGATCCGGCGCACGCCACGCGTGCTGCTGGAGCAGATGCTGGCCCTGGTGGATGACGACACCCCGGCCGACGGCCCCGACGGCCCTGTCGCGGTGTTGGAGCGGCGGCTGGCCGAGTTGCTCGGCAAGGAAAGCGCGCTGTTCTTCCCCAGCGGCACGATGGCCCAGCAGTCGGCGTTGCGCGTGCACGCCGACCGGCGCGGGCGTCGCACGTTCGCCGCTCATCCGCAGTCGCATCTGGACACCTGGGAGGAGCAGGGTTACAACGCCGTCCACGGCCTGCGGATGCGCCGTACCGGCGACCTGCACGAGCTGATGACGGCCGCAGACTTGGCGGCGATCGGCGAGCCCCTCGCCGCGGTCGTCTGGGAGTTGCCGCAGCGCGACATCGGCGGGCTGCTGCCCGACTGGGACGAGCTGTGCGAGCAGGTCGCGCTCGTGCGCGCCACCGGGGCCGCCGCGCACCTGGACGGCGCCCGGCTGTGGGAGGCCCAGGCCTACTACCGTCAGCCGTTCGACGAGATCGCCGCCCTGTTCGACACCGTCTACGTCTCGCTCTACAAGAGCCTGCAGGGCGTGCGCGGCGCCGTGCTCGCCTCTGACGCGGCCACCGTGGAGGTGGCAAGGGTGTGGCGGCAACGGCTCGGCGGCGGCATCCGCGACGCCTGGCCGCTCGCCCTGGCCGCGCTGGTCCACCTCGACACCCTGGCCGAGAAGATGCCCGCCTACCGCGAGCACGCCATCGCCATCGCCGCCGCGATCAATGCGGACGGCGCCGCCCGCGCCTACCCCGACCCACCGCAGACCCCGCTGTTCCACATCCACCTGCCCGCCGACCGGCGCGCCGTCGAGCAGGCCGGCGCGGACATCCTCGCCGAGCGCGGCATCCAACTCTGGGGCCGGGTACGCTCCGCGTCCGAGCCCGGCCGATGCGCCTTTGAGGTGAGCGTCGGCGAGAACGCCATGGAGTTCACCCCCGACGAGGTGGTCGGCCTCATTCACGACGTGCTCGACCGCGCCGCCTCCCTCGAGGCTCCGTCGGTGCCGGCCGGATCGGCCGCCGGTCGCACATGAGCGGGCCGGGTGCCGGGCTCGGGCAGTCGCCCCGATCCCGGCCCCGGACGGCGCGGCGCCGCCCCAGGAAAGGCGCGGCCCGCGTCGTCATCCGCGCACACCTGACGTACGGGACCTGGAGGGCGGTCGCGAGCAGGAGGCGCTGGCGGAAGCAGCGCAGGCGTGCAGAAACGCAGACGGAGATTGGGGTGGAGGGGTGGAGGGGGGAGGAGGGGGGCACCGGCCGTGGTTCCCGTGACTAACACCCCGAGGGCGGCCGATGGTGTGTTTCCCACGGCAGATGGCTAGAGCATCTGTCAGGTCCAGATCACGCCCTGCACCATGGTTGCTCCTTTCCGGCACGGCTGTCCAACACGGCCTGCCCTTGGCGTGAGCAGGTGTGTGTAGTCATTGCCAACGTATCCGTTCCCATCGCACATCGCACACTCCGCAATTATTGTGTTACACATCGTTAGTCAGGGAGGAGACGAGATGGCGGCGACCAGTCACGCCTCGATCAGGTCTGGCGACGGTGTGTCAACTCTGGCCGGCCGCTGGCCGTTGCTGGGCCAACGCCGCCCGCTCGTGGTCTACCTGTGCGCGATTGTCGCTCTGGACCTGGCCGCAATCATGGTGTGCGCCGTGACCACTGTCTTCCAGTGGCGCGACCTGCTCACGTTCGGCGCTCTCATGGCGTGCGGCGCGGTCTGCATCGAGGCCACCCGCAGGCTGGGCATGCCCGCCGGGGTCTCGCGGGACCTGTTGTCGGCCTGGTGGCTACCGGTGGCGCTGCTTCTGCCGCCGCTGTATGCCATTTTCGCGCCGATCGTGCTGCAGGTCCTGCTGCAGGTGCGGGTGCGCGCGACCGTTCTCTACCGCCGGGTGTTCACCTCGGCCGCTATCGGGCTGGCCGGGTGTACGGCCTCCGTCGCGTTCCACTGGTTCGTCGATGACCCGTGGGTGCTGTCGCAGGGGAGCGGCCCGCCGATCCTCTACGCGGTGGCCGCGGCCGTGCTGTTCTCCCTGCTCAACATCGCCCTCATCGCGATCGCCGCGCACACCGCCGACCCGGACATCACGTGGCGGGAGGTCCTGTGGGACCGGGAGAGCATGATCCTGGACATCGTCGAGCTCTGCCTGGGCGTCACGGTCGCGATCGGCTGCGGCCTGAACCTGGCTCTGCTGATCCTGGCGCTGCCGCCGGTGGTGCTGCTGCAGCGCAGCCTGCTCCACGCCCAACTCCAGGCCGCCGCCCGTACCGATGCCAAGACGGGCCTGCTGAACGCCGCCGCCTGGCAGCGGGAGGCCGACACCGAGATCGTCCGAGCGCGCCGGACGGGCGGCACCCTGGCGGTCTTGATCATCGACATCGACCACTTCAAACGGGTCAACGACGCCTACGGCCACCTGGTCGGCGATCAGGTGCTGGTGGGCGTGGCGTCCACGTTGCGCACCCAGCTACGGGACTATGACGTGGTGGGCCGGTTCGGGGGCGAGGAGTTCGTGGTCCTGCTGCCGGGCGCCGACGGCCGCGAGGCCCGCCAGGTCGCCGAACGCCTCCGCACCCGCATCGGCCACATGGCGATCCCCGCCGACGACAACCTCATCAGGGTGACCATCTCGGCCGGGGTGGCTCTGATGAGCATCCATGGAGACGACCTGATCGACCTGCTGGCCGCTGCCGATCTGGCGCTTTACCGGGCGAAGGAACTGGGGCGCGACCGCGTCTGCATCCCTGCCGTGCAAGCACCACCCCGGAGCTCCCTCCCCAACGACACCACCTCCTGATCCTCGCCGACGAGAGCACCTCTGGTCCGTCGTCGCCTACGAGACCGCCTCCCGGCTCCGTCCCCTCAGGGGCGTTGCCTCCTGGCTTCCTCTCCCAGCGACGCCGCCTCCCGACTTCGCCCCGATCGCACCGACTCTGACGGTGACACCTGGTCTTCAACGAGACCGCCGACTCGGACGGGCGTTGTCCTGCGCCGCTGTCCGCAAAGACGATCCATCCCGCCGTTGGCGGACATGGCGCTCAGTCGTGGGGGCGGCGCTCACGGGGCTGTGGTGCGTGGGACGGGCGCGGTCGCCGTAGGCGGGATCCCGTCGTTCGGGGCGTTGCGGGAGGAGCGGCGGAAGCCCAGGCTCGGAGCCCCTAAGCTAGAGGGCATGCCGGAGTACATCTACACGCTGCAGCGCGTGCGCAAGGCGCACGGCGACAAGGTTGTCCTTGACGACGTCACGCTGTCGTTCCTGCCCGGAGCCAAGATCGGTGTCCTCGGCCCGAACGGCACCGGAAAGTCGACGCTGCTCCGGATGATGGCCGGCCTGGAGCAGCCGTCCAACGGGGATGCCAAGCTCATGCCGGGCTTCACGGTGGGCATGCTCCAGCAGGAGCCGCCGCTCAACGAGGAGAAGACCGTCCTCGGCAACGTGCAGGAGGGCGTCGCCGAGACGATGGCGATGCTCCAGCGCTACAACGAGATCGCCGAGCAGATGGCCACCGACTACAGCGACGAGCTGCTGGAAGAGATGGGCAAGCTGCAGGACCAGCTCGAGCACCGCAACGCATGGGACCTCGACAGCCAGCTCGAGCAGGCCATGGACGCGCTGCGCTGCCCGCCGCCCGACGCCGACGTGACGAAGCTGTCCGGTGGTGAGCGTCGCCGGGTCGCGCTGTGCAAGCTGCTCCTCGAGGCCCCCGACCTGCTGCTGCTGGACGAGCCGACCAACCACCTCGACGCCGAGAGCGTGCAGTGGCTGGAGCAGCACCTGGAGAAGTACGCCGGCACGGTGCTGGCAGTCACCCACGACCGCTACTTCCTCGACAACGTCGCGGGCTGGATCCTGGAGCTCGACCGCGGCCGCGCGTTCGCGTACGAGGGCAATTACTCCACCTACCTGGAGGCCAAGGCGCAGCGCCTCAAGGTCGAGGGCCAGAAGGACGTCAAGCGGAAGAAGCGCCTGGAAGACGAGCTCGAGTGGGTCCGGTCCAACCCGAAGGCCCGCCAGACCAAGAGCAAGGCCCGGCTCCAGCGGTACGAGGAGATGGCCGCGGAGGCGGACAAGTACCGCAAGCTTGACTTCGAAGAGATCCAGATCCCGCCGGGCCCGCGCCTGGGCACCACGGTGATCAAGTCCGACACTCTGACCAAGGGGTTCGGCGACCGGCTGCTGATGGAGGACCTGACGTTCGACCTGCCGCGCAACGGCATCGTGGGGGTCATCGGTCCCAACGGCGTCGGCAAGACCACGCTGTTCCGCATGATCACCGGTAGCGAGACGCCCGACACCGGCTCGATCACG
The DNA here is from genome assembly GCF_040137845.1 of Nonomuraea sp. B19D2. Lineage (NCBI taxonomy): Bacteria > Bacillati > Actinomycetota > Actinomycetes > Streptosporangiales > Streptosporangiaceae > Nonomuraea > Nonomuraea sp. B19D2. Next base: position 52,685 of record NZ_JBEFAK010000017.1, on the reverse strand, counting down.
GTCGGCGACACGGTCAAGATCTCGTATGCGGACCAGAGCCGCGGCGGCATCGACCCGAACAAGAACGTCTGGGAGGTCGTCTCCGACGGGCTCGACCACATCAAGGTCGGCAACGTGGAGATGCCGTCGAGGGCGTACATCGCGGCGTTCGGGTTCAAGGGGCCCGACCAGCAGAAGAAGGCTGGGGTGCTCTCGGGCGGCGAGCGCAACCGGCTCAACCTCGCGCTCACCCTCAAGCAGGGCGGCAACGTGCTCCTGCTCGACGAGCCCACCAACGACCTCGACACGGAGACGCTGTCGTCGCTGGAGAACGCCCTGCTCGACTTCCCGGGCTGCGCGGTGATCACCTCGCACGACCGCTGGTTCCTCGACCGCATCGCCACGCACATCCTGGCGTGGGAGGAAGGGTCGAACTGGTTCTGGTTCGAGGGCAACTTCGCCGACTACGAGAAGAACAAGATCGAGCGCCTTGGTGCCGACGCCGCCCGCCCGCACCGTGTCACGTACCGGAAGCTCCACCGCGACTGAGTGCCGTCTCAAGAGCACAACCCCTATCTCGTACGGCACGTCACGGGCGGCACCACCCGCCGCCCGTGACTGAAGGGCTCACAGTCAGCTGCTGATCAGAGGGCTGACCTGGAGTTTTACGCCGCGGTGTGGGCTTGGCCCACGCCAGCCGTGATCAGCGTGGAGGCGCTCAAGCGCGCAGACCATACTGACGCATGGCGACGTGAGAAGCCCGCCCAGCGTCGCCAAGAGCCGCTTGACTGCCCGCCAGGATGCCTAGTCCTGGCTGGGGGATTCAGTGGCCGGCGCCTGCGTCATGCTGGCCGCCTGCTGGAGGAGTCTCTGACTGCCCACCCTGGTGGCCCCAGCCGGTACGACCCTGCTCGCTCGGCCCACTGTTCCCCCAGCCTTTCGGCAGCCAGTCGGTCCACGACGTCGACTTCTTCTGGTGCCAGCCCTTGTGACCTGGCGCCCTCTCGCAGAACCCGCCGTACTCGCACGGGCCCTTCTTCTTCTGGTGCCATCCCTTGTGACCGCGATCCCTGTCGCAGAACTCGCCGTATCCGCACGCTTCCTTCTTCTTGTGGTGCCAGCCGCCGTGGCCCTCCTCCCTGGCGCACCCTTCAGATTTCCTGCACCAGCTCCCCTTCTTCTGGTGCCAGCCCTTGTGACCCAGTTTCCGCTCGCATCCGCCCCACCCGCACGGGACTGATGCGGTCATGGTCAAGGTGGGCGTTGCTTGGGCGGCCGCCTGGGTGGTCTCGAGACCGGTCGGGGCTACGAGCGTCGAGGCCATCAGTATCCCCGTTGCGAGGATCTTCTTTGTCATCTCCATCCGCCCCCATGTCTCTATCGAGGCGACAAACTCGTCCGTTCTGTACCTTTTGTCGGGTTTCATGCTAGGCGTCGATCATGCCGATTTCGCCCCAGGCAGGGGTAGTGAACGGTCACAGATCCGGCAAGCGAGACATCCGCCGTAACGTGCGGGTAAGTAAGCCAGCAAGAGGCGCGCCGCAGCTCTGTACGGCGCGCCGAGCCCGCGAGCTGCGCAAGCCGGGAGGGCCGATGCCAACCAACGAGACTCCGTCGCTCTATGACCGCCTCGGAGGCGTCTACAACATCGCCACGGTGGTTGACGACCTCATCGATCGGATCATGACCGATCCCCGGTTGAACAAGAACCCGGCCGTGAACGAGGCTCACCATCGGGTCTCCCCGGCAGGCTTCAAGTTCTTGGTCACGGAGATGGTCTGCTGGGCCGGGGGCGGTCCGCAGCAGTACTCGGGACGGCCCATGGGCGATTCGCACCGCCACCTGGCCATCACCGATGACGAGTGGGATGCCTTCATGGATGACCTGCATCTGACGCTGGCGAAGTTCCAGGTGCCGGCTCGGGAAGAGAAGGAACTCGTCGACATCGTCGAGAGCACGCGTGAGGCCATTGTCATGGTTCCTCCGCTGCGGCCGGGGCCACCGAACCCGTAGCCTTCCCGGCTGCCAAAAGGAGCACCGCGGCATGAACCGCATGAACCTAATTCTAGAATTCCCGGGCCTATAATCGGCGCGTGGCACGTAAGTCCTCGTGGGAGTGGAGCCGTACCGCCCAGACCCGCAAAAGCATGCTGCAGGCGGCTCGCGAGGTCTTCGGCGAGCACGGCTTCGCCGAGGCCAACGTCTCCGAGGTGGTCGCCCGCGCCGGGTCCAGCGTCGGGAGCCTCTACCACCACTTCGGCGGCAAGGCCGAGCTGTTCCTGGCCCTGTACGAGCACCACCAGGCGGCGCACGAGGAGGCGTCGGCCGCCAGCGTGGCCAAGGCCGAGCAGGAGGGCGTGGACGACCCCGTCGAGCTCCTGATCGCCGGGGCGCGCGCGTATCTCGCCGGGGCGTGGGAGCGGCGTGACCTGGTCAGGCTGTTCATCGAGGGGGACGGGCCGCCGGGGTTCGAGCTGATCCGCCGCACGCGGGGCCGGGAGTGGGTACGCCAGAACGCGGTGCTGCTGAGGGCCGGCGGCGAGCCGCTCGACCGGTTCATGGTGGCCGTGCTGACCAGCATCATCGAGGAGGCCGCGCGTGAGGTCGCCGCCTCGGATATGGAGGAGGACGCGCAGGAGGTCATCGAGGCGGCGATGACGCTGATCCGCCGCCTCGACCCCCTCAAGGTCCTGGAGGAGGGCTGACCTCAGGGCGGGAGGATGGTGGCGCGCCCCCGGCCGAGCACCACGGTGCCGTCGTCCTTGGCCAGCGCTCGCCCCGTCACCCCGTACGTGCACAGCCCGTGCAGGATCGGCCGGTCGAACCCGGCTCTGGCCGCGAACTCGGGATCGCTGTACAACGGGTTGTAGTCGCCGGACAGCCGGTAGATCAGCGCCTGCTCCGGCCGCGTCGGGTACGTCACCTTCTGGTCAGGCGCCCGAACTCTCGTACAGAATTTGATTCTAGGATTAAAATCTAGAAATAGTAGGGTAATCCTGACGCAAGGCCACATGTCCCGGGCGGGTACGGTTGCGGACGTGGTTGAACGTTCCCAGCCCCAGCGACACGTCTACCCCCGGACGGTGAGATTCGCCGACATCGACTCCCAGGGCCACGTGAACAACGTACGTTTCCTTGACTACCTGGAGGACGCCCGCTTCGGCATGTTCCACATCGATCCGTACACCGCGGGCGATGAGCCGTTCAAGGGCCTGGTGGTGACCCGCCACGAAATCGATTACCGCCGCCCGCTCGGCTTCCGCGCCGACCCGGTGCTGGTCGAGACGTGGGTGACCGAGATCAGGGCGGTGCGGTTCGCGCTCCAGTACGAGATCCGCGACGACCGCGAGGTGTACGTCACCGCCAAGTCGGTCCTCGCGGCCTACGACGTGGAGCGGGCGGCCCCGCGCAGGCTCAGCGAGGGTGAACTGGCCTACCTCAAACGCTTCTCGTGAAGCGCTGGCTGATGCTGGCGCTGGGCGTCAACGCGCACACCAGCGTCACCTTAGGACTCGGCGGCTTGCCCCTCATCCTGCCCGAAATACAGCGACATTTCAGTGTTTCGTTGCCGATGGCGGGGATCATCGCGAACGCCCCGGGCATCGGCATCCTGTTCGCCCTGGTCGCCTGGGGCGCGCTGGCCGACCGGCACGGCGAGCGGCTGGTCCTGGGCACGGGCGTGGGCCTGGCGGCCGTGCTGTTCGCCGCGGTCGCGTTCGTCGAGCGGACGTGGGCGGTGATCGCGCTGCTGGCCGTGGCCGGCGCTGCAGGCTCGGCCGCGCTGGTCGGCGGCGGACGGATCGTGCTGCGCTGGTTCGAGCCGCCGGAGCGCGGCGTCGCGATGGGCCTGCGCCAGGTCTCCTTCACCCTCGGCATGGCCATCGGCGCCTTCGTCCTCCCGCCGGTCGCGCGGGCGCACGGCCTGCCGGGCGTGCTCACCGTCTGCGCCGCCGTCAGCCTGCTGGCCGCCGTGCTGGCCGCGCTCTTCCTGGCCGAGCCGCCGCACACGATCTCCGGGTCCGGCACCGCACCGGTGGGCACGCCGTACCGGCAGCCCGCTCTTTGGCGGGTGCACGCCACCAGCGCCCTGCACGTCGTGCCGCAGATCGTGGTCAGCACGTACGGCGTGACCTGCCTGGTGCGCCTGTACGGCTGGGACAGCGTGGCGGCCGGGCAGCTGTTCGGGGTGGCGGCGATCGGCGGGGCGGCGGTGCGCATCGCGGCCGGGCGCTGGTCCGACAGGACCGGCCTGCGCATGCGGCCCCTGCTGCTGATCACCATCGGCAGCCTCTGCGTGCTGGCGCTGCTGGTCGCCGGCACGCTCACCGGCGGCTCGCTCGGACCCGCCATGCTCGCCCTGGCCGCCGTGATGACCGTGGCCGGCAACGGGCTCGCCTACCTGGCGGCCGGCGAGCTGGCCGGACCCGCCTGGGCCGGTCGGGTGCTCGGCACCCACAACACCATCCAGAACACCGTCTCGCTCGCCGTGACGCCGCTCGCCGGCGTGCTGATCGAGCACGCCGGGTTCTGGGCGGGTTTCGCGGCGGGCCTGGCCTGCGCGCTGCTGTCGCTGCCCGTCATCCCTGCCCGTGGCGAGCGCCCGCGCGGGCTATGAGTCTCGCCGCAGCCACACCGCGGTGTCGGGCGGCAGCAGGCCCCGCTTGAGCGGTCCGCTCGACAGCAGCACGGCGTCGTGCTCGGGCAGGTGTACGGGCCCGAGGCCACAGTTGATGGCGCAGGTCAGCGGGCCGCGGGTAAAGAAAAGCGCACCCTCGGGAGAATCCAGCCACTCCAGGGTGTAAGGAATTGATCGTGCCAGGTCACGGCGGTGGGCGAGGGCCCGGCGGTAGAACTCCAGCGTCGAGCCGGCGTCCCCTTCCTGCTTCTCGACGCTCAGCTCCGCGAACATGGGGGGCTGCGGCAGCCACGGCTCGACCCCGCCCGGCGAGAACCCGTACGAGGGGGTGTCCACCGTCCACGGGATCGGCACCCGGCACCCGTCGCGCCCGGGCAGCTCGCCCTTCGACTGGAAGAAGACCGGGTCCTGCCTGGCCTCGTCGGGCAGGTCGGTCACTTCGGGCAGCCCCAGTTCCTCGCCCTGGTAGAGATAGGCGGAGCCGGGCAGCGCCAGCATCGTCAGCAGCGCCGCTTTGGCCCGCGCGAGGCCCGTGCCGGGGTCGGCCGCGTCGTAGCGGGTGCGGTGGCGTACGACGTCGTGGTTGGACAGCACCCACGTCGCGAACGGCACGGCGGCCAGGGTGTCCTCGATGACCTTCTTGAACGCCGTCGGCGACCAGGGAGCCTGCAGCCAGGCGAAGTTGAAGCTCTGGTGCAGCTCGTCGGGGCGCACGTAGAGGGCGAGGTCCTCGGAGCTGTCCGTCCACACCTCGCCCACGGCCATCCGCTCGCCCGGATAGCCGTCCAGCAGCCTGCGCCAGTCGCGGTAGACGTCGTGCACCTCGGGCTGCCCCCACACCGGCGAGACCGACTTGAACGACTGGTCGCCCACGTCGGGCAGCCCCTCGGCCTTGTAGAGCCCCATCGCCACGTCGATGCGGAATCCGTCGACGCCCCGGTCCAGCCAGAACCGCAGGATGTCCAGGAACTCGGCGTGCACCTCGGGATTGCGCCAGTCGAAGTCGGGCTGCCCGGGAGCGAACAGATGCAGGTAATACTGCCCGTCCGCCACCTTCGTCCAGGCGGGCCCGCCGAACGTGGACTGCCAGTTGTTGATGGTGTCGCGGAAGATGTACCGGTCGCGCCGCTCGCCCCGCAGCGCCGCCTGGAACCAGGGATGCTCGGACGAGCTGTGGTTGGGCACGACGTCGACCAGCACCCGCAGCCCGTGGTCGTGCGCGTCGGCGACCAGCGACTCGCAGTCGGCCAGCGTGCCGAACAGCGGATCGACGCCGCGGTAGTCCGCCACGTCATAGCCGCCGTCGGCCATGGGGGAGGGGTAGAAGGGCGTCAGCCAGATGGCGTCGACCCCCAGCCGCTGGAGGTACGGCAGGCGCTCGCGCACCCCGGTCAGGTCGCCGACGCCGTCTCCTGAGGCGTCGGCGAAGCTTCGAACGTAAATTTCGTAGACGACGGCGTCACGCCACCAGGGGATATCCATGTGGCGTGTCATGCCCGTTATGTAGGTGAGTTCACCAGGCTGTGGGCCGCGTAGACCAGATAGTCCCAGAGCCTGGTCTCCTGCTCCTCCGGCAGGTCGAGCGAGTCGACCGCGTCACGCATGTGCCGCAGCCACGCGTCCCGCTCGGGCTCGCCGATCACGAACGGCATGTGCCGCATGCGCAGCCTCGGGTGACCGCGCTGCTGGCTGTAGGTGTTGGGCCCGCCCCAGTACTGGATCAGGAAGCCCCGCAGCCGCTCCTCGGCGGCCGTCAGATCGGGCTCCGGGTAGAGCGGCCGCAGCAAGGGGTCTTCCGCCACTCCCTCGTAGAAGCGGTGGACGAGGCGCCGGAAGGTTTCCTCGCCCCCAACGGCGTCATAGAAGGAGGTCTCGCTCACGCTCATAGACTATGCGGTGGCGACCAAGGCGATGCCGGCGGTGTCGAGCGCCGCCTTGACCCTGATCCTGAGCTCTCTCGACACCTGCGCCTGCGCCGTGGGCAGCGTCTTGGCGGTGATGCGGAAGACCAGCGAGCTGTCGGACAGCTGCTCGACGCCGAACACCTGGGGCTCTTCCACGATCTTGCTCTCGCGCAGCTCGGCGTCGGCCCAGATCTCCTCAGCCACGTGCTCGAGCAGTGCCCGCACCTTCGTGAGGTCGGTGTCGTAGGCCACGGGGACGTCGACGTAGGCCCGCGACCAGCCCTGAGACTCGTTGCCGACCCTGGTGATGGTGCCGTTGCGGACGTACCAGACGCGGCCGTCGGCGTCGCGCAGCCTGGTGACGCGCAGGGTGACCGCCTCCACGGTGCCGACCGCGGCGCCCGCGTCGATGACGTCGCCCACGCCGTACTGGTCCTCGAGCAGCATGAACATGCCCGCGATGAAGTCCTTGACCAGCTCCTGCGCGCCGAAGCCGATGGCCACGCCGAGGATGCCGACGCTGGTCAGCAGGGGTGCGATCGGGATCGTCAGCCGGTCGAGCACGGTCAGGACGGCGGTGCCGAGGATGACGATGGAGGCGACGTGCTTGAGCACCGACCCCATGGTCTCGGCCCGTTGCTTGCGCCGCTCGTGCAGCAGCGCGTCGATGCCGTCGGGAGCCGCGTTCTTACGGAACCTGCTGGCGATCGACCCACCCGTCGCCGCGCGGTCGACCACTTTCGTGATGATCCTGTGCGCGATGTTGCGGATCACGAACGCGAACACGAGGATCAGGACAATGGTGATCGCAGTCGCCGCCACTGTCGCCCAGGTCTCATTGTCGAGCATCCCGGCTAGCGTAGAGCAGAGCGGGTCATTTTTGCACGTCACGCTCACTGCCTGAGCCATACTTCCCAGATCGAGCGTGCTCGATGGGGAAGCGGGTGGTGGCGACGGTGTCACCAGCAGTAACACTGGGTAGATCCCCCTCCGGAAGCGGTTCGGTCGGCTCATTGGACCGTTTCGATCCAAAAATACCGCCGACCGGACCGCCCGCCGTCACATCACGCCGGGGAAGACGGGGTCGCCTGCTCTCTGGGCCGCGGAGGGAGAGAGCGGACGCTCCGATGACGGACGGCTCGGGACGGGACACGCACCCGGAAGCATGTCCCGTGCCGGTTCCGGGAGGGATCCCCCGAACACCTGCCCGGCGGACCAGGCAGGTGGCTTCACGCAGGCGCGGCACGACGTCCGGCCGCGCCTGGGGCCGGAACCGGCGGGGCGACCAGGGCTCCGGCATACGGGAACCCTCCGCACCGGCCGCCCCGCCGGCTCCGTTGACGCCGTCGTGGGTGCGGTGAGCCGTGGTGGCTGCGCTCCACCCGGGTCACCGCGTCGTCACTCCCCCACGGCGGCCAGCACGCGTGCGACCTTGGTGGCCGCCCCAGCCGGATCGTCGGCCTTGTGCATCCGCTCGCCCCAGGACCAGCAGTACCACCAGTCCTGCATGTCGGACGTGCTCGTGGACCGACAGGTGACGTTCTCCGACAGGCTCGTCGCGTTCGGGTTGATGACCCGTGCGAACGTACGCCCGCCCTGTGTCTGGACCACCCGTGCGAGCAGTCCGTGAGCGCCGAGCTCTGACACGAGACGGTTCAGATGCTCGAAGTTGTCGTCCCCCACCGTTAGTCCCCTCCCTCTTTGGGAATCTGGCTGGTGCGCCAAAGATGGCTCATGTCAACGGCGTGTGCAACGGTGGTCCCCCGCTCACAGGGAGTTGCTTCTACCTCATGGGTTGTAAGAAACAGTCCCTCGGAGGACGATCCTTATCCGTAGGCTTGGAGGCGGGCGTTTCCATCCTGCCGACATTGGTTCACACTCTTGGGTAGGCGCACAGCGACGTGGACGCTACGCTGAGTCACCAAGTGTGGACCGGTCGAGACACGCGCGAGAGGGGCCGGGATGGCCGGCAGACAGCACAGGGAAACGGAGATCGCCCGGCGGATCAGGGCCAAGGGCCTGGCCGCCGGGCGGACCTCGGCCCAGATAGCTGACGAGATCCATGAGCAGTGCACGTCACAGTTCGGCACCAGCCGCATCAAGGCACACCGCCTGTCGTACGGCATCGCGTTGGCAGACGTCGTCGAGCAGATCAGAGCCCTGTTCGAGCGCGACGACAAGTCGATGCCCGGCATCGGCGAGACGTTGCTGTCCGCCTACGAGAGCGGGCTCAAGCGCCCAGGGCCCGAATACATGCACTACCTGTGCACCGTCTATCGCGTCGAGCCGCATGAGCTCGGCTACGACGGGCCGTGCATCTGTGGCCGCGGGCACCGCCTGCAGGCAGTGCCCAGTATCGTCGCAGAGGCCAAGCAGCGGCCGTTATTGCCGACGGAGCGGGAGTTGCTGCTCACGCCGATGGTCACCGAGTCGGAGGCCGAGGAGGACGAGAACATCCTCCGCCGCACGCTGCTCAACCTGCTCAACCCTGAGACCCGCTTGGTCACCACGCTCGACGGGCCCATTCTCGGCGCGTGCGAGGGCATCAGACGCCGGATGGACGAGACACTCGTGTCGGCCACCGTGTCCGCCGCGATGCTCGACCAGTGGGAGGAGGCCACGCTCAGTTTCGGCCGTCAATACACGACGACGGCCCCGCTGCGGCTCCTGTGCGACGTGCTGCTCGAAATGAGCGCCGTGCGTACGGCGATGTCCCGCCGCCAGCCCATCGACCTGCAGGACCGCCTTCTGCGGATGGCGGCGCAGCTGTCGGGGCTGAGCGGCATGATCATGATCAATCTCGGTGACCACCGGCTGGCCCGCTCCTTCTTCAGGACCGGGCGCACCGCGGCCGACGAGACGGGCGACCGCGCGCTGCGCGCGTGGATCACCGCCCGCGAGTCGCTCGTCCCCCTCTACTTCGGGGACGCCCGCGAGGCGCTCAACCTGGCGAAGAAGAGCCGCGACCTGGCCGGCTCCACGCCCTGCCCCGCGCAGGCCATGGCGCCGGTCGTCGAGGCCAGGGCGCTGGCCATGCTCTCCGGGTCAGAAAGCAAGAAAGAGGTCGTCGACCAGGCCAAACGCGCACTGGCCAGGGCCCGCAGCGCCTTCTCCCACATGAAGACCGAAGACCAGGAGGACATGGCCTTCGGCTACACGGAGAAGCAGCTCTACTTCTACCAGGGCGACGTGCTCACCAAGCTCGGCCAGACGCTGGAGGCCGAGGTGGTGCTCGACCAGGCGCTGGAGAAGTACGAGGACCACATCCTCGACCAGACGCTGATCCGGCTCGACCAGGCCCAGTGCCGCCTGATCTCCGGCGAGGTCGACTCCGCGCTGGACATCGGCACCAAGGCGTTGCAGATGGTCAGTGACGAGTATCTGACCGACTTCATCATGCGTCCCGCCCTGGCGCTCGAACAGGCGATCATGGCGCGCGACGCCAACCATGCCAAACTCGAGGAGTTCAGGGCCGAGCTGCGCCGGCCCAGGGCGGCCCAGCTGAAGGGGGGCGGTGCATGAAGTTGGAGATCCGGCGCTATCGCTGGTCCGACCTCGACACCATCCTCGTCCTCCACCGGATCTGCCTCGCCGAGGTGGGGCTGATGCCGGGCGACGGCGTCTACTACGACGACGACTTCCCGCGCATCCAGGAGATCTACGTGGCCTGCGGCGGCGATTTCCTGGTCGGCGAGGTCGGCTCGCGGGTGGTCTCCATGGGCGGGCTGAAACCCGTCGACACGTGCACGGCCGAGATCTGCCGGCTGCGCGTGCATCCCGAGTACCAGCGGCGCGGCTTCGGCGCGACCATGCTGCACGCTCTGGAACAACGCGCGGTGGAGCTCGGCTTCGAGCGCGTCAGAGGCGACACCACGCTCAACCAGGAGGCCGCCCTGGCGCTGTACGAGCGCCAGGGATGGCGTGAGCTCTCCAGGCACCGGGTCGGTGACCTGACCGTCGTCTACGGGGAGAAACGGCTGATCCCTCGCGTGGTCGTCGAACTCTAGAAGCCCTTCTCGCGCAGGCCCCAACCTCACCCCTCCGGGGCCGTGCACGTGCTTTCCCCGGTGCCCCTTCCCGGGCCCTCCCGGCGTGCCCCTTCCGCCGGCGTCTCTTCCGTCACCCGCCGCATCGCGCAGCGACTGCCGTTTCTGAAACGGTCCCTCTCTCTGCCGCGGATATGGATGTACGAACCCGCGGGTGAGGCTCTTAACACCGAGTTGTAGAGGAACCTCACCGGCTGCTCCCTGTACATCTGCGACTGCGAATAGTAGTGGCATGCTTTTGCCATGGCAGTCGTACCCGCTCCCCGCCCCCTCTCGGGAGCCGTGCTTCTGTTGTTCGTCAGCGCCGCATGGGGGTCGGCGTTTCCGCTGATGAAGGATCTCATCCACCGGTTACCAGTCGAGGATCTGCTCGCCGAGCGCTACCTGATCGCCGCGCTCACGCTCCTCCTCATCCGGCCGGGTTGCCTTCGGGGGCTGCCACGCAAGACGTGGTTCAACGGGGTCGTTCTCGGGGTCATGTTCGGGGTCGGTCAGGCCGGCCAGGCCATCGCGCTGCACAGCCTGCCGTCCTCCTTGTCCGGCTTCGCGGTCGGCTGCAGCGTGGTGATCACGCCCATCCTGGCGCTCGTCGTGTTCAAGGCGAAGGTCCAGCGGCGGATCTGGGCGGGGGTCGTGCTCGCGCTGGCCGGCATGACCGTGTTCACGCTGCTGCGCGGGATGGAGGATCACGAGGTCTCCGTGCTGGCGCTCGGGGTCACGCTGGCCGCGGCCGCGCTCTACTCCGGCCACACGCTGCTGCTCGCGCAGTTGTCCAAGCGCGGGGAGCCCTTCCACGCGTACGCGCTGACCGTGATCCAGCTCTTCACCATCGGCCTGCTCACCGGGGTCGTGGCCGTGCGTGACGGGATCTCCTTGCCGTCGAACGGTCCCGACTGGCTGATACTCGGGCATCTTGCCGTGGTGTCGTGCGCGCTGGGGTTCCTGGCCCGCTCGTACGGTCAGGCGCACGTGCCTGCCGTGCCGAGCGCGATCCTGATGTCGTCGCAGCCCCTCTGGGTGGCCGCGATCTCGGTGATCTGGTTCCAGGAGAAGGTGGACTGCAGCATGATCGTCGGCGGCGGTCTGATGGCCGGCGCCATGCTGCTCGCCCTCCCCTCCAGGACCGCCGCCCTGGGGAAGGAGCACTCCCACGGCAGGCGGGATCTGCTCGCCGTCACGGCGCGGGCGGCCAGGGCGCTGGCCGATCTGAGGATCAAACGTGAGGATCAGTTGCGCCTCGACGGCGCTCCCCCTCCGTACATCGACAAAAGTGCCTGCATGAACACCGGGTCCTGCCCCTGGCACGCCCGTTCGCTCAAGGGCGGCGGGGAGCCCAGCCTCGAGCGGCTGATCGAGCGGGCCACGGTCATCGTGCGGGCTCGAAATCTGCCGGGGGTGGGGTGCTGCCAGTCGCTCACGCTGCTCGGGCGGTGCCTATGTGACTTGATGGAGGAAGCCGAGCAGGCCCGGGCGAAGGCATTGCCCCGCTGGTTTCGTTCCCAATAGGTTAGAAGTGTCAATCAAAAGGGCAGCGCTTTTTATCCTTTGACCTCTCACTTATTCACCATAAATCTTGATATTCGGCGGGGTGCCCTAATAATGGGGAATTAGCCCCAATGGAGAGGTACGTCATGAAGCGCATCATTGTCCGCAAGCCAGGCACCGTGCGACTCGCGGGGACCTCCAGCGTCATTCACAAGGGGTGACTGAGGCGAGGTCCCATCTCAGAGTCCAGGGCGAACCATCCGCTCAAGACAGGGCCGCGCGGCTGATGACGCCGTTGATCGACGGACATCGCCGGCCGCGCGGCCCTTACACTGTCGCCGCCGCCCTGCTGCGTCATCTGGTGCCGCGGGCTCTGGAACGGGACGGTTACCTGGTGGCGGCCCATGACATCGAGATCCGGGCAGCGGCGCCAGAGCTGGCCGATCTCGTGCCGGCCAGGCGGGTCACGATCGACGCCGGCCTGTCCGACGACGAGCGCATCCTCGTGCCCGCGCCCCGGCGTACGCTGCGGCTGGCCAACGGGCTCGCGGAGTTCTTCCGCGACGCCGTACGCCCTGGGCAGGCGATCGCGGTGTGCAACGGCGCCGAGGCCGACCCGACGGACACCGAGCTGCTCGACGTCATGATGCGGCGCATCCCTCCAGAAACGCTCACGATCACGTTGTACTCCGGCGGTCCCGAGCCTCCCCCCGACACCCGTGGCGCGGACGAGCTGTGGGCCCTGGTGGACCGGTGCATGCGCGACGGCTTCCTGCATGCCGCCGCCGAGCTGGGGGAGCGCGGCATGTCGCGGACCGAGCCGGGTGGCGAGCGCTGGTGGCGCTTCGCCCAGCGCACCGCGACCGCGCTCGGCGGTCTCGGCCGCACCGACGACGCCCGGACGGTGTGGGACCGGGTGCGCTCGGCCAGTCAGGATCCGGCCATGCACGCCGCCAGCGCGTACGGCACCGCCATGCTCGACGCCCGAGACCCCGACCCCGCCCGCCGCGACCTGGGCCGGGCCAGGCGGTGGATCAACGAGGCCATCGCCATCTCCAGCCTGCTGCCGGACCCCGCGGAACGGGCCTTCAAGCTGGGCTTCGACCGCAACGGCCTGGCGCTGATCGAGCTGCGGCACGGCGAGCTGGGCGCGGCCCTGTCGCTGGTCGAGTCGGCCATCGAGTTGGCGGGCGAGCTGGGTGACCGGCATCCGCTGCACAGGATGGTGCTGCTGGCCAACCGGGCGCAGCTCCTGGCCGCGCTCGGGCACGTCAAGGAGGCGCTGGAGGACTACACGGCGGCGATCGCGCTGGACCCCGCCTTCCCCGACTACTACCTGGAACGGGGGAACCTGCTGTGCAAGCTCGGCCGGCACGAGGAGGCGCTGGCCGACTTCGAGCGGGCCATTCGGGCCGGGCCGCCGCTGCCCGAGGCGTACTACAACCGGGCGGAGCTGCGTACCGTGCGGGGCGACATCGAGGAGGCGCTGGCCGACCTGGGCCGGGTGATCGAGCTCGACCCCGCCTACCTGGACGCGTACATCAACCGGGCCGGGCTGCTGGCCGCCGCGGACCGGGACGAGGAAGCCAGGGCCGACGTCGCGGCCGGGCTTGTCCTGGCGCCCGGCAACCCGCACCTGCTCACGGTGCTGGGGCAGCTGGAGACGGCGGCGGGGCGGCTCGGGGAGGCGCGGGAGGCGCTGGACCTGGCGGTTGAGCGCGCGCCCGGGCTCGCGGCCGCCTGGGGGAACCGGGGGGTGCTGCGGTACGCGGCCGGGGACCTGGAGGGGGCGGTGGACGACCTTTCCCGGGCCATCGGACTCCAGCCGGAGCCCGACCTCTACACCAACCGCGCCGTCGCCCTGCACGCCCTCGGCCGGGACGCCGAGGCCGAGGCGGACGAGCGCCGGGCCGGCCTCTCGTGACGCCCCGGGGCGCGCGGGTCCTGACACCCTCCCGGGCGTCCCGTCGCCTGGCCTCGCCGATCTAGATCGTGAGCAGGCTCTTGCCGGTGACCGTGCGGGCCTCGATGGCGGCGTGCGCCTCGGCGGCGGACGTCAGAGGATAGGTGGCGCCGATGGCCGGGCGCAGGCGTCCGGCGGCGGCCTGCGCCAGCGCCTCCCTGGCCAGCTCGCGCAGGTCCACCTGGGGCCAGGCGACCGCCGTCACGCGCGGGTCCGGCGTGGTCATCGGGCCGCCCGCCATCCCGTACGCGCTCAACCGGCCCCCGTCCTTGAGCAGCCCCTGCGCGGCCGCGCCGAGCTCGCCGCCCACCCCGTCGAAGACCAGGTCCAGGCCGCCGGTCGCGTCCCGTACCTGCCGCGTCCACGCAGGGTCGGTGTAGTCGACCGTCAGCTCCGCGCCCAGGCCCGCCGCGAGCTCCCGCTTGGCGGCGCTGCTCGCCGCGGCCACCACACGGGCCCCCGCGGCGACGGCGAGCTGCACCAGCAGGCTCCCCACGCCGCCGCCCGCCGCCTCGACCAGCACCCACTCGCCGGGCTTCGGGGCGGCGGCCCGCGCGAGGCCCACGGCGGTGCGGCCGTCGGCGAGCAGCGCCACCGCGACCTCGGGCGACAGGCCGTCGGGGATCGGGATCAGGTCGGCGGCGTCGGCCACCGCCAGCTCCGCGTAGCCGCCGTAGCCGCCCAGCGTGCTGACCACCCTTGCGCCGGCCAGCGCCTCGTCCACGCCCGCACCCGTCTTGACGACCGTGCCCGCGACGCCGTTGCCGAGGATCGCCGGCAGCTCGGCCCGCCGCGGTCCCCGGTCGGCGCGTACCTGGGTCTCCACGAACGTGATGCCCGCCACCGACACCTCCACGAGCACCTGTCCAGGCCCGGCCACGGGGTCCGGCACCTCCTCCACGACCAGCATCTCCGGCCCGCCGTACTGCCTCAATACCACTGCACGCATGTCAGTCTTCCCGTCTATCGGAGCGATTCGCTCCGAAATTCTAATATCCTGTACGGCATGGGCACACGCGGGAGGCAGGCCGAGGCGGCACGGAACGATCTGCGGCTGTTGCGCGCGGCGCACGAGGTGTTCACGACGCAGGGGTTCGACGCGCCGGTGTCGGCCATCGCCAAGGCGGCGGGCGTGGGCATGGGCAGCCTCTACCGCCGCTATCGCACCAAGGAGGAGCTGCTCCAGCGCCTGTGCGTGATCGCCATGGAACGCGGGGTGGCGGCGGCCGAGGCCGGGCTGAACGAGCCGGATCCGTGGGAGGGCCTGTGCCGGTACATACGCGCGTGCGTCGGTTACCGGGCAGGCGCCCTCGCGCCGGTCGCGGGCACCATCGAGGTCACGGACGAGATGTGGCGTACGGCGAGGAAGGCCACGGAGCTGGCCGACGGGCTGATCTCCCGGGCCCGTGCGGCCGGCGTGCTGAGGAACGACGTGACCACGCTCGACATCTCGCTGCTCATGGAGCAGTTCAGCCGCCCGGCGCCCGGGGGCGAGCATCCGCACGTCAAGGAGCGCCTGCTGACCATCGCGCTCGACGGCCTGCGCGCGCCTGGGGCGAGCGAGCTGCCCGGCGAACCTCCGAGCACGGAGTGGTACGAAGGCCGTTGGGGGAGTGCCCCTTAGGTCTACGGTTGGAAACGTGGGCTTCAACGAGCTGCTGAAGGACCTCGATCCCAGTGCCAGCGTCCAGGCCGCGGGCATCAGGCGCGGCTATGGCGGGCCACCCGCCCGCACGGTGAGCGTCACCGCGGGCCTGGCGCGACTGCGCTGCGCGTCCCTGCTCAAGCCGTTGTACGCGTGGGTGAGCGCGGCCCGCATCCCCGACGCCGACCGGTGGCGGCGGCACGCCGAGCCCGCCGTGGTCGTGTCCTCCAACGCCGACACGCTCAACCTGTGGCTCGCCGTTGGCCCGCGCGTCATCCTCGACGACCTCCGCCGGCGCACCGGCGTCGCCTGGTCGCCGCCCAACGGCGACCCCTCCCGGTTCGGCTCGGTCGAGGTGGCCGCCGACGAGGTGGCGACCGCGTACGCGGTGCTCGCCCAGGCCGCCGTCGCGGGCGACCCGGTCGCGGAGACCATCATGGGGTGGATGCGGCAGGTCAGCGCGTCGCAGGCGTTCGGCGCGCGTGAGGCCATCCGATCGCCGGGGGCGGGGGTCAAGAGCGGCTGGTACGGCGCGCCGGACGAGACGTGCCTGCGCACGCACACCGTGGCCGTCCTGCCCCGCGGCGGCACCCGGATCGCGGTGGCCGTCGGGATGACCTCGCTGCCGTACACCGACGTACGCGAGCGCGAGGTGTACCAGGAGAAGGTGGGCAAGGGGCTGCCCGTGGAGCCCGAGCACGAGAAGGTGGCGGGCAGGCTGCTCCGCGAGCTCCTGGTGACGACGCTGGACGAGCTCGGTCACTTCCGCGACGGGCCGGACCGTCCCCACAGGGCGCCGAGCTGAGTCAGTCCCGCAGAGCCCCGACCCGTGTCAGTCCCGCAGAGGCCACCGACCCCGTGTCAGTTCCACAGCGGGAGCGAGCTGCCCGCGCCGCGTTCGACCGCGGCCGTGTAGAGGGCCTGGGCGGCGGCCGCGTCCTGGATCGCGGTGCCGGTGGAGTCGAAGACGACGATCTCCTCGGCGCTCTTGCGGCCCTGCGCCGTGCCCGCGACGATCTCGCCGAGCTCGGCCCTGACCGGGGTGCCGGGGCGGTGGTGCAGCTCGCCGACCTCGGCGCACTGGTGCGTGACGTCCGTGACGAGGACCGCGGAGGCGAGGAGGTCGTCGTGGAGCTCACGCTTTTCCGGGGCGTCCGAGCCGACCGCCGCGACCAGGGCGCCCGGTCTCACGTCCGTCATGCCCAGGTACGGGCTGGTGGCGGGGGTCAGGGTGACGACGACGTCCGCCTGGCTCGCCGCGTCGTGGGCCGTCAGAGCGCTCTCCGCGTTCTGCCCGGCCGCGAACCGCTCCGCCTTGGCCCGGTCGCGGCCCCAGACGATGACGCGTTCGATGGGACGTTCGTGGCGGATCGCCGCGATGTGGGCGGCCGCCTGGGCGCCGGTGCCGAGCACGGCCAGGGTGGAGGCGTGGGGGAGCGCCAGGTGGCGTACGGCCACCGCGGTCGCGGCCGCCGTGCGCAGCCGGGTGACGGTGGCGGACTCCAGGAACATGAGAGGCTGGCCGGTCGAGCCGTCGAACAGGGCGATGACGCCGACGATGCTGGGCAGGCCCAGCGTGGCGGGGCGGTCGTAGAAGCAGGCGCCGATCTTCACGGCGACGATGCCGTTCAGTCCGCCGGCCTTGATGTGGAACTCGCCGGGCGGGCTGTCGAGGTGGGCCAGGCGGCTCGGCGGGGTTTCGCTTCGGGCGTACGATGCGAAGGCTTGTTCGACGAGGTCGGTGTAGGCGGACGCCGGGAGGAGGCGCTCGATCTCGGATCGGGTGAGCATGAGCACGGTTTTGCATAATTTCTGATTTTTCCTACTTCGTCTAGGGGTTATGGTGATATTTACTGTTTTGGGGGGATGTGGGGCTTGGCCTGCGGCCGGACAGGCCTGCAGCGGGTACGTGGTGGAGGCGGAGGGTTTCCGCGTCTTCATCGACCCCGGCTACGCCACCCTGCCGCGGCTGCTCGAGCGCATGCGGGCGGACGAGGTCGACGCGGTGCTGGTCACCCACGGCCATCCCGACCACTGCGCCGACCTGAACCCGCTGCTGCGCGCCCGTGCGCTCGCGGACGTCCCGGCTCCCGTGTTGCCGGTGTACGCCCCGCCGGGCGCGCTGGATGCCGTGCTGGCGCTGGACAACCGGCGCATGCTGGCGGGCAGCTTCGTGGCGCATGACCTGACGCCCGGCGTGCCGTACGGGATCGGCCCTTTCCGGCTGGACGCGTTCGACCTGCCGCACCACGTGCCGAACGCCGGCCTGCGGCTGAGCGCGGGAGGCCGCGTGATCGCCTACACCGGTGACACCGGGCCGTCCGCCGAGCTGGTGGCGCTGGCGGCGGGTGCGGATCTGCTGGTGGCCGAGGCGACATATCCGGAACGGGTGCCGGAAGAGGATGCACGGTACCTGTCCAGCGCTCTGGATGCGGGCCGTACCGCGTCATCGGCGGGCGTGGCCCGCCTGCTGCTCACCCATCTGTGGCCGGACACGCCGTCGGAGCCCGCGCTGGCGGCGGCGGCGAAGTCGTACGGCGGCGACCTGTCCGTTGCCTCGGCGGGCACCACGGTGCGCCTCGCCTAACGCGTGAGCTTCTCGATCACCTCGGCCAGCTCGGGCGGCTCGACCCCGTCAGGCAACTCCTCGGCCCACGCGTAACCGCGGTAGGTCTCGCGCTCCTCCTCGGTGAGCTCTCCCGGCTCCACTGTGGGCCGGGCCTCGTCGAATGTGGCCAGGAAGAACGGCTCGGTCCGCACGTAGCGCACCCCGAGCCACGTGAAGTCGCGCGCCACCTCGACGAACCGCTCCTGCACCGCCGATCCCGGCAGTCCGGTCTCCTCGGTCAGCTCCCGCTTGGCCGCCTCCAGCGCCGTCTCGCCAGGGTCGATGCCGCCGCCGGGCGGCTCCCGGACGTCCATGCGGCTGACCGAGTCGTACCAGTGCAGCAGCAGCACCCTGCCGTCGCGATCCAGGCAGACGACACGGGCGGCCGGGCGATCGCTGCTGCCCGTTCGGGCCTCTTCTCCCGCTGTGGAGTTCACCGGACAGACGTTACACAGCGGTCAGGGCTCGGGTTGCTCCTCGTCCAGGACGAGCGCGAGCAGCCCTGGGAAGCGGCCGTCGAACTCGTCGCGGCGCAGGCGGTTGAGCCGCCGGGCGCCCTCGTCACGCTGCTCGAGCAGCCCCACGTTGCGTAACACCGAGAAGTGGTGGCTGAGCGTGGACTTGGCCACGGGCAGGTGGGAGAACGTGCCGCAGGCGCGCGCCCAGTCGGGGGCGCCCGCCAGCTCCCGCACGATGCGGCGGCGGATCGGATCGCCCAGCGCGTCGAGGGCGGCCTGCAGCGAGACCTCGAGCGGGGACGTGTGCGTCAGGCCGCGTGTCCTGTTCGACTGTGGTCGAACACCAGTGTAGTGTTCCATCTCGATCGAACATCTTACGCGAGGGGAGCGGCCGTGGACATCGGGCGCGTCGGAGTGTGGCATCCCATGATCAGCAAGGCCCCCGCCGAGGAGTCGCGGCGCGCGGCGGCCCGGATCGAGGAGCTGGGCTACGGCTCGCTCTGGGTCAACGAAGGCGGAGGCAGCAAGGAGCCGCTCACCATGTCCGCCGTCCTCCTGGCGGCCACCGAGCGCATCGCGGTCGGCACCGGCATCGCCAACCTCTGGGCCCGTGACGCCATGGCCATGGAGGCGGGGCGGGTCGCGCTGGCCGACGCCTTCCCCGACCGTTTCCTGCTGGGCATAGGGGTCAGCCACGGCTCCCTGGTCAAGGGCCGCGGCCACGACTACACCAAGCCCCTGACCGCGATGCGCTCCTACCTGGAGGGCATGGACCAGGCCGGCCAGATCCTCCCCAGACCGCCGTCCCCGGCCCCCACGATCCTGGCCGCCCTGAGGCCGAAGATGCTGGAGCTCTCCAGAGACAGAGCCGACGGCGCCCACACCTACTTCGTGCCTCCGGAGCACACCTCCCAGGCCCGCCAGATCCTGGGCCGGGACCGCCTCCTGATTCCCGAGCAAGCGGTCGTCCTGGAGTCAGACCCCACCCGCGCCCGCGAGATCGCCCGCGCCCACCTGGCCTACTACCTGACGCTGCCCAACTACCTCAACAACCTGCGCACGCTGGGCTTCACGGACGACGACTTCGCCGACGGAGGCAGCAACCGCCTGGCGGACGCCATCGTGGCCTGGGGCGACGCGGGCGCCGTCACCAAGCGCATCCAGGCCCACCTCGACGCGGGCGCCGACCACGTGGCCATCCAGCCCCTCTCCCCGGATGCGCCCGACCTCGCCCACGCCCTGACCCAGCTGACCGACCTCGCGGGTCCCCTCGGCCTTTAGCACTCTCACGCGGTAAGCGCCGCTCGGATAAACGTCACGCCGCCCGCGCGGCGTGACGCCAGCGACCGCCGCTATGTGTGATCGTCACCGTTTCATCGCGCCGTCGGCAATGGCATCCGCCGCGTTGCCGATGGCCACCCCGACGATCTCAAGGCGGCGCACCAGCTCCCGCTCCTTCATCGCATCCGCCGTCAGCTCTGCCGAGAAGATGCGCGAGATCTCATACTGGTACATCCGCCGGATGGCCCCGCCGGTCTTCTTCGCCTCCAGGGCGTCCCGGGCCACGGCGGACGGGCGGGAGGCGAGGTCGCGGACGGCGCTCTCCAGGGCTTCGATGCCGACGATGACCTGGTCGAGCATGGGAGTGAAGCGGATCTGGTCGGGGACCCGGTAGAGATGGGATTCGCGGACGAAGTCCCGCAAGGAGTCCAGCACGTCGTCGATCGCACGTGACAACCGGAACAGGTCCTCCCGGTCGATGGGCGTGACCACGGCCGTCTTGAGCTCCTCGATGAGGCTGGCGCGTTCCTCGTCGCCGAGGTGTTCGATGACGCGCATCTGCTCGTGCGCCCCCGTCCTGCCGACCTCGCCACCGATCATGGCCATCGCCAGCCAGGCGCCCTCCTTGGTGGCCGCGAGCTGGCCGAGCAGGGCCTCGGTGAGGGCGCTGTCCATGCGACCGGTCATGAGGTCGCGGATCCGCCGCAGCCGCTTCACTGCCCCGCCCCAGTCGAAGAGCAAAGGCGCGTCACCTTCGCCGTCCCTTCATGAGAGTCCCATGCCCGCGAATCCCTTCACGAGCACCGCCAGCGCCCAGCCCAGCAGCGCGCTCGCCGGCAGCGTCAGGCACCAGGCTGTGACGATCTTGACGGCGGCGTACCAGCGGACCCGGCCGCCGCCCTGTGCCACGCCGGCGCCGATGAGCCCACCGGCGATGGCCTGGCTCATACTCACTGGCATACCCACGGCCGCGCACGCGATTACCGCCACGCCCGCGGCCAGCTCGGCCGCCACTCCGTGCGCGGGCCTGGAGACGATGAGCTCGCGGCCGAGCGTACGGCCCGCCTTGGGGAGCCCGTACAGGGTGCCGAGCCCGAAGAGGAGGGCCACCAGCGACGTGTACGGCAGCGGCGCGTCCGAGAAGCCGAACGCGATCATGAAAACCGCCAGCATCTTCTGCCCGTCGTTGGCCGCGTAGGCGACGCTCTGCAACAGGAACCCCGCCTGGTGCCAGCGCCACAGCCCCTGCGCCGTGGTGCTCACCAGCAGTACCCGGATGAGCAGCCCGGCCAGCGCCCCGCCCACCAGGGGCGCCGCCACGCCGAACGCCAGCACCAGCAGCACCGACCCCGGCGACACCGGCAGTCCCCAGCCCAGCCCCGCCCCGGTGAGCCCGCCCACGATGGCCAGCGTGAGGCTGGTCGGCCGGCCCTTCGCGCTCAACCAGGCCACCACCGCCAGTGACGAGATCACCGCGATGGTCATCGCCGTCGCCCCGCCGGGCGCGCGGAACGAGGCCAGCCTGGTCACGAACGTCACCGCCACCTGGTGCGTGACCACCGGGACGGTGACCACGAGCAGCACGAGCACGAGGACGCCGGTGGCCGGACGGATCGTGGGCAGCTTGAGCCCGGTGGCGAGGAGCGCGCCCCCATCGTTGACCCCGGACACGACGGCGAAGAGCCCAGCGACCACGATCAGTACGACGGCCTCCAAACAGACGCACTCCATCCCAGCCCATGGGACAACCCTCATAACGGAAGGACCGGGTTGCCCCTCCCAAACCCGTGATATCCCGATAACTACCCGGGATCGACCGGATGATGGACGATCGGCCGCGGAGCCTCCGTCCGGTACGCTCTGTGATGGCCGCCGGTCCGATCTGTTGCCAAGATCGGCTCAGCGGCGACCGATGACCCGACGCCCGCGAGAGTGAAGGCAATGACCGGCTCCGCCGAATACATCCTGACCCTGTCCTGCCCCGACCGGCCCGGTGTGGTGGCCGCCGTTTCTGGCCTGCTGGCCGGAAAAGGGTGCAACATCATCGAGAGCCAGCAGTTCGGGGACCGGGTCGGACAGCGCTTCTTCATGCGCGTGCAGTTCGCGGGGGCACTGGGCGAGGACGAGCTCAACGGGGCCTTCGCGGCGCTCGCACCGGACTTCGCCATGGAGTTCAAGCTTCGCGAGGTGGCCAGGAAGCCGCGAGTGCTGATCATGGTCAGCAAGTTCGACCACTGCCTGAACGACCTGCTCTACCGCGTCAGGTCGAAGGCGCTGGACATCGAGATCGTCGCGGTCGTCTCCAACCATCCCGACCTGCGCCCGCTCACGCAGTCGTACGGGATCGACTACCACCACCTGCCGATCACGCCGGAGACCAAGCCCAGGCAGGAGGCCGAGGTGCTGGCCCTGGTGGAGCACTACCAGGTGGATCTGGTGGTGCTGGCTCGCTACATGCAGGTGCTGTCGCAGGAGCTGTGCGAGAAGCTGAGCGGGCGGGCGATCAACATCCACCACTCGTTCCTGCCGTCGTTCAAGGGCGCCAAGCCGTACCACCAGGCCCACAACCGCGGCGTCAAGCTGATCGGCGCCACGGCCCACTACGTGACCTCCGACCTGGACGAGGGGCCGATCATCGAGCAGGAGGTGGCCAGGGTCAACCACAGCCACTCTCCCGAGGACCTGGTCGCCATCGGGCGCGACGTGGAGTGCGTGACCCTGGCCAGGGCGGTCAAGTGGCACGCCGAGCAGCGGGTGCTGCTCGACGGGCACAAGACGATCATCTTCCCGCGCTAGGGGCGCTCAGCGGCGATACGTCCCGCACGGGGAGCGCGTGGTGCTCGCGGTACGCGCGCAGCCGCGGCACCTAGGGCCGCAGCGCAGCGCTGGGGTGGCCTCGACCATGGCCAGCCCCAGCTCGCTCATGCCGCCCGGACTATAGCCCCGTGTGCCGCGCGAGGAAGGTGAGCGTGTCGGCCGACAGGTCGACCGTCCTGCTCACCGACCGCGCGCCGTGCCCCACCTCGGTCTCGTTGCGCAGCAGCACCGGTCGGTCACCCGTCGAGGCGTGCTGCAGCGCCGCGCACATCTTCCACGCGTGCAGCGGGTGAACGCGCGTGTCGGACTGGAAGACGGTGAAGAGCGTCGCCGGGTACGGCACCGCCTCCTTGACGTGGTGGTAGGGCGAGTAGCCCAGCAGCCAGCCGAACTGCTCGGGATCCTCGGCCGTGCCGTACTCGACGTTCCAGGTGGCGCCGAGCCCGAACTTCTCGAACCTGACCATGTCGAGCAGCGGCGCCGAGCAGGCGACGGCCGCGTACAGCTCGGGGCGCTGCGTCAGCGCGGCGCCCACCAGCAGGCCGCCGTTGGAACCGCCGGAGATGCCGAGCTGCTCGGGCGTGGTCACGCCGGTGGCGATGAGGTGCTCGGCGGCGGCGTGGAAGTCGTCGAACACGTTCTGCTTGTTGCCGAGCATGCCCGCGCGGTGCCAGTCCTCGCCCTCCTCGCCGCCGCCGCGCAGGTTGGCGATGGCGTAGACGCCGCCGGCCTCGACCCAGGCCAGGATGGACGCGGAGTAGCCGGGGGTCATCGACAGGCCGAAGCCGCCGTAGCCGTACAGGATGGTGGGGCGCGGACCCGCGGTGTCGTCGTCGGGGGAGATGACCAGCATGCGGACGTCGGTGCCGTCCTTGGACCGGTAGACGACCTGCGAGGTGCGCACGGGGGGCACCTCGACCGCGCCGGGGGAGGCCGCCCAGAGCGTGGTCTCGCCCGTCCTGGCGTCGTAGCGCTGGATGGTGGGCGGCGTGGTGTTGTCGGTGTAGCCGAACCACGCCTCGTAGCCGCCCTCGGGCCGCTCGGTGATGCCGCCTATGGAGCCGAGCCCCGGCGTGGGCACCTCACCGACGCGCTCGCCGGTCTCCAGGTCGTGGACGGTGATCTCGCTGATGGCGTGGCGGGTCCAGCCCACCAGCATGACCGGGCGCTCCAGGTCGTCGAGGATCGCGAAGTCGCTCAGCACCGCCTCGGGGTCCTCGGGGATGAGGTCGCGCCAGTTCTCGAAGGCGGGAGCGGCCGGGTCGGCGACGCACACCCGGCCCCTGCGCGCGTCGCGGTCGGTGTGGATGTAGAGCTTGCCGTCGCGGCCGAACAGCAGCCCCACCTGCGCGTCCACGCCCTCCTGCACGACCTGCAGGTCGGGCCGGTCGATCGGGGACGCGGTCAGGTCGGCCACCCAGATGTCGTTGCGCGGCGCGGTGCCCTCGTGCGCCGACACCTGCAGCCAGCGCCCGTCACGCGAGACCGAGACGCCGTAGTAGTTGGTCATCTTCAGGCCCTCGCCGAAGATCATCACGTCGTCCTCGGTGGAGGTGCCGACGCGGTGCAGGTAGACCCGGCGGTGGAACTGCTTCTCGTTCTCCGGCACCTCGGTGCTGGGCAGCCTGCGTACGTAGTAGAAGGCCTCCCCGCCGGGCAGCCAGGCGACGGGGGAGTAGCGGCAGCGGTCGATCGGGCCCTCGACCCGCTCGCCCGTCGTGACGTCCATCACGTAGAGAATCGACTCCTCGTCGCCGCCCACGGAGATCTGGTACGCCAGCAGCCGCCCCTCCTTGTCGGGCTGCACGGCGTCCAGCGTGGTCAGCCCCGACGCATCGATCGCCATCGGGTCGATCAGCGCCCGCTCGGTCCCGTCCGGCTCGACGACGTAGTAGACGGCGTGCTCCTGGTCGGGCGTGCGGCGGGAGAAGAAGTGGCGCCCGCCGCGCCAGGCCGGCGCGCCCACCGAGCCGGATCTGAGCAGCTCGGCGATGCGGCTCTTGAACCGCTGCTGCCCGCGCTGCCGGCTGAACAGCTCGGCCTGCGCGAGCAGCCATCCCTTCGTCTCGGGACTGTCTGGATCCTCGAGCCACCGATAAGGGTCGGGCACGGGCGTGTCGTGCAGGATGTCGACGGTGTCTTCGCGGCGTGCGGTCGGGTACGGCTCCAGCTTCATGCTGGGAACACTACTGCCAAAGGACATGCGTAAAGCGCTGGTGAAGCGGGCATAAAACGTATCGTGTGTCCCTCTGGTCCATTCCGGCTAGAGGTTTTTGGGGTGGCGGGGACCACGCTGCAGACGCCAGACTTGGTGACAGGACGGTGCCGTGGTGACCATCCGCTGGACCGTCCGGCGGAGGTCCACGTGACGGAAGCACGAGTGCCCCAGGAGGGGCCGACAGTCGGGACATGCCGCGGCATGTCCCCTTTGATACGCGCGCAGCAGGGAGAGGCCCGATGATGCGCCAGGTCCTGCTGCTCAACGCCACCTACGAGCCACTGACCACCCTCTCGCTGCACCGCGCCGTCGTGCTGGTGCTGCGGGAGAAGGCCGACGTCGTCCACCGTGACGGCAGGGGCGCGGTGCTGCGCTCCGCGAGCCGTACGCTCGACGTCCCCTCGGTGATCAGGCTCCGGAGATATGTCCGCATCCCCTACCGGTCGCGCATCCCCCTGACCAGGGCCGCCCTCATGCGGCGCGACGACTACCGCTGCGCCTACTGCGGGCAGCGGGCCGAGACCATCGACCACGTCATCCCGCGGTCCAGGGGCGGCACCCACACCTGGGAAAACTGCGTCGCATCCTGCACCACGTGCAACCACAGGAAGGCCGACAAGTACCTGGAGGAGCTGGGGTGGACGCTGCGCGTCGACCCGGCGGTGCCACGGGGCGCCCACTGGAGGCTCATCGGCGCCTCGCTCGCCGGAGACCCGCAATGGGCGCCTTACCTCGAGGCCGCGGCCTGAAACCGCTTTGTCCCCGCATGCCGGCGCCTGACACCATGGGTAGGCATGTGGACCTTAACCTCGGACGTTGAGGAGTACGCCGCGGTCGCCGAGCCGTTCCTGCTCGGCGACCCGGTGCGCAACACGGTCGCGCTCACCGTCCTGGCCAACCTGCGGGCCGGCATGCCCGTCAAGGATCCCCGGTTCGGCTGGTGGACGGCCGGTGGCGAGCTGCGGGGCGCGTTCTTCCACACGCCGCCGCATCCCGTCGGGCTCGCCGACATGCCCGTCGAGGCCGTCGCGCCGCTCATCGAGGCGCTCGGCGGCGCGCTCCCGGCGGTGGTGGGCCGGGTCGAGCTGACCGCGGAGGCCCAGCGGGTGCTGGGCGCGCCCAAGCGGGTGGTGCCGGAGCGGCTCTACCGTCTGGGCGCGCTCGCCGTGCCCGACGTGCTGGGCCACGGCAGGCTCGCCGTGCCGGCAGACTTCCCGCTGCTGGTGAGCTGGTATCACGCGTTCGGCGACGAGGTGGGCATGAGCGATGGCGACGTGGCCGACCGGGTGTCGGGGCGGCTGGCGGCCCGCGAGCTGTTCGTCTGGGAGGCGGGCGGGGCGCCGGTCTCGCTGGCCGGGCTCTCCCCGGCGGCCGGCGGAGTCTGCCGCATCGGCCCGGTCTACACGCCGCCTTCGTGCCGCAGGCACGGCTACGGTTCCGCGGTCACGGCGCACGCCAGCGCGGTCGGCCTGGCGGAGCGCTGCGACGAGGTGGTGCTCTTCACCGACCTCAACAACCCCACGAGCAACGCCATCTACCAGTCGATCGGCTACGAGCCCGTGTCCGACTACGCCCACGTGAATTATTCTTAGGCCATGCCGCGTTACGACTTCCGCTGCCGCGCCTGCGGCTCCACGTTCGAGGTCTCCCGTCCCATGTCGGCCTCCAACGACCCGGCGCCCTGCCCTGAGGGGCACGACGACACGGTGAAGCTGCTGTCCACGGTGTCGATGACGGGCGGCGCGGCCGCGCCCAGGCCGAGTGGCGGCGGCTGCTGCGGCGGAGGGTGCTGCGCCTCCTAGAACACCTTGGCGGCGCTGACGATCTCCTCGGGTCCCGCCAGCGCGTCCACGGCCAGCCGGGAGAGCCGCTCGACCGTGGCGATTCCCGTCTCCATGGTCGGGCTGCGCTCCGACAGGACCGCGATCAGCAGTTCGTGTCCGCGTAGGTGGAGGTGTCCCACGCTGTTGATCGTCCACAGCCCGCCGTGCGCGTCGGCGGGCAGCCACCCGTTCTTGAGCGCCACCTCGCCGCCGGCCGCGCTGACCCCCCACGCCTGCGACGACTGCACGGTGGACATGAGCTTGAGCGCGTAGCGCCGGTCGCGGGCCGGCAGCGGTCCTTCGGGGTCGGTGAGTTGTTCCAGCACCTTCACCTGGTCGGACGGGCGGCTGAGGGTGGTCCCCCAGTAGAGCCCCGGTCCCGGCTCCGTGTGCTCGATGCCGAGCCGGCGCAGGACCTTGGCGAACCCGTCCCGGCCGCCGATCGTCATGTAGAGCTCGCCTGCGCAGTCGTTGTCGCTGTCACGGATCATCCGGGAGGCCAGGTCGCGCTCGTAGTCGCTCAGCCCGCCGCGCTTGGCGAGGAGGAACGCCAGCAGGATGTCCACCTTGGCCACGCTGGCCAGCATGAACGGGGTGTGCTCGCGGAAGGCGTACCTGGTGCCGGTCGTCCGGTCGTAGACGGCCAGCGCCGCGCGGCCGGGACGGTCGCGCAGGTAGCGATCCAGGGACTGGTCGAGAGCGCGCCGTGCGGCAACGGACAGCACGCTCTCGACGACGATCCCGCCGGTCTGCCGGACGGGGGTGACGGGGGGCGGGACGGCTATCGAAGGGCCGGCACAGCCGGCCACGGCCAGGAGGGCAGAGACGAGCGAGAACCTCCGAACACGCATGTGCCGGAGCCTGTCACTCGCCACCCCAAAGGCCGGGGGCGCGGCTGGTCAAGCGCAGGCCAGTTTCTTACGCGGCCCTGGTCCGCTTTCTACGCTGAAACGGCAGGAACCGGTCAGCCAGGTGCGGGCGGGACGGCGTGAGCGTGGGCTCGACCGCGATGATCCGGTCGAACCTGAACGCCCTGATCGCCCGGCGCATCCTGCACACGCCGACCAGATACCAGTATTCGCGGTGGACCAGGCACGTCACCGGCTCGACGTCGCGCGTGGTGACGGTGCCCGAGGCGTCGCGGTAGTGCAGGCGGATCATCAGGCGGCTGGTGATGGCGTCGGCCATGAGCCTGGCCCTGGAGGCGACCTCCACGGGCAGCGGCTCGGTCAGGGTCGTGAGCGTGGTGGCGATGACGTCGTCGTCGAGCTCCAGGTGCTCGAACGCGTGCTGCAGGCCACGCCGTGCGGTGACGGCCTGGGGGCCCGCTCCGAGGTGGGCGAGGGAGAGGGCGAGGGCGGCGATCTCGGCGGTCGTCAGCGGGCGAGTATCGTGCTTCACGACTGTCGTCATACCCCAAGAATAGGGATGAGGACCGACATTTTTCGAAAACCTGTGCGGCAGGTAAGAACCCTGTCGCCTGCCGCACGGGTCGTAGTTACCGCGACAACTGGGTCAGATCGCGCGAGGCACCCGTGGACGCCGACGTCGTCATCGCCGCGTACGCCTGCAGCGCCGCGCTCACCGGCCGGTTGCGGTCGCGCGGCCGGTATCCGCCCAGGTCCGCCAGAAGCCGCTCGCGCCGCGTGGCCAGCTCGGCCTCGGGCACCCGCAGCTCCATCGACCGGTTGGGGATGTCGATGTCGATGATGTCGCCGTCCTCGACCAGCGCGATCGCGCCGCCCTCGGCCGCCTCCGGCGAGGCGTGGCCGATCGACAGGCCGGAGGTGCCGCCGGAGAAGCGGCCGTCGGTGATCAGCGCGCAGGCCTTGCCGAGCCCTCTGCCCTTCAGGAAGGACGTCGGGTAGAGCATCTCCTGCATGCCCGGGCCGCCCTTGGGGCCCTCGTAGCGGATGACCACCACGTCGCCCTCCTTGACGCGCCCGCCGAGGATGCCCTCGACCGCGTCGTCCTGCGACTCGAACACCACCGCGGGTCCGCTGAACTTCCAGATCGACTCGTCCACGCCGGCCGTCTTCACCACCGCGCCGTCACGCGAGATGTTGCCGTAGAGGATGGCCAGGCCGCCGTCCGCGGTGTAGGCGTGCTCCAGGTCGCGGATGCACCCGGCCGCTCGGTCGAGGTCGAGGTCGTCCCAGCGGTTGTCCTGCGAGTACGCCTTGACCGTGCGGACGTTGCCGGGGGCCGCGTGCCACAGCTCGACGGCCTCGGGCAGCACCGTCGGCGACTTCGCGTCCCAGGAGGCCAGCAGGTCGGCCAGCGTGCCGCCGTTCACGGTGGGCACGTCGCGGTGCAGCAGCCCGGCCCGGTCGAGCTCGCCCAGGATGGCGGGGATGCCGCCGGCGCGGTGGACGTCCTCGATGTGGTACTTGTTCGTGGCCGGGGCGACCTTGCAGATGCACGGGACACGCAGCGAGAGCTCGTTGATCTCCTTGAGCCCGAAGTCCACCCCGGCCTCGCGGGCGGCGGCCAGGATGTGCAGGATCGTGTTGGTCGAGCCGCCCATCGCGACGTCGAGCGTCATGGCGTTCTCGAACGCGTCACGGGTGGCGATCGAGCGCGGCAGCACCGACTCGTCGTCGTCCTCGTAGTAGCGGCGGGTGATCTCGACGAGCTGCCGGCCCGCGTCCTCGAACAGCTTCTTGCGCGCCTTGTGCGTGGCCAGGATCGTGCCGTTGCCCGGCAGCGCCAGCCCGATGGCCTCGGCCAGGCAGTTCATGGAGTTGGCGGTGAACATGCCGGAGCACGAGCCGCAGGTCGGGCAGGCGCTCTCCTCCAGCTCCAGCAGCTCGGCGTCCGAGACTGCGGCATCCGCCGCAGCGATCATGGGGTCGATCAGGTCGAGCTTCTTGCCCGGCGTCGCTGTGTTGTTTCGCGCGTCTCCGACACGACCTGCCTCCATGGGGCCACCGGAGACGAAGATCGTCGGGATGTTCAGCCTGAACGCGGCGAGCAGCATGCCCGGCGTGATCTTGTCGCAGTTGGACACGCAGATCAGCGCGTCGGCGCAGTGCGCGTTGACCATGTACTCCACGGCGTCGGCGATCAGCTCGCGCGACGGCAGCGAGTAGAGCATGCCGCCGTGGCCCATCGCGATGCCGTCGTCCACGGCGATCGTGTTGAACTCCCGCGGGATCGCCCCGGCCTCCCTGATCGCCGCGGACACCACGTCGCCGACATCCCTGAGATGCACATGACCCGGCACGAACTGGGTGAAGCTGTTGGCCACCGCGATGATCGGCTTGCCGAAGTCGCTCCCGGCTACGCCGGTCGCCCGGAGCAGGGCCCGGGCACCGGCCATATTCCTGCCGTGGGTGACTGTACGTGACCTGAGGGCGGGCATTGCGCATCTCCCATCGCTAGCGAGTCTTCACATGTTACGGCCACCTGCCCGGCACCTGAGACGCGTGTCCACACATCGGACAGTCGGTTACCGGATCGAGCCCGAAAAAGACGCCGTCCGCGGCCGAACTCGTGTTACAGAGATCAAATGAGCAACGGGGCAGTCATGCTCGACGATCCCGCCAGGATCGGCAACTTCATCCATACCTTAGACCGTCTGTGCCGCAGGCCGGCCAGGGGCGAGGGGGTCCAGGACTCGCCGCACGCCGCCAGGCAGCCGCTGCTGGCCAGGTGGCGGGAGGGGAAGGACAAGAGGCAGCACCTCGACCGCATGGGGATC
This sequence comes from Nonomuraea sp. B19D2, assembly GCF_040137845.1. NCBI lineage: Bacteria > Bacillati > Actinomycetota > Actinomycetes > Streptosporangiales > Streptosporangiaceae > Nonomuraea > Nonomuraea sp. B19D2. The sequence continues at coordinate 22,119 of NZ_JBEFAK010000017.1, read as the reverse complement.
CCGCTGGTCGAGCTGAGCGAGGCAGGCGACTGGCCGGAGATCCTGACGCCGCAGGGGCGGCAGGCCGTCCACGTCATCTCGCCGGGGATCCCGCGTGCGCGCCCCGACATCCAGCCGGGGGAGCCGGTGCCGGAGACCCTCTCCCGGATCGTCACCGCGCTGCGCGGCACCAGGCTCCGCTTCCCCCGCCACGAGCTGACCGCCCAGCTCGTGGCACGGCTGGCCGAGTCCGACGGAAACCCGGACCAGGCGCGCCGTGTCCTGCGCGAGTCCGACCGCAACTGGGGATGGGGCGTCGACACGGCCGACCGGGGCGCCGAGCACGTCCCTTTCCCGGTCAACCTGTTGCTCAAGCTGTTGCCCGGCTTCCTGCACGACCTGAGGCTCAGCGGGCGCGTGCCCGGCCTCGGCGGGCGCTTCCGCTGGCTGCGGCAAGCGTTGTCGCAGGACGACCCCAAGCCGCCCGGCGTCGTGGCTCTGCTCGCGGACCTGGACCCGGGCGACGAGCGGCGCGTGTCGCGACTGCTGCTGCGCGCGTTCATGGACGACCTGATCAGGCAGTACCGGCGCTCCCCGCTGCACGTGCGCGGGGCGGGCCACGTCTTCTACCCGCTCCTGCTGCTCAACGAGAACGGCGAGGGGCTCGTCGAGCTCATCGAGGAGCGGCGCGCGGACCTCGGCAGGTTCGACCCGGTCGTGGTGGTCTCGTACAAGTCCGACGCGGTTCTCCTCGAGGACGACGAGGAGCCGCTGTGGCGGCTCATCCGCTGGCGGCGCGAGCTCGTCACGGCCGAGGACCCCGCGTCCTGGCGGCGCGTGCTCGACACGCCGCTGACCATCTCGGCGCCGCCCGTTCCGTCCGACCTGTCCAGGTACGACGTCACGGACGCCACCTGGGTGCCGCCCGCCCGCGTGGCGCCCTGGTGGTCGTCGTGGACCGCCATCGCGCTGTTCTGGATGGCCCTGGCCGGCGCGGTCGGCGCGTACGCGGGCCAGACCGCCGCCTGGCACCGGACCGCCTGTGCCACCGGCCTGTGGACGCCGTGGACGGAGAGCGGCAGGCAGCTGGCCGGCACCGAGTGCGTGGGCGTGGCCGAGCCCAGTTACCTGTTCTCGCCGGGCAACGCCGAGATCCGGCAGGTCCAGGCCGTGCTCCAGCGGGAGAACGAGCGGGCCGCCCAGCTCCACGCGGCCGGCGAACGGCCGTACGTGACGATCGTCTACCTGGCGGCGCTGACCTCGACGGACCGGGACACGCTGGCCGCCGCCCGCGAGGGCCTGGCGGGCGTGGCCATCGCGCAGAAGCGGCAGAACGGCTCCGCGGGGCCCAGCGAGCCGCTCGTCCGCATCCTGCTCGCGAACGCGGGCGGCAGGATGCAGCACGGCTCGAGCATCGCCAGGCTGCTGCTGCGCTACCGCGATGAGGAGGCGCCCATCGTGGGCGTGGTCGGGCTGGACCAGAGCCGCCAGGAGACCGTCGCGGCCATCCAGGAGCTGGGCAAGGCCGGGCTACCGATGGTGGCCTCCACGCTGTCGGCCGACCGCCTCGTGAACGAGTCGCCGTTCTACTTCCAGGTGGCCCCGCAGAACTCCAGGCAGGCGTGGATGGCGGCGGCCTTCGCCGACTCGCTGGTCAAGAAGGGCGAGGTGGCGCGGAAGGCCCGGGTGTACTACTCGCATGACGTGACCGATTACTACGCCTCCAACCTCAAGAGCCGGGTTCTCGCCCGGCTCGAGGAGCGCGGCTTCGCGGTCGAGGGGTTCAGGTTCACGCCCGTCGGGGGCGCCAAGCCGGGACCCGAGGACAGGAGCGACGACGCCTACGCGGGGGAGCCCAGAGACGCCGGGGTGTCGGCGTGCGGGTTCGACGGGCTGGTGTACTTCGCCGGGCGCGGCATCCCCGACTTCGCCGAGTTCGTGAAGGGCGTGGCCGACAAATGCGGGGGCGCGCCGCCGGTCGTCCTCGGCGGTGACGACGTCACCAGGTACGTCGCCGACGTGCGGGTCAGATCGGAGGTCAGCGGCGTGGGGTACTACTACGAGTCGTTCGCCGCGGCGCCGAACAAGTGCGGCGAGCCGCAGCGCCACGACTTCTACGCGGACCTGTTCGCCACGTTCCCCTTCGAATGCAAGGAGCCGGGGCCGGGGCGGACGCTGGACGGGCACGCCGCGCTGACCTACGACGCCACGGAGACGATGATCACCGCGATCCGGCGGCTCGGCAAGGAGCGGCACCGCGTGCCGGTGAACTCGTACACCGTCTGGCGGCAGCTCGGCACCCTGTACACGCCGGACCAGAGCGGGCACGCCATCGAGGGCGCCACGGGCGCGCTCGACTTCGGCGCGGGCTCGCCCCGGCAGTACCCGCTGGACAAGGCCGTGCTGATCCTGTACGCCAAGGGCGCCGAGCGGCCCACTCAGGTGGGCGTGTGCGGCGACATCACCCGGGCCGGCCGGGGCGAGTTCTTCCCGTGGTGCGGCTCGATCCCGGAGATCTACCGCTAGACCCGCAGAGGGCCCCGTCGAAGTGCGGAGGTGGCGCCGTCACCTCCTGCCGCATATCAGAGCTGCGCGGGGAGCCGCACGGCGGCGAGCTGGGTCGACTGGCCCACCAGGCGGCCCTTGTCGTCCCAGATGTGAGCCGCCTCGTCCATGCGGTCGCCGCCGACGTCCGTGGCCGACAGCCGTACCCTGATCGGCCCGGGAGCGGGCAGCCTGCGGATGTACGCCGACAGCTGGATCGTCGGCACCCACCCGGACAGCCCCAGGTCGAACGACACGGGCGGCACCGGGTCGAGCGCCACCAGCAGGCTCAGCGGGTCCCAGTCCGAGCCGTCGGCCAGCCGCTGCCAGCTCGCGATGACGCCGCGCCTGGCGGGGGCGCCGAACGCGAAGGACAGGTGCTCGGGAACGATGCGCTCCTCGACCACGGACATCAGCGGCACGGTGAGGTCCGTGCCCGGGGGATCGGTCGGGGCCAGGAAGCACTGGTCCTCGGGAGGCAGCTCGACCGGCTCGTGCGCCGACCACCAGGGGTCCGAGTCGTCCAGCAGTCCGAGCGTGATGTGCGACTCGACGCGCGTACGGCCCTCCTGCACCAGCGCGGCCCTGACCTGGGCCACGCTCCTGCCGACCCGCAGCGTCTCCACCCGCGCCAGGGCCTCGCCGGGCTCGGGCGGCTCGATGAAGGAGCCGCTGACCGCCGTCACGTGCGGATGGCCCGCGCCCGCCGCGCTCTCGGTCGCGGCCCTGGCCAGCACGGCCAGCAGATAGCCGCCGTGCAGGCGGTTGCCGACGCTCCACTGGGCGTCCAGCACGGCATCGAACTCGCCGTCGCCGCGAGCGGTCAATGCGGTCGCTTCCCGAAAATTCCCCATAGGAGATCAGCTTGACATCGTTAACCTGACGGCGTCAACCTGAGATCATGACCACCAGACGCGTACGTGCCAGACGCGGAGAAGGCGTGCTGCTGCGGGAGGAGATCCTGCGCGCGGCGGAGGACCTGCTGGCCGAGTCGGGCAGCGAGGACGCGCTCACGCTGCGCGCGGTCGCCATGCGGGCAGGGGTGTCCACGCCGTCGGTCTACATGCACTTCGCCGACAAGGAGGCGCTCGTCGAAGCGGTGTGCATGCGGGTCTGGGGCGAGTTCGGCCGGATGTTCAGCGAGAACCTGGGCGGTGACCCGTTCATCGCCCTGGGCAAGTGCGGGCGCGCGTACGCCCGCTTCGCTCTGGAGCACCCGGTGCAGTACAGGGTGCTGATGATGCGGGCCTCATCGGGGCCGGGCGTGCCTCCGGCCGCCGCCGAGTGCTTCCGTCACATGGTGAACGCGGTCTCGGCCTGCGTGGAGACCCGCGTGCTCGAGGGCGATCCCGAGGAGGTCGCGCTGGGCCTCTGGTCGGCCGTGCACGGCTGCGTCTCCCTGCTGATCGCCCAGCCCTCGTTCCCGTGGCCGCGTGACAGGGAGGCGCTCATCGACCACATCGTGCGCATCGCCGGGTTCGGCACCGCGCTGTACTCGCGCCTGCCCCAGAAGCTGCCGCCGAGCACGCAGCTGGCCGCCGCCCTGGACGACTTCGGCGCCCGACTGGCGTCGGACGCCGGAGAGCCGGCTTAGTCGTCGCCGTACCGGGCGGGCAGGACCTGGGCGGCGATGTCGTAGATCCGGTCGATCTCGCCGTCGGTCAGCGCCCGCTCCCGCTTGGTGATCCACCTGCGGGCGCGGTCGCCCTGGTAGACGTCCACGCCGCGGATGGTCATGATCTTCCACGGCACCGGGGGGCCGTAGATGGCGAGCGAGGGCACGACCGAGACCTCGCGGCCGAACGACTTGGTGATCAGCTCGCTGGCCTGCGACGCCTCCCACTTGGCCTCGGTGAGGCGGGCCTTCTTGTCGAAGGGGCCGTGGAAGAGCTTCTTGCCCATCTGCACGCGTACCGGCAGGCGTTTGTCCCACTTCTCGGAGTCGACCGCGTACACGCCGGTCGGGCCCACCACGAGATGGTCGATCTGGGCCTCGCTGTTGGGGATCGCCCGGGCGTGAAGTGTGCGGTAGCCGCTGCGCTCGAGCTTGCGCAGCTGCGCCTCGGTGCGGCGCTCCGCCACAGACGTCCGCCGCCAGGCGGGCACGGAGGAGTGGGAACGCGCGCGATAGACCGCCTCCAGGATGGCCGCGATCACACCCGCGGTCACGCCCACCCGCCAGTCGCTCACAAGGAAGCCCACCACCACGGCGACGGCGATCGCCAGCAGCACACGGTTGCGCAGGCGGCGAAAGCGTGGTTGTTGCAGCAGGCTACGCACGTACGCGCGTTCGACCGGCGCGTACGTGGAGGTGGGCGCCGAAGGCTTCGCGGCGGCGGTCTGCTCGCTCTCTGGCCGGTCGCTCACCCAGATCGGTGACGCGTTGTGACCGTCTTCTCGCTGGTTGTCGGAGTCCACGTAACTCACCGTAGCTCGGAGATCGGAACGATTCCTAGTGTTGCCCTGTCCATAGTTTTATGGCCCAGCTCATCGTGTTCCACGCGCGTTATGCGGGTATGTTCTACATTCTTCTCTAGAGATGTCGTCTCGCTTTTGATCTTACCTGGTGGACACTCCCGGGGTGGGTCTGGCCCGGTGCGCGCATCGGGATTACGTTTCTTGTGTGCACAGCGCGGGCGAGATTCTGCTCTTCCTCATCGGGGTGTCGTTGGGGCTGTTCGTGGTGATCAGCCTGCTGGTCATGCTGCCGGGCCGCGGGGCGCAGCGCCGGATCGAGTCCGGCCCGGTGTGGCTGGGCGGCCCGTCCAGGAGCGAGCGCGGTGTCAGCACCTCGGACCTGGTGCTGACCGACCGGGTGGCGCACTGGGCGGACGTTCCGGAGCACGACTGGGTGGCCGCCGCAGAGACGGCCGAGCCCGGCAGGCACGTCGGCGGGGCCTCCGCCGGATGGTGAGGTGACGATGCGAGGACTGACCGTCGCCCAGGCCGACGACGTCAGACGGGCCATGCTCGCCGCGGAACGGCGCAGCGGGCTCCGCTTCGGGGTGTTCCTCGGGGAGCCGGTGGGCTCACGCCGTCACTTCGCCGAACGCCTGCACGCCGCACTGGGCGAGGAGGCCGGCGACGCCGTGGTGATCCTCGTGGACCTGCGCGGCCGCGCCCTGGAGATCGTGACGGGGGAGCGCGCCAGGAGGCGGCTGTCGGACGGGGCCTGCCGGTTGACGGCGATGTCGATGGCCACGGCGTTCAGCGCCGGCGACCTGGTGGGCGGCCTCCTCTACGGCATCGCCGCCCTCGCCGAACAAGCCACTGCCCGCCGCTGATCCCCACAGCCTTCGGCGCGTGGCTAGAGGCGTTCGAGGAGCCCCGCGATGTGCTCGCTGACCCCGCTCAGCAGCGTCGCCGGCTCGATCGGCGCAGACGCGATGGCCGAGAACAGCGCCGGCAGCCCAGGCAGCGGGAACCCGTCGTCCTTGAGGGCCGAGCCCCCGACGGCGTTCTTGTCGAGCGCGCCGCGGCTGCGTTCCCAGGCGTCCAGCACCTCCTCCGGCGACGGCACCCCGAACCCGTGCCCCACCGGAGCGGCGTGCCGCAACCGGACGAGCGGGGTCTCGGCGAAGGCGAGCGCCGTGCGGGCGCGGAGCTGAAGGTCGGCGCGGGGCTCCGGCGAGATCCAGTCCATGGCCGTGCACGGGTTGCGGCAGGTGGCGACGCAGACGGCGAGCGCGCCGGCCACCTGGCTGTGCTGCCGGTCGAAGTACGCGCGCCAGCCCTCGGCCGGCTCCGTGGAGACCCGCAACGTCCGGTTGGTCGCGGACTGCTCGGACTTGGTGTGGTCGCACTCCCGGTCGCCGATCACGCCGAAGCGGCTCCCCGGCGCGCTCAGCCCGTCGGGCCAGCGGACGGGGTCGCCGGCGTGGCCGAGATGGGGCTCGAAGGCCAGCAGCGGCAGGTACTCGCTGGCGATGTGGACCGCGGCGATCATCGGGCTCAGCTCGCGCCGGTGCCACCGTACGGCGATCACCTCGAGCAGCAGGCCGTACGCGGGCCGCAACGAGTCGAGCGCCCCGCGGGGCTGCTCGCGCGGCGTCTGCGGCATATGGCACGCCCGCGCGCGCCGCCGCAGCTCGGCCGGGACGCCCTTGGCCTCGGCCGCGAAGTCCTCCGCGTCGAGCGAGAGCAGCCGGTGGCCGAACTCGCACACTCCGGCGATCTCCGCGGTAGGCGCGAGCGCACCGAGGTCCGCGAAGGCATAGCGGTGGGCAAGAGCGATGAGCAGGTCACGAGTCGAGTCCACCCGACGACTCTCTCATGGCCGGCGAGCGGTTGAGAATGATCATGGACACGGGGAGCGGATGCACTGGATCTCCCCCGGCGGGCCGCTGACCGTGGGGTCGGAGGACGGGGGCGGCTCCTCGGGGCCGGGCGTGGTCGGCTCCTCGGTCGGGGGCTTGGGCTCGGAGGTGGTCGGCGTGGGGGTGGGCGTCCTGGTCGGGGTGGTGCTGACCGTGGCGCTGGGGCTCGGCACGGGCGTGGTGGTGTGGCCCGGCTTGGAGGTGGGGACGCGTCTGGCCGGAGGCGTGGAAGGCCTGGCGGCGCTCGAGGAGGGCGGCGAGGAGAGCCCGGTGACCACGGTGACGTCCACGGTCGGCGGCACCTCCTCGGTGCTCGCCTGCTGGGCGGGACGCAGCCAGATCGAGCCCGCCACGGCCGCCGACACCACCACGGCGGCGGCCATCGTGAGCACCGCCCGCAGCGCGCGGTGGGGGCGGTGCGGGCGCGGCGTGGGCTGCGGTGTGTCCGGGGCGGCCAGCGCCCTGCGGGCGGCCTCCGCCATCAGCGTGGCCGTCTGCCAGCGCCGGTCGGGCGTCTTCTCCAGCGCCCGCGACACCACCTGACGCGGCGCGGGCGGCACGTCGTCGGGCAGTCGCGGGACGGGGGAGTTGAGGTGCTTGAAGATGATCTGTACGGGCGTGTCGCCCTGGAACGGCAGCCGGCCCGTCAGGCACTCGTACGCGACGACTCCGAGGGCGTAGACGTCGACCGCGGGCGTCACCTCGCTGGCCGTGGCCATCTCGGGAGCGCAGTAGCCGGCCGAGCAGAGCATCGTGCCCGTGGCCGTCAGGTGGCCGGCAGAGACCGAATGGGCGATGCCGAAGTCGGTGAGCACCACGCCGCCGTCGGGCCTGACCATGAGGTTGGCCGGCTTGACGTCGCGGTGGACGATGCCCTGCGCGTGCGCGGCGGCCAGCGCGTCGCCGACCTCGGCGACCAGCCGCATGGCGGCCGCGGGACCGAGCGGGCCGCGCCGCAGGACACGGTCGAGCGACTCGCCCTGGATGTACTCCATGACCAGGAAGCTCACCTGGCGGCCCTCGACGTCGCAGACGCCGTAGTCGTAGACGTCGACCACGCCTGGATGCCGGAGGGTGGCCATGGCCCTGGCTTCGTTCTGGAACCGCTGGGTGAACGTCGGGCTCTCGCTCAGCGCGGGCATGAGCACCTTGACCGCCACCGCCCGCCCGAGGACCGTGTCGTCGGCATGCCACACCTCGCCCATGCCACCGCCGCCCAGGCGGCCGGCGAGCACGTAGCGATCATTGAGGGTGGTCCCCGCGCCTAGCACGTAACCGAGGCTAACACCGCACCTCAGCTGCCAACGTCAACTCGGTGAACACCGCCCCGGGCGCGAAGGGCCCCCGCCGGCGGCGGGGGCCCTCGAAAGCGGCGCGTCAGGCGGACGCGGCGTCCTTCTCCCTGTTACGCAGCGCCCGGCTGACGCCGTCGGCGCCCTCCAGGATGAGCCGCCGCAGGGCCTGCGGCGGCTGCTCGGCCTCCAGGTAGTCCTCGGCCGCCTTCACGGTCTCCGGCTCGATGAGCAGCGCGGGGAAGCACCCCACCGCGAACGTCGATGCCTGGTCGAACGTCCACTCCCGGTAGATGCGTCCCACCTCGGCGAAGTACTTCTCCCGGTACGGCTCCAGCAGCTCGGGGTGGTGCGGGTCCTGGAACCCCGTGATCGTCGTGCGCGCGATGTGGTTGGCCAGCTTGCCGCCCACCACCCGCTCCCAGGCGGCGGCCTTGGCCTCGGCCGTCGGGATCGCGGCCCGGCACAGCGCCGCCGAACGCTCACCCGTCGCCGTAGGGTCCCGCTCCAGCTCGGCGTCGATGTCGGCCTCGCCCAGCCGTCCGCCGGAGACCAGCGCGTGCGTGAGCGTCCAGCGCAGGTCGGCGTCCACGCTCAGCCCGTCGGGGACCTCGGAGCCGTCCAGGATGCGCTGCAGCACGTCGAGGTCCGCGTCGGAGACGGCCACCGGCGCGAACGCCTGCAGGAACGCGAGCTGCTGGTCGGAGCCGGGAGCGGCCGAGCCGAGCAGCGAGCGCAGCTCCGCGGCCAGCACCGCCAGGCCCTCGGGCCGCCAGGCCGGGTCGGCGTACTGCTGCGTGGCCATGCGCGCCTGCCGCAGCACCGCCTGCAGGACCGTGATGTCCTTGAGCGTGCCGGCGCCCGAGACGACCAGCTTGACGTAGTCGCGGGTGGCCATCTCGCCGTCGCGGGTCATGTCCCAGGCCGCCGACCAGCACAGGGCCCGGGGCAGCGACTCGGTGAACGCCGTGATGCCGCCGTCGACCAGCGTGCGCATCGACCGCTCGTCGAGGCGGATCTTCGCGTAGGTCAGGTCGTCGTCGTTGAGCAGCACCAGGTCCGGCTGCTCCTCGCCGACGAGCTGGGCCACGCTCGTACGGGCGCCGACCACGTCCAGCTCGACCCGCTTGGTCCGCTTGAGCTCGCCGTCCACCAGCGAGTACAGGCCGATCGCGACCCGGTGCGAGCGCAGCGTCGGGTGCTCGGCGGGCGCCTCCTGCAGCACCTCGAAGCTGGTGAAGCGGCCGCCGGACACCTCGAACGAGGGCCGCAGCGTGTTCACCCAGGAGGTCTCCAGCCACTCCTTCGACCAGGACGACAGGTCGCGGCCGGAGGTCCGCTCCAGGGCGTTGAGCAGGTCCTTCAGCTCGGTGTTGCCCCAGGCGTGCTCGGCGAAGTAGTCGCGCACGCCGGCCAGGAAGTTGTCCAGGCCGACGTAGGCCACGAGCTGCTTGAGCACCGAGGCGCCCTTGGCGTACGTGATGCCGTCGAAGTTGACCTCGACCGCCTGCATGTCCGGGATGTCCGCGGAGATGGGATGGGTCGAGGGAAGCTGGTCCTGGCGGTAGGCCCAGGACTTCTCCACGTTCGCGAACGTGGTCCACGCGCCCTTGCCCCACCTCGTGGCCTCGGCCTGGGCGAGGACGGACATGTAGGTGGCGAACGACTCGTTCAGCCACAGGTCGTCCCACCAGCGCATGGTGACGAGGTCGCCGAACCACATGTGCGCCATCTCGTGCAGGATCGTCTCCGCGCGCCGCTCGACCACCGCGTCGGTGACCCGGGAGCGGAAGACGTAGTCCTCCAGGAACGTGACACAGCCCGCGTTCTCCATGGCGCCGGCGTTGAACTCGGGCACGAAGCACTGGTCGTACTTCCCGAACGGGTAACGCACCCCGAACACCTTGTGGAAGAAGTCGAACCCCTGCCTGGTGACCTCGAGGATGTTGTCGGGGTCGAGGTGCTCGGCCAGCGAGGCGCGGCAGTAGATCCCCAGCGGGATGCCGTCGTGCTCGGCGGTCACCTTGTGGTAAGGCCCGGCCACCAGCGCGGTGATGTACGTCGACATGACCTGGGTGGGCGGGAACTCCCACCGCCTGGCCGCCGGCACCGTGCCGTGCTTGCCGCTCTGCTCGGGCAGCTCCTCGACATTGGAGACGGCGGCGTTGGAGACGACCTCCCAGTCGGCCGGGGCCAGCACGGTGAGCTGGAACGTGGCCTTGAGGTCGGGCTGGTCGAAGCAGGCGTACATGCGGTGCGCGTCGGCCGTCTCGAACTGGCTGTGCAGATAGACCTTCTTGTCCACCGGGTCGACGAAGCGGTGCAGGCCCTCGCCCGTGCGCATGTAGCTGCAGTCGGCGTCCACCCGCAGCTCGTTGGCCTCGGCCAGCGAGGGGAGCGGGAAGCGCCCCGCGTCGGCGTCGTACGCCGACACGTCGAGGTCCTTGCCGTTGAGCGTCACCTTGCGCACGTCGGCGCCGTGCAGGTCGATGAAGGTGGACTCGCCCGGGCGGCTGCTGGTGAAGCGGACCGTCGTGACGCTCTCGAAGCGCTCGTCTCCCTCCGTCAGGTCGAGTGCGACCTCGTACGACTCGACCTTCAACAGCCGGGCGCGCTCACGAGCCTCGTCCCGGGTCAGGTTGCCTGCCAAGTTGCGCTCCTTTTCACCACTTCATCGAAGTTTGCCGGTATGTACCCGTGATGGGAATATGCCGTGGACCACCTCAGGTTATGGCCACACGTGACTGAAAAGATTCCCGTGGACCTGTGGTTCGATCCTGCCTGTCCCTTCGCATGGGTGACGTCACGGTGGCTTCTCGAAGTCGAGAAAGTACGCCCCATCCAGCCGCGCTGGCGCATCATGTCCCTCTCCGTCCTGAACGAGGACAAGGACGTCCCGGACGAGTACCGCGAGTCGACCAAGCGTGCCATGGGCACCGTCCGCGTGGTGGCCGCGGCCGCGGCCAAGCACGGCGAGCAGGCCGTCGGCCCGCTCTACACCGAGCTCGGCACCCTCCTGCACAACCAGGGCCTGGGCAAGGAGCCGGAGCGCCTGCGCGAGGTCAGGGAGCGCGCGCTCGAGGCCGCGGGGCTCGAGAAGGAGCTCGCCGACGCCGCCGACTCCGAGGAGTGGGACGACGCCATCCGCGCCTCGCACAACGAGGGCATCGACCTCGTCGGCCAGGAGGTCGGGACGCCGGTCATCCGCGTCGGCGCCAACGCCTTCTTCGGACCCGTGATCACCAAGATCATTCGAGGGGAGGACGCGGGCCGGCTCTGGGACGGTGTGCTGGCTGTCACTGCGTTCGATGACTTCTTCGAGCTGAAGCGCAGCCGGACGAAGCGGCCGCAATTCGACTGACAGTCTCATTTTCCCGGGGTCAATCATCGTACGCTGACGGAAGAACGCTGCTTGCGGTGTAGAAGACTTATCCCCTTGGTCGGGATGAGCCCTCGCATCGTCCTGAGGTGCTGACAGGATGGTGGCTATGCGTCAGCTGTACATCGGCGGCTCCTGGACCGCTTCTGCGTCGGACGAGCCCATCGAGGTCGTCAACCCGGCCACGGAAGAGATCATCGACCGGGTGCCCGCGGGCTCCCCCGACGATGTCGAGGCCGCCGTGGCGGCGGCCAGGGGAGCCTTCCCCGGCTGGGCCGACATGGCCGCCGCAGAGCGCGGCAAGCTTCTCGGCGACGCCGCCGAGCTGCTGAAGCAGCGCTCCGAGGAGATCGCCAAGACCATCGCGACCGACATGGGCGCGCCGCTGGGCTTCGCGCTCAAGGTGCAGACGCTCATGCCGGCCACCGTTCTGTCGTCCTACGCGCAGATGGCCGAGAGCTATCCCCGCGAGTCGCGCATCGGCAACTCGACGGTGGTCAAGGAGCCGATCGGGGTGGTGGCGGCGATCACCCCGTGGAACTACCCGTTGCACCAGATCGTGTGCAAGGTGGGCCCGGCGCTGGCCGCCGGCTGCACCGTGGTGCTCAAGCCGAGCGAGGTGGCGCCGCTGGCGGCGTACGCGCTGGCGGAGATCTTCGCCGAGGTGGGCCTGCCCCCAGGCGTGTTCAACCTGGTCAGCGGGCGTGGACCGGTCATCGGCGAGGCCATGGCCGCCCACCCCGAGGTGGACATGGTCTCCTTCACCGGTTCGACGACGGCCGGGCGCAGGGTGGCCTCACTGGCCGCGGAGTCCGTCAAGCGGGTCGCGCTCGAGCTCGGGGGCAAGTCGGCGAACATCATCCTGCCCGACGCCGATCTGGCGCTGGCCGTCAAGGTCGGCGTGGCCAACTGCTTCGTCAACGCCGGCCAGACCTGCTCGGCCTGGACCCGCATGATCGTCCACCGCGACCAGTACGACGACGCCGTCCGGCTGGCCGTCGAGGCGGCGCGCGGCTACATCGTGGGCGACCCGTTCGACGAGTCGACCAGAATCGGCCCGCTGGTGTCCGCGATCCAGCGCGACCGCGTGGTCCGCTACATCAACCGGGGCCAGGAGGAGGGCGCCAGGCTCGTGGCGGGCGGCACCGAGCGGCCGCACGACCGGGGCTACTACGTCGAGCCCACGGTGTTCGCGGGGGTGGAACCCGGGATGACGATCGAGCAGGAGGAGATCTTCGGGCCCGTGCTGTCGCTCGTCCCGTACACGACCGAGGACGCCGCCGTCCAGATCGCCAACGGCACGAAGTACGGCCTGGCCGGGGCGGTCTGGTCCGGCGCCGAGGACCGCGCGGTCGCGGTCGCCCGGCGGCTGCGCACGGGCCAGGTGGCCATCAACGGCGGCCGGTTCAACCCGCTGGCGCCGTTCGGCGGCTACAAGCAGTCGGGCGTGGGGCGCGAGCTGGGCGAGCAGGGGCTGGAGGAGTACCTCGAGACCAAGGCCATGCAGTTGTAAGGGGCGCGCCGGAGCTGGGGCGCGCCCCCGGGAGCGGGTGCCGGTCAGACGAGCAGGCCGCCGCTGGCGATCAGGTTCTGGCCGGTGATCCAGCGTGAGTCGGGGCCGGCCAGGAAGGCGACCACGGAGGCGATGTCGTCGGGCTGCCCGAGCCGTTGCAGCGCCGTGAACGCCGCGGTCTGCGCCAGCGACTCCGGCGGATTGGTGCCCCGCAGCATGTCGGTGTCGGTGGCGCCGGACGAGACCGCGTTGACGGTGATCCCGCGCTCGCCCAGCTCCCGCGCCGCCACCTTGGCGAACTGCTCGATGGCCGCCTTGCTGCCGCAGTAGAGCGACAGGGCGGGAGCGGGCACCTGGGTGTTGAGCGTGGAGATGTTGACGATGCGCCCGCCGTCGCGCATCACCCGCGCGGCCCACTGCATGGCCAGGAAGACCGAGCGGGTGTTGACCGCGAACACCCGCTCGTACTCCTCGTCCGTGATCTCCGCCATGAGCTTCTGCCCGAGCACGGCGGCCGCGTTGTTGACCAGGATGTCGAGCCCGGGCAGCCGCGACTCGGCCGCACTGAACAACCGCGCCAGGTCCTCCTTGCCGCCCAGATCCGCCTGTACGGCGTGCGCGCCCGTCTCCTTGGCGACCTGCTCGGCGGCCTCCGCTGAGCGCTCGTAGCAGAAGACCACCTCGGCTCCGTCGGAGGTCAGCCGCTCTACGATGGCCTTCCCGATGCCCCTGGATCCCCCTGTGACCAATGCGCCTTTCCCGGAAAGTATGCTCATTCGATCAACCTATGCTCTGAGCATGATCTTGCGCGCCTCGTTTCGCGGCAGGCGATCCACGTAGAGCTTGCCGTCCAGGTGCTCGGTCTCGTGCTGGAAGCAGCGTGCCAGCGACCCGCGGGCCTTGATCCGCACCGGGCGCTGCAGCCTGTCGAGGCCCTCGACGCTCACGCCCGCGGCGCGCCCGACCGGGGCGTAGATCGGCTGGTGCGTCTGGCGATCCGGCACGGACAGGCAGCCCTCCTCGTCCACCACCTCTTCGTCGTCGTCGACGGTCAGCACCGGATTGATCATGTGGCCCTTGCGCCCGGCGATGTCGTACACGAACAGCCGCCTCGACACGCCGATCTGCGGGCCGGCCAGGCCCACGCCGTTGACCGCGTACATCGCCTGGAACATCTCCTCGATCAGCCGGCGCAGCTCGCGGTCGAAGTCCGTCACGGGGGCGGCGGGCGTGCGCAGGACCGGATCGCCGATGACGCGGATCTCACGCATGAGTCTCTACTTTCGTAAGGGGTGGAAACCGGTAGGGGTCCTTACTCTAGCCAGCGACTCTCATCGGCGGGGCCTGTGGAAGACTGGGCGGGTGCGTGTCTACATCGGTGCCGACCATGCCGGCTATGAGCTCAAGAACCACCTCGTGTCCTGGCTCAAGGACCACGGTCACGAGGTGACCGACTGCGGTCCTTTCGTCTACGACCCCGAGGACGACTACCCGGCGTTCGTGCTGCGCGCGGCCGAGGGCGTCGCGGGTGACCCCGCGAGCCTGGGGGTGGTGATCGGAGGTTCGGGCAACGGCGAGCAGATCGCCGCCAACAAGGTGCGCGGCATCCGCGCGGCCCTGGCCTGGAGCGATGAGACGGCCCGGCTGGCCCGCGAGCACAACAACGCCAACGTGATCAGCGTCGGCGCGCGCATGCACTCCACCGAGGAGGCCACCGGTTTCGTCGAGGTCTTCCTGGCCACGGCCTTCTCCGGCAGCGAGCGGCACAGCAGGCGCATCGCCCAGCTGACCACGTACGAGACGATCGGCCAGCTGCCCTCGCTGCCCTAACCCTTGCGCTTGGTCTCGCGCTTGGGCATCTCGTCGCGCAGAGGCCGCCGGTCGGCGGCCTCCTGCTGCTCCTTCGACGGTCTGGACACGTCGCGGGCACGCATGGCGACGGTCGCGGTGATCTGCAGGCTTTGCAGGGCCATGCGTCCGACTCTACGTCAGAACACCAGACCTCCCCACGGTTTCGGGCTCCACGACATCGCGGTGGCCAGCGCGCGCACCGAGCCGGGGGAGTGCTCGCGCAGCAGGCCCGCCTCCAGCGACTCCGCCAGCAGGCCGGCGCCCAGGTACGCCGAGCCGAGCGCGGACACCGGCAGCGTCACGTCCGGCTCGTCCTCGACCTGCTTGCACTCGGCGCCCGCCGGGTCGGCGGTGAGCCGCCAGCGCCCCGCGTTCCACGGGCACACGTCGTCCTCGACCTCGATCACCACGTCGACCGCCGCCGAATAGGAGCGTGCGGCCAGCGCCTTGTCCACCTCGACCACGCGTACCCACAGCTCGTCGTGCATGCTCGCGCGCAGCCGGCGCTGGTCGGCGAGCAGCGCGATCAGGGGGTCGTCCACCGGTCTGCCGCCCGACTCGACTTCGGAGACCAGGTCGCGGTCCAGGATGCTGCGCCAGAGCAGGGCGTAGGCCGCCGGGTCGGTCGCCTCCAGTTCCTGCAGCTTCAGCTCCCCGGCGGGGAGACCGTTCGCGTCCCAGCTCGCCTTGACGCGGAACAGCGCGTAGCCGCGCAGACCGCCGTCGTCCTCGGCGAGGACCGAGCGCAGCGGCCCGTTCCCGTGCTGGTCGAAGTCCTCATCGGCCAGCACGTCGTCCCAGATCGAGGGCTTGCGGTCGTAGCGTCCGGGCCGCCGGGTCGCCACGGAGGCGAACAGCCTCTCCAGGTCCGCGCGTACGTCGGCGGGGCTCGCCACCCTGATCCGGAGCGACGGGTCCGTCGGAGCGTTCCTGACGAATGCCGAGCGGGTCTTGTCGATGCGGAAGAACAGGGACTGCGAGGCACGGCCGTATCCGTAGCGGCCGTAGATGGCCGACTCGGAGGCGTACAGGGCGGCGACGCTCTCGCCGCGCTCGCGGATGTCGGCGAGCTGCCTGCGCATCAGCGCGGACAGGATGCCGCGGCGGCGGTGCGAGGGCAGCACGCTGACGCTCGTCACGCCCGCGACGGGGAGCCGCCCTCCGGGCACCGTCATCGTGAAGCTCAGGATGGAGGTGACTCCTGCGATCAGGTCGCCGTCGAAGGCCGCCAGAGTGCGGTCAAACTCGGTCTGGGGCTTCCACCGCTCCGCCTGCCGCGGGTGTGGCCGCCAGTTGAACCCCTCATCGAGCACCCGCGTGTAGGCGGGCCACTCGGATTCGTCAATCGGACGGATCGGGTACGTCATTCGTCCACGGTAGGAGCGGGCAAAGGGGGAGAGCCACCCAATATCCGTGCTTAATGATCAAGGGCTTGGTCAAGTGGGCTGCCCAAACACGGGTCAGACCGATACAGTCGGGGCCATCATGAGTTCCCGACCGGCGCCGTTGATCCCGCCACGGGTCCGTGCGGTCCTGGTGCGGGTGCCCTTTCTGGTGGCTGCTGTGCGGTTCGCCCGCCGCGGACCGCTGGCCCGCGACCGCAACCTGCTCATCACGCTGACCACGCTGGCACTCGTCATCGGGGTCCTGGCGGCGAAGGTCTCCACCGAGTGGTTCTCGCCGTCGCTGCTCATCCTGGTCACGCTGATCGGCGGCCTCCAGCTCCGGCTGCGCAGCCTGATCAAGCTGCTGGTGGCGGTCGGGGGCGCGCTCGGCTACATCGCGCTCACGCTGGGCGTGAGCCGCATCGGGCTGGGACTCACGGTGACAGTTGCGTTCACCACCGTGCTCGCCCTGCTGATGGCCCGCACCAGGGGCAAACTGGGCGTTCAGGGCCTGCGTGGCGACGCGATGCTGCTGGAGCTGCGCGACCGGCTCAAGAGACAGGGCGAGCTGCCCCCGATGCCCAAGGAGTGGGGCGCCAAGGTGGTGCTCAAGCAGGCGGGCGGGTCCTCGTTCGGCGGTGACTTCCTGGTCTCCATGCGTGACGGCAACTCCGTCGAGATCGCGCTGGTCGACGTGTCCGGCAAGGGGGTCGACGCGGGCACCAGGGCGCTGCTGCTGTCGGGCACGTTCGGCGGGCTGCTGGGCTCGGTCGACGACTTCCTGCCCGCGTGCAACACGTACCTGCACCGGCAGCGGGGCGACGAGGGGTTCGTGACCGCGGTCCATCTACGCCTCGACCTGGACACCGGCGACTACACGATCACCTCGGCCGGGCACCCGCCGGTGGTGAAGTTCGACGCGGGCACCGGGAGCTGGCAGGTCGCCTCGGCCAAGGGCGTCGTGCTCGGTGTGGTGCCCGACCTGCACTGCGAGCCCGACAGCGGCACCCTGCGCAAGGGCGACGCGCTGCTGCTGTTCACCGACGGGCTGATCGAGCAGCCCGGCCGCGACATCGACGCCGGGCTCGACCGGCTGCTCGGGGAGGCGGAGCGGCTGCTGCCCTCCGGGTTCCGCGACGGCGCGAGGGCGCTGGTCAACGCCATGGCCTCGGGGCACAACGACGACTGCGCGCTGGTGCTGATCTGGCGGCCCTAGAGGGTGCGAACTGTTCGGCAAGCGACGCGGCTACGCCGATGTCAGATCGGGCCCGGCGCCGAGGGTGGCGAGCAGGCCGCGGCGGACCAAGGGCAGGTGCTCGGCTATCAGTATCCGAATCAAGACGTCCCCTCTGCCATCACCCAGAGTGATTGTTTGGGTGTGTACTGTCAATGCCTGCAAAAGGCGCAAAGCCGTGAAGGGCGGCTCGTTCGACTACCCTGGGGCTGTCGGACCCTGCGTCCGCCCCCTGTCGTCGGTTACGGAGCGCGCATAGATGAACTGGCTCTATCTCGTGGGGATCGTCGTCTTCCTGCTCGGGCTGATGTTCTCCATCGCCCTGCACGAGATCGGCCACCTGGTGCCTGCCAAGCTTTTCGGCGTCAAGGTGACCCAGTACATGGTCGGCTTCGGCGCCACGGCCTGGTCGCGGCGGAAGGGCGAGACCGAGTACGGCATCAAGTGGATCCCGTTCGGCGGCTACATCCGCATGATCGGCATGCTCCCGCCACGCCCCGGCGACGACCCGAGCAGGCTCAGGAGCACCTCGACGGGGCCGTTCCAGGGCCTCATCGACTCGGCACGCGACGCCGCGCAGGAGGAGGTCCGTCCCGGCGACGAGGACCGGGTCTTCTACCGGAAGAAGTGGTGGCAGAAGGTCATCATCATGTCCGGCGGCCCGGCGATGAACTTCGTGCTCTCCTTCGTCTTCTTCACCATCCTGCTGGTCGGCATCGGCCTGCCCACCTTGGCCCCGATCGTGTCGCCCGACACCAACACGTGCGTGATCCCGATGTCCGAGCAGCGCAACACGTGCAAGCCCACCGACAAGCCGACCCCGGCAGCCCAGGCGGGCATGAAGCCCGGCGACCGCATGGTCTCCTTCGACAACCAGAAGATCAACTCCTGGGACGACGCCATGCGCCTGATCCGCTCCCACAGCCCCGGCCCCGTCGCGGTCGGCATCATCCGCGACGGCAAGCCGATGACGCTCAACGTCATGCTCATCGCCCAGGACCGGCCCAACCCGCAGGATCCGACGAAGATCGACAAGAACGTCGGCTTCCTCGGCGTCCTGCCCACCGAGGTCATGGAGCGGCAGAGCGTCGGCCAGGTGCTCGGCTACATGGGCGAACTGACGGGCCGGGTGGCGGGCTCGATCCTCAACCTGCCAGAGAAGATGGTCGGCGTCTGGCACGCGGCCTTCTCGGGCGAGAAGCGCGACCCCGAGGGCCCCGTCGGCGTCGTGGGCGCGGGCCGCATGGGCGGCGAGATCCTCGCCTCCGACCTGTCCAACGAGAAGAAGATCGCCATCTTCGTCAACCTGCTGGCCGGGTTCAACCTGGCGATCGGCATGTTCAACCTCATCCCGCTGCTGCCGCTCGACGGCGGCCACATCGCCGGCGGGTTGTGGGAGGGCATCAAGCGGGCGTACGCCAGGATCATGCGACGGCCGGAGCCGGCTTACGTGGACATCGCCAAGGTGCTGCCGCTGACGTACGCGATCGCGTTGGTCATGGTGATCATGGCCGGCCTGCTGCTCTACGCCGACCTGGTCAACCCGCTCACGCTGACGGGCTGACGGCCCGCCTCGGCCACTCATGACGCCTCGCTGCCGCAGATGACCTCGCCGCCGTACCAGCCCCAGATGTAGTACACCGTGGCGAAGCCGACACCGGCCGCCGCGAGCCCGATGCCGGGGCCGTACCGCCCGAAGGTGCCGGGCCCGCCGCCGCAGTCTTCCGGCCGGCCACAGGCGGGTGCCGTCGTCCAGGAGCACCACCGCCCGGCGGAACGGCCAGCCGCCCACGTGGACCTGAACCGGTACGCCATGCTGGCTCCGCTTGCGCCGGGGCATCCGGTCCAGCGCCGGGTCCCAGTAGACGCGCTGAAGGTAGCGCCGCACGGGCCCGCCGCCGACGGGCTCCGCGGTGAGGCGGAGGTAGCCGGCGAACCACCGGCCGCCCCTGGCCTCGACGGTCAGCAGCCGGGGCGCGGCCCGCCAGACCACCGCCGGCGCCCTGGCGGCGCGGAGATCGAGCAGCAGCCGCGGGCCCAGAAGCAGCAGCAGGCCGGAGACGGCCGCGAGCAGCCCCAGCAGGATGCGCGCCGGCCAGTCGCACGGCGGCGGGAACTCGCCGTCACGGCCGGGGAAGACCAGCTCGTCCGGCCGCGCCGGGTCGTAGCGGATGGCCAGGCCCGCCCCGGGGCGTCCGTACCACCGAACGCCCCACTAACCCCACCACACCACCCCGTTCCGCCCCCGGCACGATGACAACGGCCGACGGCGGGGGAAGTGCCGCGCAGGCTCAGACATCGGCGGGGGCGTCTCAGCCAAGCACTTGGACAAGCAGCAGGCCCCTCCCGGCTCGGAAGGGCCTGCTGACCTGGTCGGGGCGACAGGATTTGAACCTGCGACTTCTTGCTCCCAAACGAAGTTCCGTGATCGATTGAACTGGGCCTTTGCCCTGGTAGACGAGCGTTTAGTGTGCAGGGTTGTGCACTGCTGAGCGGGGTGATGCGCTCCTGATGTCACGCAGTTCGTCACTCTGCGCTCTCCGCCGCACTGCATTTCCCGTTCTCCGCTCGGGGTCATGACCGTGGAGCTGGCGCGCACCGATGCAGTATGCGTTGCAGTAGGCCCTCACCGGGCAGCATCCACGGCACCCGTGGATGCCTGTTGCCATGCCGAGGAAAGATGCCTAGAAGGAAGGGAGATAGTGCGGCCATCCCTCAACGGTGTGCACGTAGCCGTCATGGTCAGTGATCGTGACCGGCGCATTGACGTCCGCGAACGCGCTCGGGGACAGGTAGCGGAGGTAAACCGCGCTGATGATCGCCGCCGCGACGCTGGTTATTAGGGTTACCTTATGCCCCGCGATCTTGGCTGCCACCTGAGCCGGGGTGTTGAAGCTCATCGTCGCGAGTACAGTCCCGATGGCAGCGATCAGGACGATGGCCCCCGCCACCCTGACGTGAATCTCCTCGGCTCCCATCATCGCCCTGGCCAGCGTGTCCGCCATGCGCTGGGCGAGCATTGCCTGCCGTACCCCTGCTGCAATGAACTCGGCGACCCGGCGGTCGGCGGTGCTCATGGCTTCTGAGGACGACCAGACATCCGCCAGCGCATCGCGAACCGCAGGAAAGTCGTGACCGAAGATGGCGCGCAGTTGCTCCGCGGTGTGCCCCCACTGATTTACCGCCCTGATGAGATCTTCATCGGAGGGCACCATCATGAGCAGCCAGACCCCCGTTCCGAGAGCGAAGGCAGCGCAGATGTTCCGGGCGGTATACAGCCGCAGTAAGACGGCCTCGTCCACAGTCGCGATGTTGAGCACGACGAACTGAGTGACGGAAGCCGTCACGGCAGTGGGGATCATTCCCGCAAACCCGAAGGTGGCTCTCGAGACCTCGTCCACTCGTCCTTCTTCGGGCAGAGGGGTCCATCTCGGGATGTCCCCGTTCGTGCCCGGCGGAGCCTGGACCACCTCGATTAGCCGTCGCACGGCCGCGTTGTCGGCGGAGTAGTACTGCTCGCTGGTCTTACCCAACTTCTCCCCGATCTGCTTGGCCTCCCAGTCTCCGCGGTTCAACTCCTGCACGAACTCGTGGAGAAACTTGTCGTGCTCCTTTCGCTGCCCCTCGCCGAGAATGCTTAGAGCGTTCTCCGGAAGCGCGTACGGTGTCGCGACACCCCGAATCTTCTCCGCCGTGAACAGGAGGGACAGGTGTTCCAGACCATGATGATCGACATCGAATCCTTCATACCTTGGCATGTTCGCCTTCCCGCTCTGACTGGAGTTGCTTCGGTTCGATGGACACATCAGGGCTTGCAGCCGCGCAGCAGCATAGTCGGCTCTTGGGTGGCGCTGGTGGACGGTCATCGCCAACGCGTCGGTCACCAGCGCAGTACGCATGTGGTCAGCCATCGCCCAGCCGACGATGCGGTGGGAGAAGACGTCCAAGACGACCGCGAGGTAGATAAGCGGGTTTGAAGACGACGAAGTTCTACGCGATCATGAAGACGGGTTGGCGATCGCGCCCAGCGACCACACCGTGGAACGAGCCGTGAACGACTGGTTGTCCTACGGTCTCAACGGACGCGACGAAGACACGATCAAGCTTTACCCGAACATCTGTCGCACCCACGTGGTTCCCGGTCTGGGCAAGCGGAAGCTTCGCGACCTTCGAGCCGAAGACGGGGACAAGTGGCTCGCCGCCAAGGCCGTCACGTTGAGCACGAGAACATTGCAGATCATGCACTCGTGTCTGAACCGAGCCATCAAGCGAGCCATGGCGCGAGACAAGGTCAAGCGCAACGTCGTCGAGCTGTGCAACGTGCCCACAGGTACAGCAGGACGCCCATCCAAGGCACTGACCTTTGCTCAGGCTGACGCTGTACTCCAGGCGGCAGAGGGAACCCGCATGCACGCCTACATCGTGCTGTCCCTGCTCACTGGTGCTCGTACAGAGGAGCTGCGGGCGCTCACGTGGGACCATGTGGACCTCGATGGAGATTCGATCCTGCTGGTTAACTCGTCTCAGGCTGCGAGAGCGAGTTCTGCCAGTTCGAGGCGGGCGAGGTGGCTGGTGCGGGTCCGGTCGAGCGGGTGTCCGTTCCACCAGGCATCCAGGCGGATGAGG
>NZ_JBEFAK010000169.1:0-467 GCF_040137845.1 Nonomuraea sp. B19D2 | reverse complement strand
TCGGCGGAGCCGACCTGCGCATCATCAGAACCGCCGACAGCGTGCACACCATCGCCGCTCATGTCGCCGCGGGAACGGGCATCGGCATCACCGTCGAATCCGCACTCGACCACCACCCACCCGGCCTTCGCGTCATCCCCCTCACCGGTCCTTCGACCACCGCCGACCAGCTGGTGCTTACTCCCACCGAGCCGTCGGACGCCGCCATGGCGATGCGCGACCTGCTGCTGCACGCCTCGGCAGCGGCGACCGCCACCGATCACTGAGCTCACGGGAGACCGCCCCACGGTAGAAAGCCCACCCGCGAACAGCCGCAGACGCAAACAACCAGCTCAGCCAGTGTCGGGTAGCGGCGGCACGTTGCCGTGCCGCCGCCCCCTCAGAACCGGGCGAGCGGGCTTTCCCCGCACCACGGCTCAAGCAAGCCCCGAGGGCTCGGCGGGTGAGAATGTGGCCGGTCTCCTGCG
>NZ_JBEFAK010000168.1:0-488 GCF_040137845.1 Nonomuraea sp. B19D2 | reverse complement strand
CCCTGCTCGTGGAACTCCTCGGCCCTGGCGTAGTCGCCGGTCAACAGGGTGATCCTGCCGAGCTCGGACCAGCGCATCGAGGCGTCGGTCCACAGCCCCAGATCCTCGGCCATCCGCAGCCCCTCCCAGTGCAGGCGAGCGGCCTGCGGATAGTCCCCCTCGATCTCCGCGAGCCGCCCCAGCACGGCCGTGGCCTGCAGCTGCCCCCACCAGTCACCGGCCTCGTGGAAGAGCTCGAGACCCTCCTCGCCGTCTCGCCGGGAAGCCTTCAGATCGCCGCACACGTACGTCTGCATGCCCCGGGTGCTGAGTCCGCCGTGAGGGCCGGGGCATAGTGCTCGCGGGATGGGGTGTAGGGGCACTAGGAGTGTCCTGAAGATCTTGGTGGCCTTTTCAGACTGGAATCGGGGATTCACACTCGGGTCATGATGGGCCGTTGGAGGGTTCCGGCCGGGCCTGAGGTGTGGGTCGTGTGCCGAGAGCTGATC
>NZ_JBEFAK010000167.1:0-520 GCF_040137845.1 Nonomuraea sp. B19D2 | reverse complement strand
GCGAATAACCGGCGAAGACTTCACTCTGGGTTGGGATATCGCCCACCATCGGAGGTGCTAGAGGAATGGTTCGATAATCGGGTCGCGGCATGATATAGTTTCATTTGGGTCGAGTCCGGAAAATTCGGAGCCCCTCAGAACCTTCGCCGATTGGGCATTCCCGACCATTAGCCATGGGAGTGGGCCATCAGCAGCAGGGGTTACTGGCGCATCGCCGGGTCACCGGTCCTCCAGCGTGCTTTGCCCAACGCTCATTGGGATGACCTTGGCCTGCTGGGCCTTCGGAACACCTGGTGCAGGCTCAGAACCACGGCTTGACGAACCGCCGGATGCGGGCCCGCATGTCCGGTGGTGTGAGAGGAAGGTGAGGCGACCTCACCTCACCCTCCTACTCGATCGGAGATCTAGGGCGCGGACCCCTGGCTTCAGCCATGGGGGTAAGCCCTTCTGTCGAATCTTTGAGCGGTAGATAGATCAACTCCGTATATTGATCCGTGTGGCTGTGACCTTGCGCACGAAC
>NZ_JBEFAK010000166.1:0-522 GCF_040137845.1 Nonomuraea sp. B19D2 | reverse complement strand
CACGCGGTGACCTGATCACCGCGCAACGGTACGGCGAGCGGATCGCCCGGCTGACTCAGCGGTGGGTCAACGCCGTGCCGTATGAGACCTCCCGGATGACCGAACACGAAGCCCGCGCCCTGTCGGCCTCCCTCAGGGAGACGGACGACGCACCGGCAGCGCTGACCGGCGCCTGACCTCGCAGATCGCCCCCGCACCGGCGTCGGCGTCCTGGACAGGCAAGCCGTGAGGTCCGTATCGGGAAAGACGGCACGCCTGCCAGCGGACATCGACGCCGGAAAGGGGCGGACAACATGCCGGAACCAGCCACCGGAGAGCCCGAGCATCCCGCGATCCACGCACACCAGCCCACCTGACCTGCGATTTTCACGATGCACACTGCTCAGAGGTCGGTGCGGAGCCAGCGTTCGAGGGAGTCGGTCAGCCACAGGTGCGTCGAGCCCAGCGTGGCCACCTCACCGCTGACCTCCCCCACGAGCCGCCAGTACCGCCGCATCCGCGGATCCCGGTCGGGCGCCACGT
>NZ_JBEFAK010000165.1:0-610 GCF_040137845.1 Nonomuraea sp. B19D2 | reverse complement strand
CCATGACAGAGGGTTGCGATGCCGTGAGGTGGAGCGAATCCCTAAAAGCCGGTCTCAGTTCGGATTGGGGTCTGCAACTCGACCCCATGAAGTCGGAGTCGCTAGTAATCGCAGATCAGCAATGCTGCGGTGAATACGTTCCCGGGCCTTGTACACACCGCCCGTCACGTCACGAAAGTCGGCAACACCCGAAGCCCGTGGCCCAACCCGTTTGGGGGGGAGCGGTCGAAGGTGGGGCTGGCGATTGGGACGAAGTCGTAACAAGGTAGCCGTACCGGAAGGTGCGGCTGGATCACCTCCTTTCTAAGGAGCTACTTTCACCTTTCACCGGCGTACGATCGGTGGGGTGACAGCTCACTAGTGGAGCACTGGCTACTCAATCAGGTCTGGTTGTCTGCGGGTTAGTACCGCCTCTCTGTGGAGGGGAGTGGGAACGGCTGTGAGAGAGCTGGGGTTGGTTGGACACACTGTTGGGTCCTGAAGGAACGGGCGACCGGTTCTTCGGAGACAGGGCCAGCGGACGCTTCAATGGTTTTGGGGCGCGAGCTGGTTTGCTGTTTGTTGTTTGAGATTTGCATAGTGGACGCGAGCATCTTTGTGGCCAAGTTTT
>NZ_JBEFAK010000164.1:0-529 GCF_040137845.1 Nonomuraea sp. B19D2 | reverse complement strand
CCATGAAGTCGGAGTCGCTAGTAATCGCAGATCAGCAATGCTGCGGTGAATACGTTCCCGGGCCTTGTACACACCGCCCGTCACGTCACGAAAGTCGGCAACACCCGAAGCCCGTGGCCCAACCCGTATGGGGGGGAGCGGTCGAAGGTGGGGCTGGCGATTGGGACGAAGTCGTAACAAGGTAGCCGTACCGGAAGGTGCGGCTGGATCACCTCCTTTCTAAGGAGCTACTTTCACCTTTCACCGGCGTACGACCGGTGGGGTGACAGCTCACTAGTGGAGCACTGGCTAGTCAGTTGGACCGGAGTGCCGGGCCGTTAGTACCGCCGCTGGTGACAGTGGAGTGGGAACGGGGTTGTCGGGGTTTCGGTTCGAGTCTGAACACACTGTTGGGTCCTGAAAGAACGGGCGACCGGTTCTTCGGAGACAGGGCCAGCGGACGCTTCAATGGTTTTGGGGCGCGAGCTGGTTTGCTGTTTGTTGTTTGAGATTTGCATAGTGGACGCGAGCATCTTTGTGGCCAAGTTTT
>NZ_JBEFAK010000163.1:0-560 GCF_040137845.1 Nonomuraea sp. B19D2 | reverse complement strand
GTCGGGTTTTCCGGCTGATCGGGCTGATCAGTTGGCTGCGATCGCGTCGGGTCTGGTGAGCTTGACGCAGGGTGCGGCCAGGGTGTTCGAGGGTGGTGCGGTCAATCAGACGATCGTGGAGATGCAGGGCGGGCTGATGCTGATCATGTCGATCAGTGATGGTTCGTGTTTGGCGGTGCTGGCGGCCCCGGATTGTGACATGGGGTTGGTGGCGTACCAGATGACGCTGATGGTTGATCGCGCCGGTCAGGTGCTTACCCCGGCTGTGCGTGCGGAGCTGCGCGCCAGCCAGACCAGGTGATGTAGGTGACAGACCCCAGATGGAACAGCGGGGGCTGGGACTCCCAGAACAGCGGTGCCTGGGATTCCCAAAACAGTGGGAACTGGCAGCCCCCACCGCCTAGCTGGCAGCCGCCACCGCCGCCCCCCAGCTCTGACCCCGCCTCGCCCGTCCGCCCGTACGCGGTGACAGGTGGACGGACGGCGCCGCGGGTCAAACTGGCGATGGAGGCCCTGGTGTCCTCGGCGACCGCCGAGCACCGGGAGTTCTCGCATATCAC
>NZ_JBEFAK010000162.1:0-572 GCF_040137845.1 Nonomuraea sp. B19D2 | reverse complement strand
GCGGCGATCTCCATGGACGCCTCGTCGACAGCGACGACGTCCCCGTAGGTCTTGCGCAGGGCCACCACCGACAGCGCTTTGCCGGTCGAGGTGGCCGGCTTGGCGCCGGCCACTCCGAGCGACGGCGTGGACACACCGAACTCAGCCACGAGCCCACCCCAGCCAGCGCTTGGTGACCGCCTCTTCGTTCTTCAGCCACCACTCGATGTCAGCGTCGAAGCCCTTGTCGTAGAACTGCGGCGCGCCGGCCAGGCCGTTACGCACCTCCTCGCTGAGCTTGTCGTAGGCCAGCGGGGAAGACGGGTTCGTCGGATACGTCATGGCCAGCCGGGCCTGCACCTCGGGACGGATCGAGTAGTCGAAGAGCTGGTAGGCGGCCTCCAGGTTGGGCGCGCCCTTGGAGATGGCGTAGCCCTGGAACTGGCGGCGGGCGCCGTTGAGCTGGGCCGCGACCGCGACGCCCTGCTTGGTCAGGTCGGCGAGGCGGCCGTGCCAGACGGTGGCCATCGTCACCTCCTGGCGGGTGAGCAGCATGCCGGGCAGCGGGCCGCTGTCCCAGAACTTCTTCACCT
>NZ_JBEFAK010000161.1:0-803 GCF_040137845.1 Nonomuraea sp. B19D2 | reverse complement strand
TCTCTTGGCTTGCCGGCTGCCGACGCTTACACCGGCGCTACGAACGCCGGGCGGACCACTTCTCTTCCTTCGTGGCTCGCCGCAGTCCTCATTTGCTACCGCCGACTCACCAAATGAGTCACCGTCTAAGGCGTTCTGTGAGCTGTTGCAGGGTCAGCTCCAGCGGGGGCAACCGGCCCAGCTCTCCCTGGATAGTCATGATCTGGCGCCACAGCACTTCGCTGTGAGGATCGATGCGATCAACCGCCAGCGTCAGCACGCCGAGGGCCCGGTCAGGGTCATCCTTCCGCTCCAATTCGGCCGGCCGGAGGACCGCTCCAACCGCTTGTGTCCTGGCCCCTGTCGCAGCTGCAGGCACGACAGGTCATCCCTACCGGCCAGCAACGGCCCTTGATACAGGTCCAGCATCCGCCACAACGCTTTCCGCCTGACGAGCTCGCTGTCGGCGGAATTGCCCTCCACGTGTGCCTCCTCGAAATCGCCACCGGTCCACGTCGAAGTAGGCCGCGGACAACCGGCGACGCCTCCCAGCCTTGACCACGAATTTCACCGTGGCCCCGAGGCCCGTCGCCTGCCGCAGGGAGGCGTTGATGTCGCTGCACCGCTGATTATGTTCGCGACAACGGGATCTGGCGCAAAGTCCGTGAAGCGATGACGATATGTGATCGCGTCGCTGGGGGCAGGCGATGGTCAGGTTGATCGCGATTTCGTAACTCGATACACAGAAGAGCGGCCGCGTCGTCATGATCCGGTTCATCCCGGAACTGATCATCACGAGCGGCCGCGAGGTCATTGTGCAGCAT
>NZ_JBEFAK010000160.1:0-815 GCF_040137845.1 Nonomuraea sp. B19D2 | reverse complement strand
GCCAACGGCGTCGCCGCGCAGCCGATCATCTATCGCCGAGTGTGAGCCGTGCCAGTTCGGCGCGGGAGGCTACGCCTAGCTTGGGGAAGGCCTTGTACAGGTGGGAGGCGACCGTTCGCGGGCTCAGAAAAAGTTGCGCGCCGATTTCGCGGTTGGATGCGCCGGTGACGGCCAGCCGTACCACCTGGAGCTCCTGCGGTGTCAGCACGTCCAGTGGATCTCCGGCACGGGCATGGTCCGGTAGGGAGAGCCCGGTGACGCGCAGCTCGGCGGCCGCGCGGTCAGACCAGGGAACCGCGCCGATCCGGTCGAAGGCCTCCATGGCGGCCTGGAGCTGGGTGCGTGCCTCGGCGCGCCGCCTGGTGCGGCGCAGCCACTCGCCGTAGACCAGGCGGGTGCGTGCCTCGTCGAAGGGCTGCCGTCCTTCGGCGTGCAGGGCCAGTGCCCGCTCGTACAGCGGCCCGGTCGCGTTGTCGGGGGCCAGCAGCGCGCGGGCCCGGTGGAGGATGGCGAGCGGTGCGGGCCGCCCGGTGGACTCGGCCCATTCCGTGTAGCGCCTGAGCCGGTCCCGGGCGCGCTGCGGATCGCCCACCCGAACGGCGGCCTCGATGTAGTCCGGCCAGGAATACCGCCACAGGAACGCATGGCGGGTGGGGCCGGTCATCGCCCGGTCCACTCGGTCGAGCATCGCTTCGTAGCGGCCCAGCCCGAGGTCGAGGATCCCGCGCGCGTACTCGGTCCAGCAGACCCCCGGCATCCACTGGCGGTTATCGGCGTCCCGGATAGCCTGCGCGGCCATCGCCAAACATTCCTCC
>NZ_JBEFAK010000016.1:0-229278 GCF_040137845.1 Nonomuraea sp. B19D2 | reverse complement strand
TCGACGCGATCACCGGGTCCGGTTCCGGCCAGGACCGGGGTTGCATCGTCCGGTTCCGGCCAGGACCGGGGTTGCATCGACACCGACCACTCCATCCACGACCGGGAGGAGGGGGAAACCCGGCCGCGCACCGCATGATCCCGGACGCCAAAGACTCAGGTCACGAACCTACAACCGCGTGTCGCGAGTTAACCAGCAGGATCGTAGGGGGATGGCGTCGTCGAAGCGGCCCGCTTCTACGTAGGCACTGGCGAGGTTGTTGCGGCTGGTCAGCGTGTCCACCAACCAGGGGGAAGTGCCGGTTGCAGTTTGGGCTGCAATTCACTGGCGTCCCAGAGCGACCGGCTTGGACCGCCGAGGCGTGTTGGACCAGGCTGAACAGGATGGGACAATCAAGCTCGTAGCTGCTAATGCGGTTTGGTGCGTATAACGCTCCGCGCAGATGAACGCCCTCACGATCGCCCGTCTGTGGCTGGCCACCGTGGGCGGCTGGGGGCGATCGAAGGTCCAGGACTTCGTTCCTCTGCCCCGGCCCACCGGGCGCCGTGGCTGGCGTGCCCGTTGCGTGCCCGATGGGGCGGGGCAGCAGGGGGACCAATGGGGAGTCACGGGGAATGCCACCTGGGTGCTGAGCTGGGTCTTCGCTGATGAAGCAAGATCGACATGCGTCTTTGCAAGCAGGAAGTCAGGAGTTCGAATCTCCTAGGCTCCGCTCCTTCTACGGTACGTGACGGGTGGGCCGGGGCCCACCCGTTGGAGGGCTTCGCTTCGCTCAGACGCCCGCCGCCGTTGAGGTTCAGGGCGGTCGCCTCGTACGTCTCGGCTCCGCCGACGGGGAGTCGCTCCACCGTCACCGAGGTGTCGGCCGCCCTTTCGACGGCACGGAGCGTGGGCTTGCCCGACCCCGTGCTCCTGCTGTTGACCTTGGCGATGGCCGCATCCTTATAGCGGCTCATCAGGAAGAATCCGGACTTGCCCTTCGTGGCGGTGCTCGTGACGTCGGCCGTCACCGTTTTCTCCCCGGGTTGAAGACACCGTCTTGACGTACTGCTCCCCATCACCCAGGGTCCAGATGCAGCTCGGGGTCAATTCGACCGCTCCCGGCCAGCCTTCGGGATGTGAGAAGTAGTCCGCTGCGGTGGCCGGGCGCGCTCGGTAGTAGTCGAGCAGCCTCTGCTTGGCGAGGGTGTAGTCGCCCGCCTTGACCGCGCTCTCCACAGGCTTCAGACCCGGGAGCGTGTAATCCAGCCGTGGTCCGGTGGCCCAGGCGCTGTTACTCCACCTGCCGAAGAAGCCCGTGTCTGACAGCGCGGCCGCAGGGGAACCCGGCGCCAGGAACCCGGACACAAGAATCAGGACGGCCAGCCGCCGCCAGAAAGAAGTCACGCGCGCCAACTTTGGGGCATCGCGGTATGTCAAAAGGTATGGCTGGCCGCCCAGACCGAGGCATTAGCGAGGACAACTGCCAGCGGATCCACCGCAACGGCTCACAGGTCGCCCTGGCCACCGCGCGAATCGCGTCGGAAGAAGGCGCGAACCCCCTGCACTCACCGACAGAGGCCGAGAGCAGCTACCAGGCCGGCGAACTAGAAGTACGGTGCCCAGCCGGTTCCGATCGTCTGGCGGCTGCCGAAGGTGTTGTTGCCCTTGCCGTTCCACAGGTACAGCGTGCCGTTTACGGTTGCGGCGATGTCGGTGCGGCCGTCCTTGTTGACGTCGCCGAGGGACATCAGGGTGCGGGCGTACTGCCCCCAGCCCGGTCCGACTTGGATGGGCAGGGTGAAGTTGTCGGCGCCCCTGCCGTTCGCGACGTGCAGGTACCCAGTGTCCTTCTTGACCGCCATCAGGTCGCCGATGCCGTCACCGTTGAAGTCGCCGGCGATCGGCGTAGTGAAGGCCGTCCAGGTGCCGGGGACTCTGTGCGCCTTGCCGTCCTTGGAGCTCACGACGTAGATGACGCCGTCGCGGCTGGCCACGATGTCGGGGCGGCGGTCCTTGTTGACGTCGGGAAGGGCCGCCAAGGTGTCCGCGTACGGGCGGCCGTCGTACCCGAGCTTGAGCTGCCGGGGGCCGGCGAACGTATTGCCGCCCTTGCCTGTCCAGCCGTAGAGCTGCCCGTCGCTCTTCTTGACCGCAACCAGGTCGGTGATGCCATCGTGGCCGGCGTAGTCACCCGGGATCGGCCGGCCGTAGGCCGCCCAGCCGCCGCCGATCGTCTTCCGGGCGGAGAACGTGTTGTTCCCCTTGCCGTACCAGATGTTGAGCGTCCCGGTCTTGGTCGAGAAGATGTCGTGTACCCCGTCGCCGTTGAAGTCCGGTGTGGCCGTTCCCTTCGTGCCGGTTGCCGCCGTCGCGGTCGCCGGCCAGATTGCGGTTGACGCCGCCATCACGACGCCCACCCCGGCCATGAGCGCCAGCTTGCCGAATCGCATCCCCATCATTGAACTTCACGCCTTTTAGTTGATTTTGTTGACATTCCAGGACAGGGCAACAACCTATGAGACGGCGGTATGCCGGCGGTATGCGATCCGATCGGCAGCACACACCTTCGCTGAGCGCTTTTCATCCGGCCTTGCGGGTCTGAAGTATGAGGATCGCTTTGACCAGGTGACTTGCGCGAAGAGGGCGGGGTGGTCGGCTCGCCAAGGCGATCACCTCGCGCTGGGCGGCGGGCTGCTCGTGCGTGCGGAACTCGGCCTCGCGTGGGCCTTCGGGCTGGGCACGGACACCGGCACCCCGTTCTACTGGCTCAACCTGCTGCTCTACAGCCCGCTGTGCGTGGCGCTGAGGCTCGCGACCGATGCCGTGCTGATGCGGGCTTCCTCCTCGGGGTCGAAGCATGAGGTGGGAGCGGCGCGACGTGAAGCCGTACCACCTGGCTGAGGTGGATTGGTGTTCAGCACGTCCTTGCTGTACAGCAGCCTGGTACAGCAACGTCGACGTGCAACAGCACGCGTCGACAGCCTCCATCTGCCCACTCGACCAGGAGGAAGACCTGTCTGCGTTGTGACTGGCTCCTGTTTGCAAGCAGGAAGTCAGGAGTTCGAATCTCCTAGGCTCCACTCCAGTTCAAAGGCCACTTTCCATGATCAGGAAGTGGCCTTTCGATCTTGTACAAAGCAAGAGTCGGCACTACCCGGCTTTCATTTGCTCCGTCCGTCAGACGGCTGGGCGGGGGCAGCGTGCAGCTCGGAAGGGACAGGTCCAGCACTGAGCCGGGCGCTAGGCAGGCGGGCACGGCCGCGACCTGCTGACCGTAACGGGCGCCCTTGCGCACCGTCACCTGGCCAGCCGCGTCGACTTCACATGGGTTGTTCTCCGTGCAGCTCTTCCCGTCGTCGTTGCTCGTGTTGTGGAGCCCGACCACGGTTCGCCCGTCCGGGGCGATCAGCGGTGACCCCGAGGCGCCGTGCCCTGGTTCGCAGGCGCTGGTGTACCTCAGGGCGTTCTCCTGCACGTACCCGCCCTCACGCAGCCCCGGCACCACGGCCTTCACCGCGCAGCTCCAGCGGCGGCCCCAGTTGCCGGACAACAGGTCCACCCGGTCGCCGGCCGCGGCCGGGGTCGTGGTGAGGTCGAAGACCTTGGCGCCGGCGGCGGCCAGCTCCGCGTAGGTCCGGTCCAGGCGGTACAGGGCGACGTCGGTGCTGGTCATGGTGGCGTAGACCAGCCGGGTCGTCCTGGCCTCGACCTTGGGGTAGCCCTCGCGGTCGGTGATCGTGACCGGCTGGGCGGCCGGCTGATCGACCAGCGCCGACCCCGGCGCAGGGCGGGTGTCCTGGACGCAGTGGCCGTTGGTGAGGAGCAGGGCCGGATCCTTCGCCTGGGCGGTCACGGTGCGGACCACGGCGCCGGAACAGCCACCGAACTGCACTGCACCCTCTAGAGAGGGCATGTGCGGTTCCGGCGGAACTGCGATGCCCGTGACGATGTCCCGGATCCACTTCCGATACACCGACACGTCGCTGTACACGGTCGGTGTGTCGTCGCCGTTGCTGCCGCTGACCGCCCCGGCCAGCAGCCAGCTGCCACCGCGGCGGACCAGCGCCGGGCCACCGGAATCCATGTTGGTGGCCGAGATGCTTCCGTCCGGGCTGCCCACGCACAGCTCACGCGCCGCGGTGATACCGCTCACTTCACATTCCCGGTCCGGCTGCACCACGGTGTCGGCCTCGCGCAGGCGGTCCGGGTAGCACTTCGGCGCGTGCTGGTCACAGGTCACGCCCCAGCCGATGATCCGGGTTACGGTTTGGTCGGCCGGCGTGGCCGGCGCGATCCGCGCCGGCTTTGCCCGAACCGGGGTGCGCAGGTGCAGCAGCGCGAGATCCTTGCCGTAGACCTCGGTGGAGTACCGATAGAACTTGTCGACCTCGGCCAGTTCACCGCCAGAGGTCACGCTCAGGGAGCCGATGCGCACCCGCCAGCCCCGAGGGGTGCCGACCTGAGCCTGATTGGGCGTGCGGGCGCAGTGGCTCGCGGTGACCACCCACTGCGGCGCGATCAGTGTGACTCCGCAGACGTGGCCGTCCGCGCGCGGGGATTCGGCGCGCTGTAACGAGCCCGTGAACGAGTACGGCTGCACCGACTCGACGCCGCCGCGCAGGGCAAACGACGGAGTCGCGGTCGCCGCCAGCGCGGCCAGCACCATAGGAACGACGAGAAGGGAACGAAAACGCATAGAGAAGGCCGCCAGTGCGAGATGAGTACAAGGGAAGCGGAGTGTATTGGGCATGGTCGGCCACCCTGCGCGGTACAGGTGTCCATGCTGTCGCGGTCGCGTATCGGCCGCCGCTTGGACGCGTATGGGGTGTGTATCAGGGCCCAGCCGCGAATCGCCCAGCTTCAGAAGTCATTGGGTGTGACAGCCGCCACGATCGCGATGACCGCCGTAAACGGCGGACCGGCGCGCATTGATTCACGGCTGATACACAGCTGAGGCGTCGTGGAGGCCCGGCATCGACAACATGGACACGGCATCGCGCGGCGCGACCGATACATGCTTCCCGGTGCACCGATCGCCGGAGGGGCCGACGATGCCTTCGTACTCCCACAAAGAGAGTCCTTAATATTGTCTTTTATTAATTATCAACCGTATTCGGGGAGCAATGTCGGTTTCGGATGTCGGTAGCAGACCGTCGACCACTGTCACCGTGCTGCTCGTTGAGGACGACGAGGTGATCCGCAAGACGGTCCAGATGGCGCTGGAGCGCTACGGCTATCGCGTGAGCACGGCGGGCGACGGTCTGACCGGCCTCGAACTGTTCAGGGAGCAGCGGCACGACGTGCTGCTGCTGGACGTGATGCTGCCGGGGCTGGACGGCATCGGGCTGTGCCGGAAGATCAGGGAGTCCAGCATGGATCCGATCCTGATGATGTCCGCGCGTGGTGACGCCCTGGACGTGGTGTCGGGTCTGGAGGCGGGAGCCGATGACTACGTCGTCAAGCCGGTCGACACCTCCGTACTGGTGGCCAGGATCCGTTCCCTGCTGCGCCGAGCCTCCTTCGTCCCAGGCCCTGAGCGCACTCCTGAGCCCGCTCCCGGCGGTGGCACCGATTTGGTCTTCGGGGACCTGTCCATCGATCCACAAGGTCTGGAAGTACACCGGGCCGGTGAACCGGTCGCGCTGGCCCCCACCGAGTTGCGCTTGCTGCTGGAGTTCGCGGCGAATCCGGGGATCGTGCTGGACCGGCAGACACTGCTGCGCAACGTCTGGGACTACGGCTGGGACGGGGACAGCCGCGTCGTCGACCTGTGTGTGCAGCGGCTACGCAAGAAGATCGGCCCCGACCGTATCGAGACGGTCCGAGGCTTCGGCTACAAGCTGCGGCGCTGAGGTGGGACCCGCCATCGCCCGGACGGCACGTGGGCTGCTGAACTGGAGGTCGCTACGCTGGAAGATCGCCGCGCTGGTGGCCATGGCGTCCTGCTCGGTCGCGCTGGCCGTCGGGGTGCTGGTCCACCAGAGCACCTTTGAGCGTTCCATGAGCCTGGGCAGGGACCGGGGTTTCAGCGAACTGCTGGCCGCGGTGGACGACTACCGGCGCACAGGTACGGCGCCGGCTCATGCGGATCCCGCCGAGATTCCGCCCGTACTGCTCCAGCAGGCCAGGGGCACCGGGCAGTACATCACCTGGTACGACGACCGCCGGCCGGACATTCCCTGGATGTGGGCGGTGCAGTCAGTCGGTGGCCAGGCGCTGGCCGTGAAGATTGACATGGGGCCCGAGATACGCAGTCTGCGGGCCCTGGACCGGCACATCGTAATGGCCTCTCTGGCCGTGCTCGCCGTTGTCGTGCCCCTGGCCGCGTTGGCCGCAGAGTTGCCCAACCGGCGGCTGAGGAGGGTGGCCCGGACCGCGCGGCGTATCGCGGGAGGCGACCTGGATGCCCGGAGCATGGTGGGCGGCCGGGGCGGCGACGAGATCACCGATATCTCGGCCACCGTCGACTTGATGGCCGACAGTTTGCGGGACCGGCTGCTCAGTGAACAGCGCTTCACCGCCAATGTCGCCCATGAGCTGCGCACCCCGCTGATGGGCCTGGTCATCTCGGCCGAACTGCTCCCGGAGAGCGAGGCAACCGAGCTGGTCAGAGGTCGGGTACGGGTGCTGCGAACGCTGGTGGAGGACCTGCTGGAGATCTCCCGCCTCGACGCGGGTGTGGAGCGGGCCGATAGCGCTCTGGTGCCGCTGGGCCGGGTCGTCGAGGAGTCCGTAGGCCGGACGGGATTGGAGGTCCAGCTAACGGTGACTGGCGATCCAGTCGCCGACACCGATTCGCGCCGCCTCGACCGGATCATCGCCAACCTGGTCGCCAACGCCCACTACCACGGACGCTCTCCGGTCGAGGTCACCGTGAACGGCACGGCGATCGCCGTACGCGACCACGGCCCCGGATTCCCCGACGAGCTGCTGGCAGACGGACCACAGCGCTTCCGCACCGGTGCCGCCGAACGCGGCCAGGGTCACGGCCTGGGCCTGATCATCGCCCTTGGCCAGGCCCAGGTGATCGGCGCCGGGCTCGCCTTCGCCAACGCTCCGGACGGCGGCGCGATCGCCACGCTTCACCTGCGGGGCGATACAAGCTCCGGGGGCTGATACCTGTCTGATGCTCCCCACGAGACTGCTGAGAGCTGAGCGATCCGCGGCCGAGGGCTGACACACACCCGATACGTATCCAAGCGGTCGCGGATACGCCACCGCGGCAGCGCGGACACTCGCGCCGCTCATGGTGGCTGACGTGCGCTACCGCGGCGTACCGACCTCTCGGAGCGGAGCTTTCCATGTGCTCTGCCCACCCGCTCCGTCCGATCGCAGGGCGGCCATAGCCACGAAAGAAGACCATGCCGAGCACACTTCACCTCCCTCGTACTCGCGCCGCACTCGCGGCCTTCGCCTGCCTCGCGGGCCTGCTGGCCGGTTGCGGCAACGCCAACGAGTCGAGTGGCACAGCGAACAACTCGTCGGCTTCCGCGTCTAGTTCCGATTACGCCGGTACGGCCGACCAGAAGTACACCGAATGGGAGGTCAAGTTCCGGTCGTGCCTGAGCGACCAGGGCTTCGAGCTTCCGAAAGAGGCCGGAAAAATCGACTTCGGCGACCGGCAGGACGCGTACGAGGTAGCGAGGGACGCCTGTATCAAGAAGATCGGCAAGCCGCCGACGGCCTCTGACGATCAGCCCGCCATGTCCGATAAAGAAGCAAAGGAGAAGGAGCTCAAGACCCTCCAGTGCCTCCGCGACCACGGGTACAACGTCAAAGACCCCGCTCCCGGCCAAGCCGCACAGGTCGAGGTGCCTGATGGCGTCTCGCAGGACGGCTTGAAGGTGTGCTACGGCAAATGACGTCCGAGCATTCCTCCGGAAAGCCAGGAGACGCGCCGCGGGGGCACGGTGCGTCCTGCCGTCGCCTGGTGGAGCGCACCCGATTGGGCGCGGTCCGGCCGCCTGGCTATTTCTTCGGCGCCGTCGCCCTGGCGGACGGGTGTCTCGTCGTCGAGCCCGGTGGCACCATGGGGGGCTCGCCACCGGTCAGCCCTTTGGGCAAGAGGACGGCTTTGACGTCCTTCTTGACCAGCGGTCGATGGCGGGGTCGGTGTGGGAGGTGCCCAGCGTGAGGGAGACGACGAATTGCAGGTCCCGTTCCGGGAGCTGTAGGTACCTGGACGAGTGCGAAGTCCCTACGGATCAGATGCGGACGCTCCGTCGTGTGCTCAGCGCGACAGCGTACGAGGTGATCAGGCCGGGAATGGTGACCGCGGCCATTTGAGACCATGGCAACCAAGCGGGTAGATCGTGTCATAGGGAAGACAAGGGCTGGGACGCAGGTGCCAAGAGGCGGATCATGTCCAAGGTGGCGCGGGACCCGGACAGTCCGAGCGCCCGGCGAGACCTTGGCCGGATCGCTCAGTCGGGTGCCGATCGGGACGACCCGGCGAATGAAGAGGATCGCCGGCACCCGGAGGAGTATGAGGAGGACCGCTGATGAGGCGGGTTGCTGTACAGCAGAGAGGTACAGCAACAGGGCCGCACAGCGCCTCACTCTGACGCCCGCCGTCACACGCCTGAGCAGGGCGGATACCTCTACAACTGGTGACTGGCTCCCGTTTGCAAGCAGGAAGTCAGGAGTTCGAATCTCCTAGGCTCCACCAGGCAAAACACCCCGCCACTGATCTTGTGGCGGGGTGCTCGGGCCATTAACGGGCCATTAGCTATCAGCTGAGATCTTCCTCTCCGCCTCCACTCGTGCGCTGAGAGCGTTCGCGATGCGTTGATCAGCGTCCTTGGTTGCGTGCTGATAGATCATTGCGGCCCGATCGCTGTCGTGCCTCATCCGTGCCTTGAGATCGGCCAGGCTCGCCCCTGACTGCGCGGCCAGTGTGTTCCCCGTGTGGCGAAGATCGTGAAAGTGCAGCCCCGTGAGCCCCATCTCCTTGAGCGCATCTCCCCACTTCGTGGCACGCCGGAAGTTGCCTCCGCGCAGGAACCCGCCCTTCGTCCCGAGGAACACGAACGCGTCGTCTTCGTGCGAGACGTACCGGAGATGACCATCACGGGTTGCCAGTGCCGCCGGTATACCCAGATGAGCCGCCACCAGGCCAGCAGCCGCCAGCCGATCCAGCGGGCGAAACTAGCCTGGTCGAGGAAGCCCCAGACGACCGTTCCGGCGAGCATGGGCGTGATGAGGAGCAGTGCGACGCGCCACCCGTAGAGAGCGGACAGTACGCACGGGACGTTGGCGATCAGCACGGCGACTGGATGCCGCCACACTGTGCGGACCAGACTCGCAACGGCTCGCCACCCGAATATGACGAGCGTGACGATCGCGGGCGTCTTGAGGACGGTCGGTTTGAAGACCACTGCCGTATCAGGTGTGGTCGAGACGATGCGATGTGGCTCTTCGCCAGGCATCTTCTTGAACATTAGGCTGGAGCCCTTCCAAGCATTTGGAGTGTGTGGAAGACCGAGGGGCCGCCGGAAGTTGCCGCTTCCTGCGGCCCCGCTTGCGTGTCAGACCGCCGCATCAGGGACGGCGCCTTTGGCCGACTGTTCGGAGTGCAGCCGCTCGCAGTCGGCGAGGTAGCGAGCGGCAGCGTCGAAGAGTTGGCGGGCGTTGTGGAGGTCGGCGTCGGTGACGTGGCCGGCCCCGGTGGTCGAGATCGCCACGTCTGCCTCAGGGGAGCAGATCTCCAGGTACGGGCGCGGCTTGTTGAGCACGCCGGCGCGGATGCGCAGGTCGGCCGTGTGGAAGGAGACAGCGAGGTGAGGCGCGGAGTCCGGCTTCATCGAGAGCGTCACGTAGGTGTACGGCCCGAGTGTTCTCATGCTGCCGTCACCCCGCGCCGATGGATCCGTTCCACACACCGCGCGAAGTCCTGCGTCTGCTTGGCAAGCTGCCGAGCGAACTCCACCTCAGCCGCCGTGACCCGGTCCGACGCCGCCGTGGTGATCTGCACCTGGACCAGCCCGAACGCCAGCGCCAGGACCGGAGTTCGAAGCTGGTAGGCGTGGTTCTCGGCGACCGCGCCGGAACCGGTGTTGAGAGTGATCACGCCGGTCGGCCGAGTCTGCCCCCGCCGCCCCATCACGCCGCGTCCTTCGCTGAGCTGGGCTTGCCGACCGGCCGCGGAGCCCGCATCTCGCGAACCCGGATCGAGTAGGCGAGCCTGCCGTTGCCGTTCACGTACGGAGTGGCGGTCATCTGGTCGAACTCGACCGGCGTGAACGGCAGCCCGGGCATGGGCGCCGGCGGAACAGGCTGCATGGGGGAGAGGATCTTCACCGCGACCGTCTTCTGTGCGGCCTTGACCGTCGGGTCCGCGTCCATGACCGAGACCTGCCAGACCAGCTCACCGGCCAGCTTGTCCCGTGCCTGTACGAACCGCCCGTTGGTCGAGGCGTCGAAGTCCTTGACCGGCTCGACCTCCCGACGATGTAGCAGCAGCGGCGCCGGCCCTGGACCAGGATGCTTCCCTTCACTCGTAATGAAGGGGGCTGGGGTTCGAATCCCCAAGGCGGCTCCAGGTTTGACCAGAAAAAATGCCTGGTTCGAGATCAACTCGGACCGGGCGCTCTTGATCGAATGCGATGAGAGTGCGATCGATCTTGGTTTTCAGGCCTCCGCCGACACCAGATCGACCACGTCCGCGACGGCGGAAAACGGCGGTATCGGGTCCCGCCTTCCCTCCCGGAACGGCTTCAAAAGATCGTCGAGCATCGCCACTGGCGAGTGCAGAGCGAACCAGGCGCGCTCGGCGAGCGCCTGCTCCCATACCTGTTGAAGATCCTTCCTAAGCTGGGTGCGCCACTCCTTCGCGATGTGCGTGTACCGGTGACGCATATCGCCCCGCTTCATCCCCGGCGACGCGTGCCCGATCCGGTCATCCCGCAGCCGCACCGGCGTCCCCAGCCCATCCAGCAGCGTCGAGTGGCCGTGCCGCATCCCATGCGGCGTCAACCACTCCTTGACCGGCATCCACGACGCCAGCGGCCCATCGTCGGCCTGACGGTGCGGGCGCACGAACCGATCCAGGATCTCCTGGCGCGTCAAAGCCTCCGCCACCGCCCGGCTCAGCCCCTCCTCCACCGCGAACGCCACCAACTTCTCCTTCGACGACGCCGCGTTCACCCCCAACACGACCGGCCGCGGCTGGTAGCCGCGTCCGACCGGCCGCTCGTACGACTCGCCCGGCACGGCCCGCGGCCACGTCGGCACCGGCTCACCCGGCCACACCTCGTCGACGACGACCAGCACCGGCTTGCCATCAGCAGAGCGCTCGCCTTGCGGGCCCGCATAGCGGCCGTCCGCCGCCGGGTTGAAGAACCGCCGCGCATAGTTGGCGTCCTTGATGTGCGCCCCGTGCGGCCCCAGAAACACGAAAGCGCCGCCCTGGCATGGCTGCTCCGGCTGCCCCTCGATCCGCACCGGCTTGCACGGGCAGCGCTGATCCGGGTGTGCGGCGATCTGGCGGGCCAGCAGATCCTGAAGGAACGGCGGAATGTCGATGTCGCGATTGGAGTCGTCCTTGGGCGGCAGCATGTACCACGTCTTCCGAGAATCTGCAGTTGCCAGTCGACACGGACAGTGCCGAGCCTGACATAGTTCCGCTGCAGCCCGAGAGCCTCGCCCAACCGCATCCCTGTGAAGTCGAGCAGCACGCCGAGCACGAACTCGTCATCGCGCCCGGACAAGATCGCGAACCTCTCGGCGACGAGCAGCCCCTCAAGCGGGGTGCTCCACACCTTCTCATCCTCGGGCGGCCGAACACCGGAGCGGCGCCCCCGGTTGCGCTGACACAGAGCGGGGTTACTGTCGAGCAGGCCCTCCACGACAGCGTCGCCGAGCAGCGTGCACAGCGCGGTCCGAGCAACCGCCGGGACCCCGCCACGCTTGTAGCCGGCACCGATGAGGCGCTGCTCCCAGGCGTTCACCTCGCTGGCGGTGATGTCGGACAGCTGCCAGTGTCCCCACTCCGGCAGGACGTAGACGCGGAACTTGTACGCGTACGTGCCGCGGCTGTTGAGACCGACGTCGAGCCCTTGCCACCATCGGGCAAACCACTCCGCGACGGCACGGCGGCCGCCTCAAGGGCCGGGGCGGCTATGGGTGGCGTGGGGTCTGCATAGTCGCGAACGTCAGGCTTCGTCGTCGTCCCACAGGTCGTAGTCGCAGGGCTCACCGCGGGCCAGGCGCTCGGCGCGTATCTTGGGGTGCCGTTAAGATGCTCCGCGGCGCCCTGGCGGCCCTCCTGGAACGTTTCCCCACCCCACGCCTCGCCACCCCCGCACCGCGCCAACCCGCCCACCCTGTCACCCGGCCGCCGCGCCGAAATCCTGCCCGTCGTCTGGTGACCCGGCTCTCCAGCGGCAAGTGCCCGGTATATGCCCTCCGAATGCCCTGGCCCGTGCTGATTCGCGACAGGAAACATGAGCATGGAAACGCGCCATCGACATGAGGGCAGGAGATCCATGCGAAGATTACTCTCCGTTTTGGCAGTGGTCGCTGCGGTCACTCTCATCGCTCAGCCGATTCCCGCCGGAGGATCGGCGGCGAGCCATCGCAAGCCGCTGTCAGGGTGCGACAACATAGAGGACAAAGACGCGGCCATCCGCGATTTAGCCGAGTACGTGAACAGCAAATGGAAGCTCGGCATCAAGGCCCAGGACTACGAGACACAATCGTTCGAAGCCGGCTGCGTCATTCAACCCAAGGGCGCCGCGCCGGTAGATCTTCGATCCACCGGTGGGTCGCTGACGGTCAGCGTCATGGAGACCCCTCCCGCGAATTCCCCGGACGACGGCGCGACCATCCAGCAGGAGGCCACATGGCGTGAACCCACCTGCCGCGAGACCTTCGACTCCGCGGGTATCGGAAAGATGCGCGCCTGCGGGCAGTGGGGCCGAATGGACTACGAGGGGGCGACGCATATCAATTACGCCTTCAGAAGCTACGCGTCATGTGGTGCGAGAGAGGGCGGCCCCATCGCCACGTATGTCTCCGAGTGTTACGTGGAGACCGATCCCCTCACACCGACTTCCACGACTCTCGTCTGGAACGATTGGAGCCCGAAGTCGACAGCTGAATTCAACCCCTGCGGGAGTCTCGGTCTCAACCTGGGAGTGGGACCGGTCTCGGCCTCCTACACCGTCAATACCTGTGAGAAGCTTATTCCGGCCTGGGGGACGTACGCCCCCGACTTCAGGGTGACCTGGAAGGGCAAGTCGTACTTCGCCGAAGACGTGCGAGAGACGGCTGCGATGGTCGGCTTCTGGAGCCGCGGCACCGGATCTCCCAGCATCTACTACAGACATGGGTACACCGTCGCCGCCGGTCCTCCGACTCGCTGAACCGCCGACGGATCTTATCCCCACCGCCTGAAACTACGTCACCGCCCGCGCCGCTCACCCTGACGTACGCGCCGAACTCCACCGCCGCCTGACCAGGCTCATCGACGGAGCCCCGCTCACCTGGCAGGTGGCGGCATGGCCCAGACGGGGTAGGGGCAGCCCGACAGGCGGTTGACCGCTACGAGCAGGGCCATCAGGAACGCGAGCTGGGCGGGCGTCTCACTGTCCGGCCTGCTCTTCCGCCGTCCGGTGGCCGCGAGGGGAGGAGGCGCGGTGGCGGTAGACGACGTAGGGGTGCCGTGTCGGGTCGGACCGGGGCGCCCTGCCGTGATTACTCCCAGTAGATCGGCCGAGAGGGTCCATCAGGTAGCTGATGCCGATTTCGTGCGCGGGGACAGCACGGTGGCCAGATGGTCGTGCAGGCGGCATGGCGGAACTGGTAGACCGGTCCGACCGCACGCAGCAGGCCCAGCCGGTGGGCGTCGTCGAGTAACGGCAACCGTGGTCGCACGCGGATGCCGTACAGCAGCCGAGTACAGCAACGCGGATGCACACGAGCACATGCCATCAGTCACCATCTGCGGCTTGACCAGGGCGAAGACTGCTCGACGGTGTGACTGGCTCCCGTTTGCAAGCAGGAAGTCGGGAGTTCGAATCTCCTAGGCTCCACACATACGAAAGCCCAGGTCAACAGCCTGGGCTTTCGATCTTTGTGGGGCCGGGTCTTCGGGTCGTGCCCGTTACGTTCTCGATGGCTTCTTGGTGATCGCACCACGGGCGAGGGCGTCAAGCCTGCGCGCCACTTCGCGCAACGTGGATGGAGTAGGCGTCGCGTCTGCCGCCGCGGGACCTTCGGAGGTCCCGAAACGGGGCAGCTGCCTGTCACAGGAAACCCTTGGCACCCTCCCAAACAGTGAATTTATTCCAGCCTCGTGTTGAGGCTTGCTGGTCACAGCGTGATCGAGAGCGTGTTGTCTGAGAAGATCGCTTTGCGCAGGCCATGCAGCCAACGACAGCCCCTTCTGGCCATCACTGCCGCGCCTGTTTGGGTTGCCGGGGCGAACAACGACGCGCGGGCCGCCTCGCCGTACCGTTCACTTCCCGGAAACCGACACTCGGGCCGTCAGCGGCATCTCGCCGGAGCTCTGCCCACACTCACCGATACAGAATCGACATACATCCGTTACTGACTCGCCATGATTTACTAGCGATCATTTTCCGACGGGGGGTGCCTGAAGTGACTGGAAGAGCACGGAGTGTAGATGATGCACCGCCCAACGCCTCCGGCCCGACCGGTTCCCTGGCCATCAAGTGGATCGTCATTCCGCCGAGCGCCACGAACCTTCCTTGTGGAGGACTCCGTGGAAGCTCGTGGACAGCATGGTCGCGCGCATTTGAGGCCTCCGATGGATGTGTTGCCCACGCCTCATAAAGGCCAACGCACGGCCCATTGCTGAGTCATTCCACCCAGCAACACCGTCGCCATTCTGCAGAAGGCTCGGGCAGTCCCTGTTCAGGATCAGGAATGCTGATCCGAATTTCCCATTAAAGATGTGATGAAACATGGTCAGACGCAAATCAATGAACCTGAAATTCGACGTTGTGGCGGAGTCACGGACAGCATCGGCGGGCGCATGTTGAACCGGCGTGGCATTCTCGCCGGACTCGCCGCTTCCCCCTTCATCGTGGCTCTGGGCGCTCCCGCCGGCACCGCTTCAGCCGCCACTCGCGCCCGATCGTCGGGCGCAGGCACAGCTGCCGAAACGATTGTGCGCGGCGGCGCGCGGCGGTGGCACGGCCCATTTCTCAGCCCCGGTGCCCGACTGCTGCTGCCGAGGGGGGTCAAAGCCACTCCCGTCGAGTACTACTTCACCAGTCCACAACTCGCGCGAACGGCGTATGCCTGGCCCCGAATGCCGGCCCTGGATGGCACGATGGTCGACGCGTCGATCATTCCAGACCATGGAGCACCGTCGCGTGTCGCGGTCCTCAGCGGCTTTGACGACGGCTGGTACGAGCTCATCAGTCGGGAAGGGAAGGCCACTCGCGTGACGTGGGATCACAGCGAGCTCCCCTACCTGCTGTTCGTCGGCGAGTTTGGCGCCACCAAGGATGTCGGCTTTATGGGCAAGTTCTTCACTCTTGCTCTCGAACCGTTCTCCCGCAACCCCGTCTTCCCGCATTCTCCCATCGCTAGAGGAGCCGCATAATGTCTCACCACACCGACATCCCGGAGTCGCAGCGGGATATCACTGATGTCTATTGCTTCGCCGGCGACAATGGCACAGTGTTCGTGATCAACGTCTCGCCGCTGCAGAGCTCGGGATTCGATCCTGAAGTTTATTATGAGTTCAAGGTCGACACGAGCAGTCCGCTTGATTACCTCGAAGACATCACCTGGCGCGTTACTTTTCCGGGCGGCGACGCTGTAAAGGTTGAACAGCTCACCGGTCCCAATGCCCGTGACCGCGATGCCACGG
This sequence comes from Nonomuraea sp. B19D2, assembly GCF_040137845.1. Classification (NCBI taxonomy): domain Bacteria; kingdom Bacillati; phylum Actinomycetota; class Actinomycetes; order Streptosporangiales; family Streptosporangiaceae; genus Nonomuraea; species Nonomuraea sp. B19D2. The sequence continues at coordinate 213,452 of NZ_JBEFAK010000016.1, read as the reverse complement.
GCAAGGTCATTACACCGGCCGAAGCGAGGCTGGGGCAGGTTGTCACCTGCACGAACGGAATCAAGCTCTTCGCCGGCGAGCGCGGTGAGCCGTTCTTCAACGACCCGCGTTTCACTGTGGCGACGCGGGCCGCGTTGTCAACAGGCACGAGTCCCAGTTACACCGCGCTTTATCCCGCCCAGAACGCCTTCCAAAACACCAACGTCAGCGCGATCGTCCTTGAGGTGCCCAGCTCGATCACCGGCTCGGGAACCATTGGATACTGGGGAAACACCTCGGTCAAGGAGCATGGCGTATGGCATCAACTTCAGCACGCCGCAGGCCCCCTCGTCGGCTTCATATGGGACTTCTCCGGCGGCTCCGCCGGCATGGACTTTAACGCCAGTCATCCCAAGGACCACCTGAACGGCAGGCCCAAGAACCCTGGCAGCGATCCCGCCTCAGGGTTCTGGGGTCAGGTACGGGACGCCACGGCCGCCGTCGTCGCGGCACGGAAGACCTTCGACGATCCACCGCACGGCAAGGCCACCCCGAAGGCGTACGGCGCGTACGTCGCGGACACGCTCCTGCCCGACGTCTTGCGCTTCAAGGTAGGCACCTCCGCGCTCTGGGACCCCTGGAACAAAGAGATTCAGAACGGTAAGGGCCTCACCGAATGCGCCCCGGATTCCATGTATGACCTGGTGCTGAACGAAGAACTCACCATGGGGTTGACCTATAAGGACGCAACCGGCATCCTGCTCGACCACTTCCCGTATCTCAGCCGCCCGGTCACCGGCGGGTGATGCGGTCCTGAGCTGGGCGCTTTCTGTCCTCCAGAGTGGATTCTGAAGGGCCACCATCAGCAGGAAGAAGCTCCTGACCAGCGCAAACGCGAGGGTCAGGAGCCTTCTTCTTTCATGGTCGCCGACACCACCATGGCAGACGGTTCTCATCTGTCGGACTGCTGTATGCGCTGCTGCCCCCTGGTCTGGTCAAGACGTATGCCTGGCGCCAATGATCCGGATGACGTCACGTTGGCCGTCGACGACGCCGACACACCTCACCTGTACGCGGGCATGGCCGGGTTTCTGCCCGGACCGGCGCTCGCGCACCGGCTATGGGGCGGAGAGGCGATGACTGTCATCCAGGTACACGCCCTTGTACAGGCGGCCGATCGGAACATGCGAAAGGCCGTGGCGCTGGCGGAGATCCAGCAGGACTTGGCGGGCCGTCAACCCAGCTGTACAACGCGCGGTCCAGCAAGGGGCCGCTGTGAGCGCCCCTGGCCCGTCGGTTGCAAATGCGGCAGGCGGCGGCCGAGGGTCCAAGCCCCGGACGCGACCTCACGGGTGAGGAGCAGGCGCGGCGGCGAACCACACCCTGTGCCCGTCGCCGCGCCCTCATACGCCCGGCAGCCTTCCGCGGCCTCTGCCGGCGGGTCCTGCCCTTCCGGGCGGGCAGGGCCAACACTTTCCCTTGAACGTCCGGCGAGCGCAGCTGCCGGACAGGGCCGGGCTCGCGCCCGCGAGTGCGCAAGACGTCCTGCCGCTGTGAATACGAACTCTGCAGCGAGGGCGGTCAGTACTTCGTCCTTCGCCAGACCGCCGGCGGCGGGTACGAAGAGACCGCCAGGGGCTTGTACCCTCACGCCGCGAAGGGGTTCGCCGAACTCGCCTCGCAACGGGCGCCGCATCAAGCCGCTCCGCGAAGCCGACGACCAGACACCCGACAAGGAGATCATCTGTGAATGACGAGACCCTCGACCAGGCACAGGCCGCTGAGCTGAGGGACAAGTCCGCAGACGAGCTCATCGCGGCCGGGCACATCAGGTCGGCCCCGGTCGAGGCAGCGTTCCGCACGGTGCCCCGGCATGCGTTCGTGCCGGCCGACACGCCGCTGGAAATCACCTATCAAGCCGGCGATCAGTCCACCGGGGCGGCGGGCGATGTGCCAGGCCAGTGTGCGGCGGAACCGGATGAGAGATCGCGCCGTGGGGGTCTGTGGGGATTGTCTGCCCTGCCGGCAGGGCCCTGGCCTTGGCCTCGCGGTTGATTCAGGTCACGAAGTCTCTGATCCGCCTGTTCAATCCGTTGTTCTTCAGGGCTCCGGGAAGTTGACGGGCGGCCCGGAAGATCACAGACTCAGTAATGCCATCGATCTTCGCCTGCTTGAGCATGGGCACGCCTGTCACCCGCTCGAACACCTGTACCGACAGCTCGCGGCCGAAACCCCTTGTGTCGATGAACGGATGGTCGATGTCCTACGGCGCGATAATCATCCCCGACGGCAGAGTTCCGTCTGGAGACCGGTTCTCCTGAGCCCACTGGCAGACCGACATTGGCCGCTCACGTTTTCTGAGAAGCGGCATCCCGAGGTTATCTGGGCCTCTTCAGCAGACGAGCCCGCTGATGGATCCTCTCCACAAGCTCTGCGGCCCGGGCCTTGATGAACGCGACCCCCTCGGGGCCCCAATCGTGGGGCTTGGTGTCCACGACACAGATGGTGCCCAGGGTCTCCGCCCCGTCGATCAACGGGGCGCCCAGGTAGGCGCGAACCCCGATCTCGTCCACCACCGGATTGTTGGCGAAGAGGTGATAGTCCATCACTTCGTCCAACGCCATCGCATGTTTCCTCGTCACCACGTACATGCAGTAACCGTGGTCGCAGGCCATCGTCCGGAACGGATCCGTCTCCGGGTCGACGCCCCGGTCGCGCGAGGAAGGATACAACCCGGCGAAATACTGCCGTTCTGGGCCAATGATGTTGACCATGGCGAATGGCGCCTCTAGCTCCTGGGCCAGGGCCCGGGCGAACTCGTCAAACTCAGGGTCAGGCTCCTCCCGGATGCCCAGTTCCTGGAGCAGGGCAGCGCGGCGGGGCGCTTCCTGGTCTACGGGAGTCACTAGGCGGAAGGCGGGGGGAAGGCTCATCACAGGCTCCTGTCTGCTTACCTGGCCGTTCCTGTCGGATTGCGGCCATCCCGCTCGGAGGATAGCAAGGTGGTCACGGAACGGCGGCGGCGAACGGACCGGTCGGGGCCGGTCAACCTCCACGACCTCGGCCCCTTGCCTACTGCAGGTTGCGCAGCAGACCGGCGCCATATGAGCCGGTGCCTTCGATAACGGTGCGGACGTCGCCGGACGTGCGCTCCATCGCCTGGTAACCGCCTCGAGCGGAGAACGACGCGGTACCAGCACCTGGTGCCGACGCCGTCCATGCTTGGGGCTCGCCGCGGGCTGCAGTCCAGCCGCGGACTCCCGCATCAACCGCAAGCGCTGTCCCCCTGCTGACCGAATGCCGCATCACTTTAAGTGGCCGCAGGGATCGATATTGTGCTGATTGACTCAGTATGGTGACCCGTGTTGACCTATCACCCTTGTGCCAAGGACTCCCGATGTCTGCGCCTCCCCTGCCTCCCACCGCCCCCGAACGCCAAGACGCCGGAAGCCGTGGCAGGTCACGCGGCCGCGGCAAACGTCGTCCGATCAACGTGCATGCCTTCCATCTGTGCATTTCCATCCTTCCAGCAGCCCTTATGGCGTGCCTGGGGCTGATCGCCGTGACGGTGCTGACCATGGCGGGACCCTCGTCCCCGCAGGCTTGGCCGACACTGGCCGTCATTGCGGGGGGAGCGGTGGCCCTCATGCTCGTCGCGGTCGTCGCGGCGGACACGGCGACTCGGCGGGAGCGTCAGATATCCGGTCGTGCGGCCTCCCGCCTCAAGGACTTGGAGCCCCGGCTCGGCGACCTGGGTGTCTTAGTGTCCCGCGGTCGGCAAGAACTGCAAGGCCTGGCGGAGCGGATCGCGGCCGGCGAGGTTCCCGCACGACGGGGCGTCGACTTCCGGCCTGTAGCGACCGGCGACCCCATCGCGCACCTTGCGCAAGAATTCCAGAAAGCTCAGAACGAGGCCTGGAACGTTGTGATCAACGCGGCGAGCCGGAAACCCAGTGGCCGTCCCACACAGCGAGTCGAGATCTTCGTCAACCTTGCTCTGCGGATGCAGTCATTGTCCCATCGGGCGATGAAGGGACTCGACGAGCTGGAGAACCAGGTCGAGGATCCCGAACTGCTCAAGGGCCTGTTCAGGGTCGATCACCTCAGTACTCGCCTGCGCCGACAGGCCGAAAGCCTCGCTGTGATCGGTGGGGCCGTCTCGCGGCGCCAGTGGAGCAGGCCGGTAGCCACGTACGAAATTCTGCGCTCGGCCATCGCCGAGGTCGAGTACTACAGCCGGGTCAAAGTGGTGCCGCCGGTCGAAGGGCTCGTGGACGGCGGCGCGGCCGCGGACATCATCCATCTGGTCGCCGAGCTTGTCGAGAACGCCACTAAGTTCTCGCCGCCGCACACGCAGGTGCTCCTCCGGGCAGAAGCCGTAACTGCCGGCTTGGCCATCGAGATCGAGGACCGCGGCCTCGGCATTCCCCGAGAAACCCAGCGTCGGCTGAACGACCTTCTCACCGCTCCGGAACGAGTCGATGTCGAGGAACTGGTGCAGGACGGCCGTATCGGACTGCTCGTGGTATCCGCCCTCTCACGTCGGCACAAAGTCGTTGTCAGGGTGCAGACCAACATCTACGGCGGCACCCAGGCCATCGTCGTGATCCCGAATGAGTTGATCAGTTCAGAACCGCGGGAGACCGGCGTACGACAGGCAACGTCCCCCGAGCCCGCGAAACCCAAGCCCGCCCCGTCGGCCAGTACGCCAGGCTCGCTCTTCTCGCCGAGGCCTTCCTCCGGTTCCAGACCGGACACACCAGCGCTGAGCGGCCACGATGCCGGTGCCCGCCCTGACGACCCGTCCGAGGCTTGGAGGAAGCAGAGCGCCGGCGCGCCCGCCCGGCAAACGGAGAAGCGGACCGACTTCGGTCCTCCAACAGGTACCGGCCGACGTCCAGAACTGCCGAAACGTCGCCCTCAGGCGAGCATGGCGCCCGAGCTTCTCAACACTCCCGCAACCCTGGATGACGATACGGACCTCGACCTCGATCACGGGCTGATGGCGTCATTCATGAAGGGGATGCGCAGTGGTCAGGACGAAGACGTTGAAGACGGGACTGGTAACACCGATCTTTAGAACATTACAAACCTAGAAGGAGCGTCCATTGAGCGCCGTCTCGTCAAACAAGACTTCGGATCTCGCCTGGCTGCTGAAGGGTCTGTCCCAGGAGGTCCCTGCTATTCGTGGCAGTGTGCTGCTGTCCTCCGACGGGCTGGTGAAAGCCACCCACGGTCTGGACCGCGACAGCTCAGAATATCTCGCGGCACTCGCCTCCGGATTTTTTTCCATGGCACGGAGCGCCTGTGCCAAATTCGACGGCGGCAACGAAGTCCGCCAGGTCGTGACCGAACTTAAGTCCAGCCGACTGTTCATCTCGTGGGCCGGCCACAACTCGGTTATCGCGGTGCTGGCGGGGGGAGATGCCGACCCGGGTGTCGTCGGTCTTGAGATGGCTCGGCTGATCAAAGCCGTCCGTCCCTTCCTGGACACAGCGATCCGCCCGCCGGCAGCTGGTTCTGGTGACAGGAACCGATGAACATGGCCGGTGACGACGAAGTATGGCTTGATGACGAAGCCGGCCCCCTGATTCGCCCCTACACAGTGAACGCGGGCCGCACCCGCCCGACTGTGGAACTGGATATGCTCTCATTGGTGGTCACCACAGGTCGGGCCAGCCCGGACGTGGATCTGGAACATGTCAAGGTTCTCGAACTGTGCCGTACGCCGGTCTCGGTCGCGGAGGTGGCGGCGAACATACGACTCCCTGTGATGGTCACCAAGGTCCTCCTCGCGGATCTGGTGGACTGCGGAGCCATAGCCGCCTGGGCATCGTCTTCTTCGTCTAGCCACGTCACCGACCGAGTTCTCTTGGAGAAGCTGCTCGATGGTTTACAACAAATCTGAGGTGTTCCCCACCCAGGTCAAGATTCTGGTCGCTGGTGGATTCGGCGTCGGAAAGACGACCTTCGTCGGCGCGACGAGCGAGATCGAGCCACTGAATACGGAAGAACTCATCACTGCGGCTAGCATAGGTGTCGACAATCTCAGCAGGACAGAGAACAAGTCCACAACCACAGTTGCATTTGACTTCGGCCGTATCACCATCCACCAACATAATATCGTGCTCTACCTGTTCGGAACGCCTGGGCAGGAGCGCTTCTGGTTCATGTGGAACGAGTTATCCGCAGGAGCGCTCGGTGCCGTTGTGCTGGCCGATACCCGTCGGCTGCAGGAATGTTTCGCCGCCGTCGACTTCTTCGAGAATCGGGGCATCCCATTCCTCGTCGCGGTCAACGTATTCGACGATGCGTTCCCCTATGAACCGGAAGAGGTGCGAGCCGCACTCGAACTCGACTCGCGCGCGCCGGTCATGTTGTGCGACGCACGGGATACCCGTTCCGCGATGTCGGTACTCCGGTCACTGATCCAGCATCTCCTCGCCGTCGCTCCGATCTGACCGGTACGCAGTGAGGGCGATCTGCAACTGGTTTCTTGTCCCGCTCACCGCTGCCGACCAGGCCTAAGCGCCACGCGAACTCCGGGTGGCGCCCAAGACCATCACCCGGCGCGTCGACGATTACGCCACCCAAGCTTGACTTCTCCGGGCGTCGTGAAACTTGACAAAAAGCTACGGAAACCCACGACCATGGATCGCTAGCTGAGGGAGTCTCATAACCGCGCAGGCAAACCGGGGCCGCCCGCGTAAGCGGTTCCAGCGGACGCGCTGCGTATCCGTGGGAACGAAGATGATCCGTCTACCCTCCGTGCGGAGAGCACCCTGATCACCGGTGGATGGAGGTCATGGTGTCCCCGTCCCGCGTCCTGCCGTGTGCTCAGCGCTGTACAGCAGAGAAGTACAGCAACGAGGTCTTACACGATCACACCCTGCCACTCGGGAACTGCTCTCTGAACTACGCAATGCGGGCGTAGGTGGTAGCTGGCTCCCGTTTGCAAGCAGGAAGTCAGGAGTTCGAATCTCCTAGGCTCCACCAGCAAAAACGCACCCCCGCTAGTGATCGCTTGGCGGGGGGCCTACCAGGCGCGAGATGTCCTCGATTGGAATTCCCGAATCTGACAGGATCGACACGAAGCTGTGGCATCGACGCGTCAAGCATGTCCGGCAGCAGCCGGAAGAAGCAGCAGCCGGTCAACGAGCGAGGCAACGCTCTGCCAGGAAGCCGTAGCGACGGCCGAGCGGACCCCCACCATCGCCGCGTTTAGTCATCGTCGGAGAAGACCAGTTCATCGCTCGTCGCCACAAGTTCGGCAGGAGGCGGCTTGATGTCGATCGCGTCGCCCCAGCCGGAGAACCGCACATCGGCGGTCTTGAGACTGCGGTCTTTGACGTTCCAGGGGGAGTCGGGCTCGTCATAGCGCGTCTGGCACCTGCGTATGAGCTGGTCCGTGCCGAGCCACAGCCGCCATTTCACGGGGAGCTTGGCGTAGCTCGCGTACTGTCCGGTGGGCTTTTCGAAGTCGCCCACCTGCAGGCGTGGATTCAGCTTGTACAGCTCGCCGATGGTGGTGCTGCCCTCGTAGAGGGTGGTGCGGGTGCCGTCGTAGACGCCGGCGGGCCGCTTGGTCGCCGTGGTGGCCAGCACGTGCCGGAGGGTGGCGGGATCGCTCAGCCTGATCTGCCCGCACGCCAGGTACAGGTCGTTCTTCTTGGTCTCCAGGATCCAGGACTTGCCCGCCGGCAGGTAATCAGGGTGGTCGCGCTTCCAGCCGTAGGCGCGGTCGGGGAAGACGATGCTCCGGGAGTCGCCGGATGAGAACTTCGAGTAGCGGAGGTCCATAGCCATGATCTCACCGCCACCGAACTCGTGGACGGCCCGCGATCGGATGGTGACGCGTTCTTCCTTCTTCGGCCCCCAGACGCTTCGATACACCGAGGTCTCCCGCACCCCGCCGTGACCGTTGAGTTGCCGCTTCAGCGCCGCAACCGGATCTGGACGGGTGGCTGCTTCGGCGTGCTTGCCGGTGATCGAGACCCATGCTGTCAGCACGAGAGCCAGCCCGATCGTCCATCGACCCATGCTCATGCGTTCCCCGCTCGATTCCGTGCCGTCCGGAACGGAGGCTGGGGGAGATCTTCGCGTGTGAAGATCTCAACGCTGTCACGGCCGGATTTCGGCGGAGCCCGGCGAAGAGAACCGTGGGTGGTGACGTCGCCGGACGTGCCGGTGGCGGGGCTGCAGCAGGTGGGACCCGACATCCTGCACAAAGCACAGCCTGCACGAAGCCTGCACGAAGCACTGTCAGGACTCAGGACCTGTGCGACAGATCCGGCTCGGGAGGCGGGTGACACTCCGGCTAGATGATCTGTTGTTCTCCGACGCCTATCGAATCAGAAACTTGTAGTCCGAGGTTGTGGTCATATTCCGACGAGACTTCTCGATAAGCGCTGAGCCGCAGGTGAGCTGAGTGCTGGGGGTGGCGATGCCCTAGCCAGCTTTGTCCAGGCCCGCAAGCTGCGGCCGATCAGGTTCTGCGCGAGATGACCATGATGTATTCGCAGGGAGCGTTCGTTCGGTTGGCGAAGCCGTGGTCCGCGTCGGCCTGGAAGAACAGGGAGTCGCCTGTGTTCAGGGTCTCGTTGATCCCGCCGATCGCGACGGTGAGGGTGCCTTCGAGCACCACGAGTTGTTTCTCTGTACCCGGCGGATACGCGGGCAGCAGCCCGGTAGAGACGTGCGCGGGGAGGTAGTGGACGACCATCTCGGCTCCTCCCGCGCCCGGGGCCGCTGACACCATGTGCCGCTCGAAGCCGGTTTCCGGGTCACGGAAAACGGGGCGATGGTTCTTGCGCATGACAACGGCCACACCAGACGCGGCAGCAGCTGGCGCACCGATCAGGTCCGAGAGCGACGCGTCGAGCGCGTGGGCGATCCTAGACGCGACGCCGATCGTCGGGCTCTTCTCACCACGTTCGACCTTGGACAGCATCGCCCGGCTGACCGACGACTGTGTGGACAGCTGCTCCAGCGTCAGGCCCGCCTCCTCGCGGCGTCGCCGCACGTTACCGCCGAACGCGCCGGCCAGGTCGTCACCGTGCTGTGGTTCGGCCGCGTTTCCGTCTTGCTCGACCACCGTGCTCCTCGATTGATGGGTACCTCGCTGCCCCACAGTGTAGTGTTTCTTCTAAAGAAGATAGAGTCTTCTATCGGAGACACGCGATGTGCGCCCAACACGACGGAGGTTCCATGCGTTTGATCTCGAGTGGCCAGCACCATGCCACGTTCGAATTCGGCGATCTGCAGGTGATCTCGTTGCGAGACGGGTACATCGACATGCCGCCGACACGGCTCCGCGACGAGGATGGGCGCACGCTCGATGAGCTGCCGGCCGCCGTCCCGCTGGCCGGCGACAACTTGCGGTTGTCGGTCAACGCCTTCTTCGTCACCGACGGCACGCGGTCGGTTCTCATCGACACCGGCGCGTCCAACGTCTGGCACGACCCCACCATGGGATTGATCTACGACGCGCTCGACGAAGCGGGAATCGACCGCGCGCATGTCACCGATGTGGCCATCACCCACAAGCACGAAGACCACGTGAGCGGCCTGATCGCGCCGGACGGTTCAGAGGCGTTCACCAAACTTGAGCGCGTGTGGATTGGCGCGGGCGACACCTCGGTGTTCACCGGGCGGCTCGAGCCGATCCGCGACCGGGTCGTACCCGTGTCGGAGAAGGTCGCGATCAACGACTGGACCACCGCGATCCCGACACCGGGCCACACACCCGGTCACACCGTCTACGAGGTCAGGAGTGGTACCGGCCACCTTCTCGTCTGGGGCGACACCGTTCACGTTCCCACGCTCCAATTCGATCAGCCGAACGTGTCCTGGGAGCTCGACGGCAACCAGTCCCAGGCCCGCGCCGCGCGAGCGGCGCTCCTCGAACAACTGACCCAACCACACCACTTCGTAGCCGGCGCCCACCTCGACTCACCTGGCATCGCCCGCGTAACCGCCTCCGGCGACGGTTATGCGCTGGAGTACCTCGCACCACCGATCGGCTGATCGAGCCTGTCGGCTCCGGGCCGCGCTCGCGATGGCAGCCAAGGAGGGCAAGCTCGTCTGGCCCGGCTGGTCGCCCAAGAACTCGACCACCTGCTATCCGGCGCTGCTGTGATGAAGAGTCCCGTCTTCGCTGGCCAGACGTCGGCGGCATGCCGTTGACGTGAGTGGTCGATGGGTGTGGCGCTTTTGCAGTCACAGGCTGAGCTGGGCGTTCGCTGTCCTGGCTGTTTGATCGTGAAACCGCCTTCTACTGTGGGTGCAGGCGCGCGAGGCGGTGGTGGCGATGGGGTCGTTGCTGGAGGAACTGGCGCGGCGGCAGGCCGAAGCCCCCCAGCGGATCGAGGAGCTCGGCCGGCAGCTGGCCGAGGTGCAGGCGCGGCTGGAGGCCGAAAAAGGGGCTGTCTCGGCTGCTGGTCGCCTCCGAGATGGTGGAGGAAATCCTGAGCGGGCAGGGCAGTAGCGGGGATGTCGCTCCTATGGACGCCAGGGTCGTCATTTCCTCAGGTCCAGTCACCGGGCGCGAACTGTCGCAACCAATCGCGGAATCGGGCGCCGAACTCCTGTTCAGCGCGGTCGAGCATGCTGTCCGGGTCTTCCGGCGGCGCAAGCCCGAAGTTCTCCTCCAACCATTCGAGGTACGCGCTGTGGCCATCTGTGTGGCCGTCCTCGGTGTCGTAATAACCCTCGTCGGGACCTTCAAGGTCGAAGCTCTCACTGTCGAGAGCGAGGAGTTCGAAAAGCTCCCGCAGGCCCCGCGCAACGACGTCGAGGTCGCCCTCGTCACCGAACCGGATCACAGGCAGCGTGGCGAGATCTTCCCGGTCGTCGCACTTCCACAGCGCGAAGAAGGATCCTGAAGTGCTGGCCTGAGCGAAAGGGATCAGCCGGTCGAGGAACTCCAAGTCGCGCGGATCTTTCAGGTCGAGCCACTCGGCTAGCCCGGGATCATAGCCGAAGTCCCGCAACTCGAACCCGCCCGAGTAGTAACCCGGGGACCGATCCTGGAGCTCTTTGAGGAGGTTCAGCTCACGAACGGGTGAGTACGCGTTGCTCATGGAAGCCCTCTCCGTGTGGCGTGATGATCTGGTGGTTCGGCATCTTGCCAGTGACTTCAAGTCTGGAGAACAAGATCCGGAATCGTGCCCGTTGGCAGGGGTATCTACGGGGACTCACGGTCGCTTGCGGGAAGATCGGCCGGGGAGCGGAGGCCAGGGATCGCCTGGTCAGCGATCACGGGTGTGATCGGCTTTGCAAGCAGGAAGTCAGGAGTTCGAATCTCCTAAGCTCCACCAGCGGAAACACCCCGCCACTGATCTTGTGACGGGGTGTTCGTGCCATTAATGTGCCATTAGCTTGCGGGGACCAGCACTCCCGCGCCGTCGTCGTCATCTCCCCTCTTGCGCTTCTTCTTCGCCTCCTTTCGCTCGGCCTTCACCCGCGCACTGAGCGCATCGGCGGTTCTCTGGTCGGCGTCTCGGGCGGCGTGCTGGTAGATCAGCGCCGCCCGGTCGCTGCCGTGCCTCATCCGCGCCTTGAGATCAGCAAGGCGTGCCCCTGACTGTGCGGCCAGCGTGTTCCCCGTGTGTCGGAGATCGTGAAAGTGCAAGCCCTGGAGACCCATCTCCTTGAGCGCATCCGCCCACTTGGCCGCACGGCGGAAGTTGCCGCCCCGGAGGAAGGCTCCGCGCTTGCCGAGGAACACGAGGCTGTCTTCGGCCTCGTTGACGAATCGGGCGAAGTGCTCGACCAGCGACGGGATGATGACCGAGGGAATGCTGACGGTTCGTCGGCCAGCCCGCGACTTGAGCGGGCCCAGGCGCATCTCCCCGCCGTCGAGTTCAAGACGGCGGCGCGCCGCGCCGCCGTACCCGGCCCTCCGCCACCCCGCCGGCCGCGCATGCGGCCGGTCCCGGCCCGGCGGCGGCCCGGGTCGTATGCAGTCCCGCACCCCGCCGTTGACCGAACGAACCTGCCGACCTGGGCGCCACGCCGCCGTCTCGCCGTAACCCCTGCACCCGCTGCCCGACTTTCCGGGGCAGACAGAACCCGTCAAGGACGACTGTTCACGCAGGACAACCAGCACAGGCGGAAGGTCACCGGGAACATGGAACAAGCGAAGCCGACCTTGACGGAACCCGTCTGGCAGTCCCGGAGATGGGCAGCTAGCGGGAGCAGGGGGAGAGGTGGCGCAGTCTGGAGCGGTGTTACTTCCAGCCGAACCGGATGTCGTGACCTCTATTGACGGGGAAGGTGTTCATGTTGAGGAACGCATCCTTCATGTCCTTGCTGAAGACACTTGCCGCTGCCGCGGGAGCGGCCGTCAGGACGAACATGGCGACGGTGGTGAGCTGGTTGCCGAGGAACTCCGCCACCACGCGCATCGCGGGGATGAAGGACAGCGCCGCGTGCGCGACCAGCGCGGCAACCGTGATTGCCGTGGCCACGTACGCGAACTTGTGCAGTGCGTTCAACTGCTCGATCAAAGCCGCGAGCCGGTTGGACATCTCGGTAGCGAAGTCCGCCAGGTCGATCCCGCCGTGTATGAAGCGGAAGATACGGTTGTCCGCCTCGTTTTTGGCCACACCGCTCCAGTTGGCCATGGCGAGTTCCTTGAGTGCCGGGAGATCGGCCCCGAATATTGCGCGCGCCCTGGCAGCGACCTCTTCCCACCCGTGCATGGCCCGGTTGAGATCCTCATCGGATGGAATGGTGAGCAGCTCCCACACCACCCCGGCCGTCAACGCCATCAGGGAGAAGCGCTTGGCGAAGTGGAGCCGGCTCACTGTGGAGTTGCTCAGCACCCCGGACTGCGACTTCACCACGACGGCCCGCAAGGTCTTGGCCTTACGGTCATACTTTTCGAAGTAGGTGTACCCCTTGGGAATGGGGGACTCGCCTGTCACCATCGCAGCGCGGACCTTCGGGTTTTTCATTCTCAGGCCCGGGGTGCTCGTCATGGCGGCTTTGGCCGCAGCGCTCGCCTGCTTCCACTCCGGGTACCGCCGCAATGCCCACGCGTTGAACCCGAGCCCGAGCAGGCCGGTGCCGAGCAGCCCGCGAAATGCCCACGTCCCATCGTTGTCGGCATACCTGTCCTGATGAGACAGGTCCAGCTCGGGTTGCTTCTTGAACTTCCCGGATGAATCGGGGTTCCAGCCAACCGTGTACAGAAGATCGTTCAGCCTCGCGTTCTCCGTACTCAGGTAACCCCGGTCTGTCTTAGCGGACTTCTCGGCCAGCTCCCGGGCCTTGCCCATGGCGAACTCCACCTCTCCGCGCCAGGTGGAGACGAACACCTCATACTGCTTCCGGCCGCCCAACTCCGCAGCCCACCCCAGCGCTCCCTGAGGAAGTCGGCACTCCGTCTCCAGTACCCGGACGATCTTGCCGAGTTCGTCATCGACCTCATCCAGAGCGACGGCAGCACCTGCCATCGTCCCGAAGCTGTACTGATACCCGTCCGATGTCGCCACGTCTACCCCGGGGTCCATAGCTTCGTAAAGATCGCGTGCCATGGTAGTAGCACCCGAGTTGCCCGCCCAGGGCGTTGGACGCGATCACCAGCATGATCCGGAACATGTGCGGAATGATCTTGAGGTGAAGGTGTAAGGAATGCGGCTGCACGGCAGGTCAGGGGGTGGAGGTCAACGGGATCAGCGATGCCCCTGTGAAATCGTCGGCGCTTCGCGGGCGTGCCCGTTGCGTGCCTGTCAGGGCGGACAACGAGGGGGAGTCGCGGGAAGTTGCGGACAAGAGGACCCCCGTATTGACCTGCACCGCAGCAGGTCCCGAGATCGTGTGCCGAAATCTTCCAACCTGATGGCCAGGCCCGGAGGCATGTCTCCTCAGCGAGGATGACCATATGGAGCATGCGGAGATCGTCATCGGCCGAGGCAGGAAGTCCGATCATGTGCTGATCCAGGTTCGCGGTCGTATGCATCCTGGCTGTACCGACTTCTGGGACGGGAACTGGCTGACCTCTCCCATCCACGTGCAGGTCGGCGGGTTCACTGCCAAGATCGATGCAGGGCTTCGAGCTGAGGAGCTCCGCGACTTCCGGGTGGCTCTGGAGCGCATCCATGCAGACGTCAGGGGAAGCGCCACCCTGTCCTCCATGGAGCATTGGATAGAACTCACCGTCGAGTGTCATCCCACAGGCTCTCTGTCGATCTCCGGGGCCGTGGCTGATCACCCTGAGAAGCGGAACACCCTTCACTTCGCGATCGAGAGCTTGGACCAGACGGACGTCCTGCCGCTTGTCGACGCGCTCATTGCCGTAGAGGAGCGATTCCCCATCCTGGGACACGGATGACCGCTTCCTGGGAGCCACCTTAGGAGCCACTCGGACGGATGATCACGAACTCTGCCGGACGGATCTGAACGGTCGGGGCCCCGACGAGCAGCAGGGCGAACGGCTCTGAACGATCCTGGAGATCGTTTGGGGACCTACGGATCAGATGTTCCGAGCGTGTATCGCGTGTAGTGGTCGCCGGGAGAAGTGAACTCGATGCCGTTTTCGTCGAGGGCGTTGTAGATCGTCACTTGGCCGTTCGGGAAGCCGAACCCCAAAGACGCGATCGTTCCCTCTACGAGATCCCTGTTTCGCCACATCAGCAGCTCCACTGCCGAACAAGGCTGCCCGACCAGTGCAGTGAGCTCGTCTAGTGCGTCATCTCGCCATGCCAGGTGGAAGTCCGGCCAGTTCAGCGCGCGCTTCGGATCGATGGTGTTCCAGGTGATGGAGACCTCGTCGAACTTCCAGTGGTTGATCTCGACCTGTTCGCCATCGAAGCCCAGGAGGATCGGGCAGTCGGTGAACCACTGGCATGACGATGAACGATAGAACCTTAAGTTTGCTTGAGGTCAAGGGCATCAATCGTGTCCGTGCGGGCCTTGGCGTAGGCTTTGTTGATCTTCGGGTCGTAGAGATCTGGCTTGTCCACCCCGGTGCGCAGATTGTCCGGCACCAGCCGGTGCGGCGCCCCGCCGAAATAGCGGAAAGCTTCCACGTGCGCCTCGGTCCAGGCGTGCTGGTCCAGGTGCACCACCGGCCGGACGAACATGTGCCGTGAGCACGGCAGCACCATCACGAACGCCCAGATCCGATGCCGCTTGCCGGCGCGCGGGTTGCTCCACTGGCCGAGGAAGCCGTAGTCGATCTGGGCTTCGGCAGCAGGCTCGAACTGCCTGCGCAGCACCGTGACACGGGAGCGGCTCATCTCCTCCGGCAGCGTGGCGTGCACCCACCGGCGGAACGCTGAAATGGACACCTTCAGCCCATGCTCGTCGCGTAACCGCTGGTGAATGGTGGTGACTGTGACCGTCCCCAGCAGCCCTTTGATGTAGTCGCGGTGCTTGTCGATCTCCGGCCAGGTGATCTGGCGCAGCGTCGAGTCGGCCATCTCCGGGAACCAGCTCTTGATCAGCTTGGCCCAGTCCTCGGTGCTCATCGGCGGCCCGCCCGGGATGATCCCGGCAGCCTCCGCTGCGGCCAGGTACTTCCTGACCGTCTTGCGGTCCACTCCGAGCGAAGTGGCTACCGCGCTCTTGGAGCGGCCCGCGTACCAGTGGACGTAGATCTCGGTGATATCGACCACGGTGAACGTTCTCCTTGCCATTCAGGCGTCCCTCGATCTGTTGACCACTGATCGAAGGAAGCGTGCCGTTACTCGATGGCCAAGGCCACGCCCTCCGCCTCCGTCATCCCCATGGGGAATTATGCGATCGCGGGGGTGGGGAATTACGCGAAGCTAGCACCGCCTCAGGTGGGGAATTTCGTGATCGTCGACACACGCCTCGACATGCAACCCGAAGCTCTCCACCACCCACCACACCGACTCATCGGCTCCCACCGCCCGCTCCGGCCGGTAGAACCGAGGCAACACACCTGACATGCCTAAAGACCCCTGAATACTAGTGAGGCAAGTACGCGCCAACCTTACTTACCACACATGTCTGACTACTAAGAGTCATACAAGATAACCGTAGGCCCCGCTGTTGTTGACCTCGGCTATCCAGCCGACGACTCTGCGCTCAGCGCACGCCTGGCGAGCGGCGCGACTCCGCGCGCTGCCGCTTCCAGCCCCCCTCAAAGGGCGGGGACGGTGTCAGAGCTGCCGATTGGAGAGTGGGCGTTGCGATCTTTTCAAGGTCGCCGGATTCTGCCGGCGGTAAGCGCCGGGAGCGATGCCGAAGTGCCGTTTGAAGGCGGTGGCGAACGCGTACTCCGAGCCATAGCCGATCTTCCGTGCCACCGTTTCCAGCGGCTCATCGGACTCGCGGAGCGACTGAGCCGCCGCGTTCATCCGCACCCAGGTGAGATAGCTGAGCGGCGGTCGGCCGACGAGCGTGGTGAAGCGGCGGGCGAATGCGGATCGCGACAGCCCCGCCTCCGCGCCGAGGTCGTGGACCGTCCACGGTCGGCCAGGGTCGTTGTTGATGCGGCACAGCACGTGACTGATTGCCCGATCGTTCAATGCAGGCCCCCAGCCGACCAGGGCGCCATGTTCGCCGTACCAGGCGCGTAGCGCGAACAGCAGCAGTGCGTCGAGCAGCGAGCCGATCGCCGATTCCGTACCGATGCCCGGCTTGTCCAGCTCCGCCCCCAACAGGTCGATCACATGGCGCAACGGCGGCTCGTGGCCCAACTGGGCCGGCATGCGGATGAGGTCCGGCAGGTCGTTGACGATCGGATGGCAGCGGTTGTCGTCAACGGGGAACATTCCGCTCAGCACCACCGCAGAGACCGGCCGGCCGGAGAATCCCAGCGGCACGGTCTGCGGTTCGAGCCGGAAATCCTCGCCCCTCGTGAGTGGAATGTCTTCCGGCTCCGTACCGGGGCTGTCGGCCAACTCGTGACCGTGCCCGTTGGGGAGCAGCATGACGTCGCCCATGCTCAGCGCGACGGGATCGCCCGCATGGGGAATCAGCGTGCAGGCCCCCCGCAGCAGCACGTGGAACGCCACGCCCCCGACGGGCCGGAACCGGCCTGCCCACGGAGCATGCCCCGCAATGCGGGCGAACCGCGGCCGGCCTGAGCGCATGGAATCGATCACTTGACTCAGCACGTCCACCGACGCAGGGTACCGGAGTCCTTCGTCAGGCGGCAGCCGAGGACGATGACGTATTTATGAGGGAGTCTTACGCATGGATCATCTCGGTCACTCTACGTACGCTGGCACCGCCGGCGTCAGATGGCCGGCCCTGAACATGAAGCGAAGGGCAATCTAATGATCAAGGTTGGCATCATCGTGGCGAGCACTCGCCCCGGACGCGTCGGCGATTCGGTGGGCCGCTGGGTCCTCGACGAGGCGAAGGGGCAGGGCGGTGCGCAGTTCGAGCTGGTGGACCTCATGGACTACGACCTGCCGCAGCTGGACGAGCCGGTGCCCGCGCTGATGAGCGCGGACTACAGCCGACCGCATACTCGCCGCTGGGCCGAGAAGGTCGGCTCGCTGGACGCCTTCGTCTTCGTCACCCCGGAGTACAACCACAGCTTTCCCGGCATTCTGAAGAACGCGCTCGACTTCCTCTATCACGAGTGGGGGAACAAGTCGGCGGGCTTCGTCGGATACGGCATGGAGGGCGCGGGCCGGGCCATTCAGCACCTGCGCAGCACGATGGCCGCACTCGGAATCGCCGACGTCCGCCACCACGTGGCGCTGCAGATGCACCACGACTTCATCGACTTCAAGGAGTTCAAGCCACGGGTCCATCAGAACGACGCGGTAGGCACCATGCTGGAAGACGTCATCGCCTGGGGCCGCGCGCTGAGGCCCCTGCGCGATAGCTGACCTCCGAAGAAGGTCTTGCTCCCAACCTTGCCACCTGACGACCGGGTCGGCCGCGATCCGGATCGGGGGAGTGTCTGTTGAAGGAACGCTCAACGAGACACGTCTCACCACTGGTCGGTGGCGACGCGACCTGCGGCGACGTCGTCTCACATAGGTGGTCCGCGAAACTGTCCGGTGATGGGGGGCTAAACGGTACGATCGGCGAATGGGAGAACTGATCGGCTACGCCCGATGCTCGACCGTCCTGCAAGACCTCACCGCCCAGCGCGAGATCCTCGCTTCCCTCGGCGTCGCCGACGACCGCATCTACCTCGACAAGGGCCTGACCGGGACCAACCGCAGCCGGCCCGGCCTCGACCAGGCCCTGGCAGCCGTACGCGCCGGCGACACCCTGGTCGTCCCCAAACTCGACCGCCTCGCCCGCTCGGTCCCCGACGCTCGCGACATCGGCGACACCCTCCTTGCCCGCGGCATCCGCCTCTCGCTTGGCGGCAACATCTACGACCCCGCCGACCCCATGTCGAAGATGTTCTTCAACATGCTGGCGGTCTTCGCCGAGTTCGAGGCCGACCTGCTGAAGATGCGCACGCGTGAGGGCATGGCGATCGCCCGCTCCAAGGGCAAGCTCAAAGGCAAGCAGCCCAAGCTGTCGGCCCGCCAGCAGGCCGAACTGGTGCGCATGCACTCCTCCGGCGAGTACAGCATCGCGGACCTAATGGAGGTCTTCACCGTCGGCCGCGCGACCGTCTACCGGGTCCTGGACCGGGCCAGAGCCCAGCAGAGCGCATGAGCGGGAGCCGGCCGACCCCGGAGCAGTGGGAGGCGGCGCTGTATCGGCTGCGGCAGCTGAGTGATCAGGGCAGGTCCGTCACGGCCGAGGTCAAACGCCGACCTGCTGCAAGGGTGGGCGGGCGCGCCGCCGGTGGCGCTGCGCTCGTTGTACCGGGCCTTCGCCGAGGAGCTCACGCCGGCGTTCGTGGCCGGGGTGAGCGGGCCCGGCGGGCCAAGCTGGTCTACCTGCAACGACCGGCGACTTTCCGCAACCAGGTGTGGGAGGGCGATCACAAGAGCCTGCCCATCGTGGTGCTGCCTCCCCGCGGCAAGGCCGTCACCCCGTGGGTGACGATGTTCCTCGACGACGCCACCCGGCTGATCATCGGGTGGGCGATCGCGCTGGCCCCGCACGCCGGAACGGTGCTGACAGCGTTACGCATGGGCATGCTTCAGGATCCTGCCACCGGGCCCGCGCACGGTGTCCCCGGCCTGTTGCGTCTGGACCAGGGGCTGGAGTTCGCCGCCGCGTCCGTGCAGGCGGCGACCGCGGCGCTCGGGGTCGAGATGTCGCGCAGCTGTCGCCCTACCTGACGGCGCACATCAGCCGGTTCGGCCTGTACGCCACCGACGTGCTGCGACTGCGCCCCGACGATTTCGACCCCGACCTGCCCGAGGTCGACTTCACCACCCTGGCCGAGGCGGCGTAGCACTCCACCTTGCGGGCTGGAAGGGTTCGATCTCGATGGTCTTGTCGATCGGTGTGGGCGACGCCAGACAAGGTGTCGGTAGCGGCTGATATGACCGGCGGACGGAGCGCTGGGCAGGCCAGTGAGGATCTCGTTGGCCTCGGCCATGTTGCGGGCGAACCGGTCAAACGTGGTCACGGTGAAGACGCTGCCGTCCCCACGCGGCGGCGAGGGACCTGGTTGGCTGTGCCGGTGCCGTACGACACCGAATGCCGATCACTTCGACACCGCCCAAGATCCGGGGCGGGGCGTGTCGGCGAGTTTCGACGCCGGGTGCGTGATGTTCTGGTTCTCAGGGCTGTGTGACGGGCTGGTTTGCGATCGCAGAGGCTGCGCAGGAGGCAAGGTCCTCGCGTAGCCGGCGCTGCCGCTCCTGCGACAACGGCGCGAAGATCTGCCGTTCGACGGCGCGCACGGCGACACTGGCCTCGCGCAGCGTCGATTGTCCGGCTCGGGTGAGCTCGGTGGGCAGTGCACGCCCGTGAGCGGCGTGAGCAGGCCGGGTGAGCAGGCCCCGCTCTTGTAGCCGGCGAAGGACGACGTTCATCGACTGGCGCGTGACGAAGGCGCGGCGGGCTAGTTCGGAGTTGGACAGTCCCGGATGCTGACCGAGCAGTTCGAGGCATGCGTATTGGGCGACGGTGAGACCCAGTGGACGCAGCACTTCATCCATCGCGGTGTGCAGCGAGGCTTGCACCTGCTTGAGGACGTAGCCCACCGACTGGTCAAGGTCGCCAACGGCCTCTTCTTGCATCATGTCAGTAGTATGACATACCTTGTATGTCAGAAAAGCTGACATACAGAAGGGGTAAGCCATGAATGGGCAGGTCACCTACTTTGAGCTGCCGAGCAGGGACATCGAAGCAACCCAGCGGTTCTGGGGCTCGTTGTTCGCTTGGACGTTCTATGAGGGCAACTTCCCGGGTTACTCGATGATCCAGGGGCCCGAGCCCATGGGCGGAGCGCCGCACGATGATTCGTCACGACACCCGCGCATCTTCTTCGCCGTCGACGACATCACCGCCGCTGTCGCTCGGGTGCGCGAACTCGGTGGCACGGCAGAAGATCCGGTCACCATCCCGTCTGGTGCCTACGCCCACTGCAAGGATGATCAGGGCGTGGAGTTCAGCCTGTCCCAGCAGGCCGGACGTCAGGATTGACTCGCACCGAGACCACCGGGTCAGGACCGACGGGGTCCGGTCACCTCCTCAGGCCGCTACTTCCGCTGGCGCTGGCCGCCTTCGCGGTCGGCACCGACGCGTTCGTGATGGCCGGTCTCCTGCCGGCCATTGCCGCCGACCTTGAGGTAGGTCTGCCGGCCGCCGGCCAGCTGGTGACCGTGTTCGCGTTGACGCTGGCCGTCGCTGCGCCGGTACTGAGTTGGCTGTTGAGCCCACTGGATCGTCGCAAGGCCTTGCAGCTGGCGCTGATCGTGTTCATCGTCGGCAACATCGTGACCGCGCTCAGCCCGACCTACCTGCTGGCGTGGCTGGCCCGGATTCTCACCGCAGTCGGGGCGGCCACCATCACGGCCACCGCGTCGGGCGCGGCTGTCGCGATCACGCCTGCTGAACGGCGGGGACGTGCCATGGCGCTGGTCATCGGTGGGCTGACCTTGTCAACCGCGCTGGGCATGCCTCTCGGCAACTTGATCGGCAGCGTCGACTGGCGCCTGACGCTCTGGGCCGTCGCGGCCCTGGGCGTCGTTGCCGCGATCGGCATCTCGGTAGCGTTGCCCAAGGTTACGCTCCCGGCGACAAGCCTGACGGCCCGCCTGGCACCGCTGCGCCAGCCCAAGGTGCTCACCATTCTGGTGGTGACCCTGCTGGTGATGGCCGGACACTATGCCGTCTACACCTACATCGGAGCCGTGACCGCGGGCGCCACGACCGGATCCGTTCCCCAGGCCATCACCATGATCCTGTTCGTCTGGGGCGTCGGGGTCCTGGTCGGCAACTTCCTCGCCGGCCATCTCGCCGACAACCTTCCGGGACGCGGGATCGCCCTCGCAGCACTAGCCGGCGGCACTGTGCTGCTCGCGATCAGCCCACTCGCAGTCAGCCACCTGGTTGTCGCGTGCGTATGGGCCGCGATCTGGGGCACAACCGACGGGATGGTCTCCGTCGTGCAGCAACACCGGCTGGTGATCCTCGCACCTGCCTCGGCACCAGTTCTCCTTGGCCTCAACTCCTCCGCGATCTACCTCGGAGTCGCGATGGGTGGTGGACTTGGCGGTCTGGCTCAAGACTGGCTGCCGGTCACCATGCTCGGCGTTCCCGGTGCCGTCCTGGCACTGCTCGCCACCACCATCACTCTCGCCGAGGGGAGAACCGACACGGCGAAGGCCGCAGTCAGGGCAGCCGAGAACCGCCGCTGACGCAGCCAAGGGGCTGTCCAAAACTCGGCGTGGCCCGAGCCCACGTTGCCCGGGAGGCTGGTGTTCCGGTTGAGGATCTCCTTACGGAACACCAGTTCCTTCCGCCCTGTCTCCCTCACGGGGAGTCGTCTCGTAAGAGAGATGCGCGCGATCTACCGCGGTGTGGCTGGTCAGTCAGGTGAGTGGCTGATAGGGAACGCGGACGCCAGATGTGCAGGTCACCGGTGAGGTCGGCTGGGTCGAAGTCCCTTGCTGATTCGGGTGCGCAGGGAGTGCAGGGCTTGCCTGAGTTCGGCCGGTTCGATGTCTGTGATGTCGGCGTCGAAGGTGAGGAGCAGTCCTGCCAGTCCTGGCCATGACCATGCGCCGAGTGTGAGTCGGCACGTGGTTTCGGTGTCGTACCGGACTGTTGATCCGCCGGGGGCGAACCGGGCGACGGTGGAGGCGGGCAGGGCGAGGATGGCTGAGCCGCGGCATGGCCATTCGGCGGCGGCGTCTCCGCGGTCGTGTGCGGTCATG
Organism: Nonomuraea sp. B19D2; assembly: GCF_040137845.1. Classification (NCBI taxonomy): domain Bacteria; kingdom Bacillati; phylum Actinomycetota; class Actinomycetes; order Streptosporangiales; family Streptosporangiaceae; genus Nonomuraea; species Nonomuraea sp. B19D2. The sequence continues at coordinate 191,238 of NZ_JBEFAK010000016.1, read as the reverse complement.
ACGAAGGCGACGGGATCGCCGTGCGGGACGTCACGTCGGTCGAAGGGGGTGTGCGTGGGCATGTGTGCGGTGATGCGGTCCACGCGCATCGCGCGCCATCGGTCCGCATCCGGCTCGAAGGCGACCAGGTACCAGCGTGCGGCCCAGACCACGAGATCGTGCGGCTCCAGCGTGAGCGTGACGGGTTCACCGTCACCGGTGTAGTCCACGCGAACGAGGTGCTGCCGGTTGATCGCGCTGCCAACGGCGCGGACGATCTCGGCGTCGATCGGTGGCGCGGGGAACTCCCAGTAGTTGCGGGCCGAGGAGACGGTGAAGGCTTCGGCGTGCAGGCGGCTGCGCGTGGGCATCGCCTGGTGCAGCGTGGCGAGAGCACGGGCTGCGTTCTCGCGGATGCCGGAAAGGACCGTCGGCGCGGTCTGGAGCGCGACGGCCGTGGCGACGGCCTGATCTTCATCGAAGAAGACCGGCGGCAAGCGGGTAGCGCGACCGAGCCGATATCCTCCACCCGCTCCGCGGACGGCCTCGATCTCGTACCCGAGGTCCCGGAGCGTATCGATATCGCGACGCACGGTTCTCACCGACGCTCCGAGCCGGGCGGCGAGTTCCTCAGCGGTCAAGGTCGCACCGATCCCGAAGATCGACAGCAGCTTGAGCGTCCGCGCGGAGGTAGCAGCCATGATTCTCCGATTCTCTCCCCGATAGCGGTCACTCGATGGCAACTATGCCCGACATGGTGACCGACATGACCCATTCACCGAGCCCCCGAGAGGGCACCCGCACCGCTGAGGCTTCTCCGACACTCATCGCCGGCGCCGGCGCGACCACGGCGCTGCTGGTGGTGCTCTTCGGTTCCTTCATGGACCTTCTCGACGCGACGATCGTCACCGTCGCGACCCCGGCGATAGCCCGAGATCTGGGTGCCGGCGACGCTCAGATCCAGTGGACGATCGCCGCCTACACCCTCACCCTGGGCGCGGGCCTGATCACCGGTGGACGGCTCGGCGATCAGTACGGCCGCAAGCGGCTGTTCATGATCGGGCTGGCCGGGTTCATGGTCACCTCGGCGCTGTGCGCGCTGGCCGTCGATCCGGGGATGCTCATCGGCATGCGGGCCGGGCAGGGACTGACCGCCGGGATCATGGTTCCGCAGGTGTTCGGGATCATTCGGGCATCATTCGCTCCGGGCGAGCGTGCCAAGGCGTTCGGCGCCTACGGAGCGGTCCAGGGCCTCGCCTCGGTCGCCGGCCCGCTGCTGGGCGGGCTGCTCGTCGACACCAACCTGTTCAGCCTGGGCTGGCGCACGATCTTCTGGATCAACGTGCCCGTCTCGATCCTGGCGCTCATCATCGGCGCGAAGGTCCTGCCGGAGTCCCGCTCCGCCTCGACCGCGCGACTGGACCTCCCCGGCGCGCTCCTCGCGGCCACGGGCATCCTTCTCCTGCTGCTGCCGATCATCCAGACCGAGACATGGGGATGGACCTGGGCCAGCTACATCCTCCTCGCAGCCGGAATCATCGTGCTCGCGATCTTCCTCGCCTACGAGCGCCGCCTCGCCGGACGCGGAAACGAACCTGTCTTTGACCCGGCCCTGCTGAGAATCCGCGCCTTCGCAGTCGGCCTGAGCGCTTCGGTCCTCTTCTTCGGCGGCATCGGGTCGTACTTTCTCACCCTCTCGGTCTACCTCCAGAACGGAACCGGCCGAACCGCATGGGAGACCGGCCTGGTGATCCTCCCGTACGCGCTCGGCTCGATCATCACCTCCGGCCTCGGCGTCGCTCTCGCCGCCAAGGCGGGCAGAACGCTCCTGATCACCGGCTCGCTCACCATCGCGGCATCGCAGCTCGTCCTGTGGTCCATCGTCAAGGACGGCAACGATCCCGGATACTGGCTCCTCGCCCTCGCACTCTTCATCGGAGGCCTCGGGCTCGGTCTCGCCGCACCCATTCTCGTCAACGTCGTCCTCGCAGGCGTCCCCGGACGCAACGCAGGCGCCGCGGGCGGGGTGCTCTCCACCGTCAACCAGATCGGCGGCGCCGTCGGCATCGCCGTGCTCGGCACGATCTTCTTCACCTCCGTCACCGGTTCAGCCATCGGAGCACCGGCCCTGCCCGACTACAGTCACGCGCTCAGCATCGTCCTGATCGCCTCCGCCGCGCTCTACCTGATCACGGCGCTCGTGATGCTCGCACTCCCGAAAGCCGCAGTCGAGCACGCCGAGTAGAGAACCCATGCCGCCCCACGTCACGAGCGCTGCCGTATAGATGCCAACGGCCAACCCACCGCGATCACGCTCACCCCCGATGTCGCCTTCAGCCTAAACATCCCCATCGATCTCCACGACACCCTGCTGCTCGACCCGGAGACGTGATGTGACAGGCGTCACTGACAGTCTCATGGCAGAGGACCGCTGACACTCTCGTGGCAATTGGCAGCACGACAGACTGTCCGATTGTGGACTAGGGTGCCGTCGATGAAGACCGCCTCGCCACCCTGTTTGGCGATCTTCTCCAGGATGCGGTCCAGGCGCGGCGCGCGGGCGGCGAGCAGGTCGATCGCTTCCAGCGCCCAGCGGCGAATCGCGGAGGCCGACACCGCGTCGCCGCCGGCTATATCGGCCAACCGCTGGTCATGGCGCAGAACGGCGAACACAATGAGGGCGATCTTGGTGGGCCGGAGTTTCCGCCACCGCGAGCCGATCGCGTTGAGGCGGCCCGTGTTTCTACGCTCGACCAGGCCCATCAACGTCGGTGGGGAGCCCTCGGGGAAGGCCAGACCCGTGAGCGGGCTCGTTAAGCAGCCGGGATGATTGGTCTCGTACGGGCGTCGTCGAAGAAACGAAAGGGCTGCCGAACTTGAGTAACGAGCGCATCGCCTTGGTGACCGGGGCGGCCGGGGGAATCGGACAGGCGATCGTGGATATGCTGCGGCAGAAGGGATGGCGGACGGCGGGCGCCGATCTGAAGCCATCAACCGCTGATGCGCACTACCCGGTGGACCTGAGTGATCACAGGCAGGCGGCCGCGCTCATCGACGTGGTCATATCGGATATAGGACTGCCAGCCGCGTTGGTGAATGCGGCGGGGATCTACCGCGGAGTACACCTTCCGGAAACCGGTGACCAGTACATCGAAGAAGTCATGGCCGTCAATCTCGTGGCTCCACTTGTGCTGTGCCGTGAGTTCATTGGCAGGCATGTCGCGGGCGGTAGCAGCGCGAGCGTCGTGAACGTGGCGTCCGTCAGCGGGGAGATGGGCAGCCCTGATCCCTCATACGCGGCCTCCAAGGGCGGGCTGATCGCCATGACAAAGGGGCTTGGGCGGGCATACGCCGCACAGGGCGTCAGGGTCAACGCGGTCGCTCCCGGGGTCATCGACACTGAGATGGCCGGGCTGATCCCCGCGGATCGCCGTGAGCAGTACCGCCGGTCGATTCCCAGCGGCAGGTTCGGGGCCGCGGAGGAGGTCGCCGCCGCGGTCGCGTTCCTGCTCGGTGACGAATCGTCGTACATGGTGGGAACGGTGCTGGACGTCAACGGCGGCCTCTACTGATGGGCACGGTGCTAGGGATCCAGCGGCGGGTGCTGGGTGCGGAGCACCCGGACAACCTGACCGGCTATGTCGCACCGGCCGCTGGCGTGGCGCTCTGGCTCATGTGAGCGCGTGCGGCTCCGCCGAGCCGTACTCCGCTCCGGGACCACGATCGCGTGGACGTAACCAGCCTCACGAAGTCCGCGCACTGCTACGGGGCCTCGTACCAGCGCAACCAGCGCCGCGAGCGGCCCGGGTCGACCTGCTCAGCGGCGCTTGCGGCCCGCTCCGGAGCAAGGCATCCGGTCCTCGGCCGGCGGACGGCGCCCCTCGTTTCGGGGGTCTTACATGGTGTAGGCGCCGGAGGCGAGGGCGATGACGCCGACTACGGTCATCAGCAGTGCCGAGCCGGGGTGCATGGCGATCGAGATGCGGATGTCCTGCTTCTTCCAGGCGAGCCAGACGCCCGGGTAGAGGAAGACGAGTTTCGACAGGACTGTCCAGGGGGCCCAGAAGTGGTACACCGAGAAGAAGAAGGTGTTGAAGAGCGGGGCCCACTTGCCGAGCTGTGGGAGGCGGGGCAGCAGGAAGCCGCGGAAGTAGTACTCCTCGAGCAGGGGCAGGGTGAAGCCGGTGAACGGCGCGCAGATGAGCAGGGTGGTGAGCACGATCTCCTGCGGGTAGCCCTGGAGGTAGGCGGTGCCGTCGGGGCCGGCGCCCTGGTAGTCGACCCAGGTGAAGAACCAGTCGTAGACGATGTTGTCCAGCGGGGTCAGCGAGAGCGAGACCGCGCTCATCCACACGAGGCACGCGGCCCCGAGCCAGAAGACCTTGCCGGGCGGGAGTGGTTTGTCGCGGTAGTGGACGACGCCCTTCATCGTGAAGCGGCCGGTCTGCTTTTTGCCCAGCCACAGCAGGAACAGCTGGAGCGGGAAGAGCACAATCGCGAGGGCGATGGCCCAGGCCAGGAAGATCGGGTAGTTCATCGCCCGGACCAGGGGGGCGGCGATGAAGGCGTACACGGCGACGATGACGGCGCCGGGCACCAGGTGCAGTGCGATGGAGAACGGGACGGAGTGACGGTCGGCGAGGAGCTTGGCGACGAAGCCTTTCGGCTGGGTGCCTTGGGTGCCTTGGGTGTCGGCCGGGGGCCGCATTGCTGTATCCATGCCGAGAATGGTGGCCCGGCGACCCTACACGGAGCTGACATCGCTCTGATACGGCTTCGAGTCGCCGTGAAAGGCGCTGGTTAAGGTGGGCGCGGACCGGGCGGGAGCTATCGGGTCGCTCCCGCGTCGCGGGTTCGACGGGGATCGGAATTATCTCCAGGAGTTGCTGTACGGCGACGCTGCCCCGGACGCCGAGACCGTATGGCAGACCACCGCAGACGACAGCGCTCCGGTCACTGACATTCAGATCCGTGCAAGCCGTTGACATTCTGTCCGCGCCGCGGAGAAGGTGTTTTGAATCCCCGTGAAGTTGATCAGGGAGCATGGGTCGGGACGGGCCCGCCTGCTTGTGCGGTTTGGTAGCCGACCAGGTCTGCTTGCGGCACACCGCCGCTGCCTTGATTGCCGCCGAAGTCCGGAGAATGTCCGATCAGTGACCTGGTCAGGCGCTTTTCCGTAGGCCAAAATCAGTGCGGTGTTTAGTCCTTGCTCGCGCCCCATCAGCCGAGAGCAATCCGGCGCAGGTTCACGTTCGTACGGATCAGTGCTTGACGTGTGGACCGACGGGCCTGCAGGCGCTCCGCCTTGACCCGTCAGGTCGATCTCTCCTGCTCATACGGCGATGAGTTTCGCCGTGGTTTCCAGTCTGAATCCACACACCCGATCAACCGCACTCGAGGAGAGCATCATGACCGCTACCTACACCTGGGACGTCTTCTCCACCCTCGACGGTTACGGCTCCTACGCCGAGGGCGCTGACTGGGGCGGCTATTGGAGCAAGCAGGGCCCCGAGCTGCTCAAGCACCGCGCCGCCCTGTTCGCCACCGAGCAGCGGATGGTCTTTGGGGCCACCACCTTTCGGGAGACCGCTCAGATCATGTCCTCGGGCATCGATCCCAACACGCTCGATGAGTGGAACGTCCGGACGATGCGAATGCCGGCGACGGTGGTGTCCTCCACCTTGCAGGACACCCTCGGCTGGCCGGACGCGACCATCGTGAGCGGTGACGCCGTGGACATCGTCGCCCGGCTCAAGGAGGAGTCGGACGTGCCGCTGCGCTCGCAGGCCAGCCTGTCGCTGAACCGGGCACTGATGGCCGCTGGCCTGGTCGACCGCCTGCAAGTGACGATCTTCCCCGTTATCTCCGGACGAACCGGGACCAGCCCAATTCTCGTGGGCGCGGGCGACTTCGACCTCGAGCTGCTCGAGAGCCGGACGCTCGACGGCCACATCCAAGAGCTCATCTATCGGCCCACCCTGCATGTCTGACATATTTGCCGCGCTCAACAGCTGGGACGTGGCTGAGGGCGAGCGGAGCCGCAGGACCTTCGTCGGGCCCCACGGCATCGAAACACGGCATGGCGTTCTCCGTGGAGGAGTTGTTGATGGCGGTGCGGGGCGATGATCAGGCCAGCCTCGTCCGAACATCTCGTGCTCATACCGTCGTACCGAGCGAAACATGAGCGGCGGTGGCGTCATCGCAGGTCTTGCCCCGAGGCCGGTGTTCGCCGTGCGGGTCGGAGCGGCGCTTCTTGGCAGTGCCGGGCTTGGGGATCAACCGCTCTCGAACCGGCAAAGGTTGAAAGGAACGCGAGCGCAACTGCTCGCGTATTCCGTTCAGGAACTCCGCTTCGCCCCACACGGCAGGGATATCGCGACCTTCACCTCCAGCCCTTGGCCTGCTTCCCTACCGGGCGGGACGACGGCGACGGGACGATCAGTCAGGGGAATGCGTGAGGAAATGCAAGGCTTTCCCGAATGTTGATCGAAATGGCATGCTCTCCTCGTGACCACGTCGAGGAAGAAGTGAACCGTGCTCCATACAACGCCACCGACGGAGCGCGAGAAGCTTGACACCGTCCGCACCTGGGGCAGCGTGCTCATTGCTGTCGGCCTCACGCTCTGCGTTGGTGCACTTTTCTGGGCAGGCGGAAAGCCCTCTTGGCAAGTTCTCGGCGTCTTCGCACTCGTGATCCTGGTTGGCTTGGGCTTGCGCATCGAAGGGGCCATACGGCAACGCTGACGCCAAGCATCAGGATCCCGCTCGTTGCATTCCCCGTTGCAGTTCCAGGGAGTCTCACGCGATTCAGAACGGACCACGATGGTCTCTGACCTGCATTGAACTACGCGGAACCGGCCAAGATCGAGCTTTTATTCGTGGGTTCCAGCGTCGACTCGCTGCCGTTGCACAGGAGTGACGCCCTCCGGTGCTATCAGCGTCCCCGGCGTCGTGCCCGATCGCCTGCGGCCTGACTCACCAAGCTGTACTCATGCGAGGTGGTGCGGCGCAATGCCGAAGACCGTCCCCACGAGGGGATCGGCCGTACCCGTCGCGTGCCCGATCGGACGGGAATCGAGGGGCAACAGCGGGGAGTCACGGATTACATGGTCCGCACCATGAGCTGCGTTTCCGCCGGTCGAGCAAGATCGGCACGCGTCTTTGCAAGCAGGAAGTCAGGAGTTCGAATTCCTAGGCTCCACCTCAGCTCAAAGTGACTTCGATGTCGCTGTGGCCGACGATGTCGCGGACGACCTGAGGTGGAACGCCGAGGTTGAGCAGGAGCGTCACGCAAGTGTGGCGTGCGCGCAGGCGCGTCTTTCAGGTGCAAGCGCTGCGAGCAAGGACCCCGACCTCATCGCCGCAGGTAGTCCGCCATCAGTCGGGCGACCTCCTCCGGACAGTCGGTAGTCAGCGCGTGGCCGCAGCCGTCGAGTTCGCGCACCTGCACGGCGGGCATCCGGCGAGCGAACTCCTGAGCCTGCCACACCGGGTTGACCGTGTCCTGGCGGCCCCAGATCACCAAGGTGGGCGTGGTGGTGGACGGCATGGCAACCAGGGTTTCACGCCAGTCCAGGCCGCGTTCGAGCAGGACCTGGCTCTCTAGGTTGTCGGGGAAGGTGCCGGGTGCCCAGTACGCGTCGACGTCGTCCTCGGTGACCATGCTCTTGTTGACGTGGATCCGGTTGAGCGCGGCGCGTGAGCTGGACCTGTCGGCGTAGTACCAGTTGTTCCACAGCTCTCCGATGACCGGGTACTTCATGAGGTCATACACCCAGGTGTCGCGGATGCTGGCGCCGGAGGGGGCCAGCAGGAGCAGGCTGCTGACGCGTTCGGGGTGGCGCTGGGCGTAGGCCAGCGCCCACCCGCCGCTCCACGACAGCCCACCGAGCGCGGGACGCTCGATGCCCGCCGCGTTCAGGAACACACCGATCGCCGTGGTCATCCCCTTCAGATCCCAGGTGAAGTCGCGGTCCTTCAGCCGGGTGAACCCCTGGCCGGGGAGGTCTACTACGTAGACCGTGTGGTCGCGGGCCAGCTCCGGCACCTGACGGCGCCAGCCGTACGTCCAGGAAGCCCCGGGCGACAGCAGCACGACCGGCGTGCCGGAGCCCTCCTTGACGTAGTGAAAGCGAGCGAGCGGGGTGTCGAGGAAGCGTGCATTCGCCGGCGGCCCGTAGCCGGCCGCCGCTGGACGATAGCCGTACGCGCCATAAAGGGCGGCGCCGACGGCCAGGGTGAGGATCAGGCTCAGGACCACGAGCGCGCGAGGTCTCATGGATGCTCTCCGTTCTGTGGGATTCCACCAGAAGGAGGCGAGCGAGCCTCAGGAGGTTCCTCCCGACTGCCACGCCTTGCGGAAGCTCCGGCGGGCGCGGTGCAGGCGCGATTTGACCGTCCCTTCCGGTACGTGCAAGAGCCGTGCGGCCTCCTCCTCCGGCAACCCCTCCAGGTCACGCAGGACCAGCACCGCCCGATGTTCGGGTGACAGCCGCTCGAGCACATCCCGGATGTCCACCGCGCTCTCGACGTCCTGCCTCGACGGCAGTTCGGCGAGTTCCACCGCGTGGTGCCGCCGTCTGGCAATCCTGACTGCCTCCCGTACGGCTATCGCCCGGGCCCAGCCGTGGAGCGCCTGCGGATCGCGCAGGCTCTCCAGGTTCCGGAAGATCGCGATCAGTGCCTCCTGGACGGCGTCGGGCCCGTTGTCGAGCGCGATGGGCCCGCAGATCCGGCCAAGGTACGGCGTCAGCTCGCTCAGCAGGTCGTTCATGGCCATCGTGTCGCCGCCTTGCGCAGCGCGCACCAGATCGGCGCTCATCGCCGTACGACCCTCGCCTCGAGCCTGGCCAGCGCCTTCTCTCCCGCGGCCCGCACGCCCACGGGAACCAGCGCCGCTCGGCCGGGAACGCGGACTCCTCCCGTCTGCGCGACCAGGGTTCCTCCCGGTACAGCAGCCGCCGCGACTCCGACGATCAGGAACCTGCTCTGCATCCAGCACCAGCCGGGCCGCAGCTCGACGTCGAACCTGGCACGCATGCCGTACTTGCTTCGCGCCTCAGCCACCAGGCGCTCGCTCCCGTGCCCGGACACGATGGTCAAGTGGCGCATGTCCGGCTCGAAGGTGCCGAACTCCTCTTCCAGGGCGCTCACCACGGACCAGACGTCCACGAACGGGGCGGGGATGACGCGTTCGGCTACGTCCGCCCCGGGGATGGCGGAGGCGAGCACCCGCAGCCTCCGTACCGGGTCCAAATCAGCAACAGGCCAAGTCATATCCATCCAGAGGCGTCGACCGCGGCGAAGGTTCCATGGAACCATCGGCGATTTCCGCTCCTCCTGCCGGGCATGAGAATCTCACTCCCGGCGGCCTTCGTCGCCTCCGTCCTCCTGCTCGACGCCTTCCTTCACCTTTCCTGGTTGGTACGGCCGGCCGCGGACCCGCGAGCGCTCTCCCTGGCGGTGCTCAACTTCGAGACGCCCTTCACGGCGCGCGTCCTCGTGCCCCTGATCGCCATGCTCACCGTCGCCGCCCTCTCAGTGATCGCCGTCTCCCTCGGGCGGGGCGGTCGGCTCGCCAAGGCGGTCACGCTCGCGCTGGGCGGCGGGCTGCTCGTGCGTGCGGAACTCGGCCTCGCGTGGGCCTTCGGGCTGGGCACGGACACCGGCACCCCGTTCTACTGGCTCAACCTGCTGCTCTACAGCCCGCTGTGCGTGGCGCTGGGGTTCGCGACAGGTGCCGTGCTGATGCGGGCTTCCTCGTCGGGGTTCGAAGCATGGGGTGGGAGCGGCGCGACGAGGGCAGCCGGCCAGGCCGCACCAGCGGCGAATCGGCCGAGCTGACAGGCGGTCTATCACGATTCAGCAGCGTCATGGCCAGTTGCTGGATGGACGGGGCGAACCCGGGGGTCGTCCAGCCGGGCTCGTCCTGTGGATCAGATCGCCGTCGAAGCCGCACCATCTGGCTGAGGTGGATTGGTGTTCAGCACGTCCTTGCTGTACAGCAGCCTGGTACAGCAACGCCGACGTGCTACAGCAGCTCCACCTCGGGAAACGCCCCGCAACCGATCTCGGTTCGGGGCGTTCGTGCCATTAACGTGGCATTAGCCTTTGGCGATCTTCTGTTGTTCGGCCTACCACGCGGACGCTGAGGGCGTCGGCGATTCGCTGGTCAGCGTCACTCGTGGCGTGCTGGTAGATGAGCGCAGGCCTGTCTCTGTCTCACAGAAGGCGAACCGCATGCAGCACTTCTGCGACACATGGGGCAGAAGGTAATGAAGTACAGCACAATTAATGCATGGGATACCCTCGGCAACCAGGCCTGCGGGAATACCCCGGTGTGGTTTCTGCTCTGGTCGTGATCCTGGCAGTGCTTCTGCCGGGCGGCCTCACGTTCAGCGTGTACAAGTACCTCAGCGCCCCCGACCCGAACACCGCCGCGGCTTCGCCGACCACAGACCCCACACTCGAGCCCAAGGAGCCGAGCCCCAGCGAGAACGAACGCCCGGACTCACCGATCGACGCCGACGAATACGGCGACTGGAACTTCCGTGCGGGCAGCGTCACCTTCAAGGCTGAGAAGGTGGGCGGCTGGACGTACGACTCCTGTGCGCCGGTGGACAGGCACGGTGTGCTGGCCAAGAACAAGTGCGAGCGCGTCGTTCAACTAGCCTATGCGGCCTACCGAGGGCATCTCACGGCGGTCCAGGTCATCATGTCCTTCCCCACCGTGAAGGCTGCCAAGGCCACGGCCATGCACCTGGCGAGCTCCTCCCGGGCTGTGAAGTGGCGCCGGGACAAGCTGCTCGACAAGTACGTCTACGCCAAGCAGCGGGTGGCCTCGACCGAGAGGTACGTCCTCCTCACGGTCGTCGCCGCCGACAAGACAGCCCAGGTGAAGGCCACGCGGTTCCACCACTACCTGCACACTGATCGCTCGAACAGCTTCCTCTTCCGCGACTCAACCGCTTCAGACTGAGCGGCTTCCCGTCGTCGTAGAACGGTTCGAATCCGGCGTCGCCGGCGGTGCTATCAGCCCGCATCAGGGCCTCGCGCCGGGCCGTTGATCACCAGGATTCCCGATACGCGCAGCAAGGTGACCCTTGAGTGCAGGAGGCGGAGATACTCGCGGTCACGCCGCTCACGTCTGAATCGTCCGTAAGCTGAGCGTGTGTCCCCCGCTTGAGGGCCATGCTCGGCGAGGAGGTCGAGGGCCTGGCACAGAGGGTCTCAACAGTCCTGTTGAACCATGCCACGGTCAGCTCGATCGGGTTGCGGTGAGTACGGCGATGTCACGGTCGAAGCAGACGATGATGTGGCCTTGTGGGGTGGCAGCGACGGCGTTGACTGAGTCGAGGAATTCGATGTCAGGGCTGATCTTGTCGAAGGTGGTGAGGCTCCATGCCGCCACCGTTCTGTGGCTGGCGGCAACTGCGATGGGGTGGCCGTCGATCGTGGTGGCGGCGAGTGCGACCACGGTTCCCATGGAAAGCTGGCCGATCTGCTGAGCGGTGGCGACGTCCCATACCTTCATCGGTCGGTCGCGCCAGTCGTCGTTCGTGGTGATGGCGATGGCGCGTCCGTCCACGATGGTGGCAGCCACGAGGCGTACCGGTTTGCCGTTGCTACCGGTGGTCTGGAGTCCGGTGTCGCGGTTTACGGTGAGGTCACGGACCCGGAAGCCGCCGCCCCACCGTCCGAGGACGGCGACGGGCTGGTCGTCGAGCGTGGTGGTGGTGAGGTCTTGTACCCATCGATGGTCGCTCTTGCGTGGGTTTCCGGTCTCTTCGCCGGTGCGGAGATCCCATACCCGGATGGTCTTGTCGTCGCTGGCGGTGATGGCCCGGGGTGGGTCGCCCGTGTTGTCGGCCGCGACCGCGGTTATCGGGAGGCGGTGGGTGGTCAACGGTGCTCCGGCCGCTTTCCCCAGTGCGAGGTCCCAGAGGTGGACATTGCCGTCCTTGCCTCCGATGATCGCCACCGCGCGACCGTCCACTTGGGTCGCGGCCACGGCAGTGACGGCGCCGGTGTGGTCCGTGAGTGGCTGGCACACCTGATCGCCGGTGTCCAGGTCCCATACTCGTACGGTTTCGTCATCGCTGCCGGTGACCGCCACCGGTCGGCCAGCCACTGAAGTGGTGGCCACCGCCGTGATCGCGGCGTCGTGGCGAACTGGCTTGTCGGCCGGTTGGCCGACGACCAGATCGGACACCCGGACCGACCCGCCGTCGCAACTCGACACCACCACCTGCCGGCCGTCCACCACTGCCGTCGCCACCGCGTGCACCGTGCGGGGATGCTGAGGGAACAGCTCACCGACCAGCTCGGCCGTTTTCAGGTCCCACACCTGGATGGTCGGCTCATTGCGGTTGCAGGTGATCGCCACCAGTCGGCCGTGTACGACCGTGGTCGTCACGGCCTCCAAGTCCGCAGATCGGGGGAAGTCACCGACCGGCAGTCCGGTGGCTAGGTCCGACACGCGTGTGGTCGTCTGGTAGCCACCGGAGACGACCACCAGATGGCCGGCAGTCAGCTCCGCTACCGCAACCGCGCTCACGTGTCCACTGTGGCCAGTGAACGGGCTGCCCACCAGATCACCGGTATCCAGGTCCCATACCCGGACCGTTCGGTCGCCGCCCGTGACAGCCACCCAGCGGCCGTCCAGCACCGCGGTCGCCACCGCGTACACCGGGCCGGTGTGGCCGCGGATCGGTGCCATCACCTCCTGCCGCGTTTCCAGGTCCCATACCCGTACCGTCGTGTCGTAGCAACCGGTGACCACCACCTGGCGGCCATGGCGTTCCGCGATCGCGAGGGCCATCACGTTGTCAGCCTGAAGGTTGAACGGCTCGCCCACCGGCCTGCCGGACGCGAGTTCCCACACCCGTACGGTGTCGTCGTCACCACCACTGACCACAACGGGGCGACCGTCCAGAACGGACATCGCCAGCGCCCGCACCGCGTTCGTGTGACCAGCCCATGGGGCGCCGACCCGCTCGCCGGTTGACAGATCCCAAACCCGTACTGTTCTGTCGCCGCCCCCGGTGACCGCTACGGCACGGCCGTCGAAGACCGCGGTCGTCACCGGCGACACCCAATTGGTGTGGCCGTCGGTGGCGCCCAGCGGCGGGCATGACTTCACGCCCTTCGGCAGCAGACTGGTCCAAGTTGGCTGCACACGCCAGGCAGCAGGACGAACAACCGGTACCTCATGGCGGGACAGAGACGACATGCCGCGCATAGTAGTTGCTGGCACCGGGACGCGTCTCCAAGAAACCCGGGGCGGTCGTTTTCCCGGGTTGGCGGTGCGTGGCCTGGGGCGATCGACGGTCCATGGCTTTGCTCCTCAGACTCCGCCCACTGGGCAGTGTCGGACCCAGGGCCGTAGGAGGAGGCGTATTGAGGCGTGATCGCCATGCCATTGAGGGCGGTGAACAGCGGTGAGGAGGTGGTCAAGGCCTTTGAAGTCCGTAGGGTTGCATGTGTAAAGGGGCAACCGGTTGGCGATAGCCACGCACGCGATCATGAGGTCTGCGGTTCGGGGACGAGGTTTGCGCCCTGAGGCGATGACAGCGGTCCACAGCCGGCCGTACTCGCGAGCAGCAGACAGGAGGCCGGCTTCCGTCGCTAGGCTGAATTCGCACGTGATGGACAGGAGGCTGAGGTGGCCAAGACGACGCTGACCGAGACGATGGTGGCCGAGGTGATGGCCGAGCTGGCCGAGCTCGAGGACCCGAAGACACGCGAGGTGAACGAGAAACACGGTGACGATCACGGTGTGAACCTCAGCAAGCTGCGCGCGCTCGCGAAGCGGCTGAAGACGCAGCAGGAACTCGCGTGCCGGCTCTGGGGGACGGATGACACCGCGGCGAGACTGCTGGCGATCCTGATCTGCCGCCCGAAGGCGTTCGAGCGTGACGAGTTGGACGCCATGTTGCGCGAGGCGCGCACACCCAAGGTGCACGACTGGCTCGTGAACTACGTGGTGAAGAAGAACCCGCACTCCGAAGAGCTGCGCCTGGCCTGGTCCGCCGATCCGGATCCAGTGGTCGCGAGTGCCGGATGGGCGCTGACCACCGAACGCGTGGCGAAGAAGCCCGAGGGTCTCGACCTCGCAGGGCTGCTCGATGTCATCGAGGCGGAGATGAAAGACGTCCCGGCTCGCCTGCAGTGGGCGATGAACCACTGCCTGGCTCAGATCGGGATCGAGCATGCTGAGCACCGCGCCCGTGCAATCGACATCGGTGAGCGCCTGCAAGTGCTCAAGGACTACCCGACTTCCCCGGGCTGCACGTCTCCTTTCGCGCCCATCTGGATCAATGAGATGGTGCGCCGACAGCACGGGTCGAGGCGGCCCACTTGACACCAGCCACCTAGGCGACGTGGAAGGTGGTCGTATCCCCTGTCGGCGTGGCACCATCGGCAGCAATGGCTGAATTCGCGCCCACAAGCCATCCGGCACGATCCACAGGAGCTGCTCGCCTTTCCTCGCACCGTGATCGACTCGTAGACGATCACCACTATTTCTAAAATCGATGCTGATCCTGCTGGTCGTCGGCTGCTCATCCGCAAACCCCCGAACCCCCGATCATCGTGCCCTCTTCCGACACGCCGAGGCCTGGCCCGAGACGCGGCGGGACGGGGCTGTAGAGGAGGAGACGGCGGGCGGTCTGTCGCATACGGGCGTAACGGCTGTACAGCAGCGCCGTACAGCAACATCGCCTTTCGCGATCGCGTACCGCCGCACCGCAAGAACCTCGTGAGCAGCGCGGGATTTCTTCGATGAGGCTCTTGCCTTGCCCCTACGGATCGGCAGGTTAGGGATTCGCGTCCTCTCGGTCGCGCGTAACGGAGGCCCTGGTTGGCTCAGCGATGACCAGGGCTTTTCGCTCGTAGATCATGTTTCGGCGTCCGGCGGTTGTCGGACGATGCCGGTTCCTTGTTGGCGCAGGTTAGAAGGGGCCGCTCTCCGGATAGCCAGCCTTTATGACGGCCTTGCGGGTCTTCGCGTTGAGTTTCTTCTCGCTGATGACCTTGCCCGCCGCCGGTGCAGTGATCTTCACCTTGGCGCCCCAGTTCGAATACTTGGTATCGGTGTGGAAGACCATCTGGTCATAGGCCGAGGTGTCGCCGTCCGGGTAGGTTGTCGTGTCGACGACCGTGCGGGTGAGCAGGTTGTGTTCATCGAAGTACAGGTGGAACTCGACGTTGCCTTCCCCGGCGGACTTGTCGTGCCGGAAGTCAGCGAGTGTGGCGGTGCCGTGATATTCGCCGGTCGCCACTTCTGATGCGTTGGCCAGCATGAACTGCAGTTCCGCTGGAGTGACCCCCATGTCGAGAACAGCGTTTTCGTGCCCACTGGCCTTCGACTGGATCCAGGAACGACCGGAAGGCAGCGCCTTGGCGATGCCGGCGTTGGTCACGTAAGCGTTTCTGCCCTCCGCGATGACCCGGTAGGGAGGGTTGAACCCTTTCTGGCGTGCGGACATGCGGACACGGAGGTCGGCAGCCGCTACGTTGCCTTTGCCGAAAGCCAGGGTGCCGGCCGTATGGGTGTTCACCTGTACCTGCATAGCCCGGTCGTCGGCGGTGAAATCGAGGGTGATGCCGCTTGATTCGGTGATCTTTACGCCTTTGCCCGGGGCCAGTTGGGCCTTCAGGGATTTCACCGGGTCCACCGGAGCGGCCTGCACGGATGCGACGGATGCCGCCTGAGCGGGTACGGCCACCACGCAGACGGCCGCGGCCGCGGCCACGAGGCCTGCGGAAAAGAGCTTCATTAGCGTCCTTGCTTGAGTGGATATAGCAGGGAAAAGAGTAAGAGGGTGGTGTTGGCGAAATAAGGGATGTCTTGTAACGATTCTGCGCAGACCGGGGATCCCCAGTGGTGATAACCCTCGATGCAGGCGGACGGGGTCGTCCTTGCGTCCGCTCTCGTATTTTCGGGTTAGGGCTGGCAGAGGTGGCCATCTCCAGGAAGGCAAGCCGCTGTCCGGCACGCTGCGGTGAGACATCCAAGGCGCTGGTGGGGCCTCACGATGGCCGAACGTGAGGTTGGCCGCTCGACGAGTTGGCCGTTGATGAAGGTCGCGTCGGCGCCCCTGCTGCGCTGATGGTGAGCGTTCAGGCGATGCGGGTGTCGTACTCCTCGCGATTGGTGAGTACCTCGTCCATGTGCGCCTCGGCCCACACCTTGATGCCGCGCATCACGTGGTGGAGCGAGAGACCGAGGTCGGTCAGCTCGTACGTGACCGTGACCGGCACCGTCGGCGTCACGGTGCGGGTGACCAGCCCGTCGCGCTCGAGGGAGCGCAGCGTCTGGGTGAGCATCTTCTGGCTGACCCCGGCCAGCCTGCGGGACAGCTCGGAGTAGCGCATCGACCGCGACTCACCGGCGCTGTCGCCTCCGGATTGGTGCGGGCCGTCGCTGCCGAGCGCGGCCAGGATCAGCGCGACCCACTTGTCGGAGATCCGGTCGAGCAACTGGCGGCTTGGGCACTCCGCCAGGAACGCGTCGTAGTCTTCCTTCGCTTGTGCCCGCTTCTGGGCCGCCGTCGTCGTTGGCATCGACCGCACCTTCCTACCGGGGGGTGACCTACGCACTTCGAAGTGCCTACTTCCCGCTGGAGAGCTACCCACCCATAGTGAAGCAAGCCAACCGTCGAACACAAGCCACGAGGCGAAACCATGAGCATCTCTACCTTCCGCACGGCCGCCGTCCGCGCCCCGAGCGGACCCGACTCGATTGAGATCATCGACGTTCCCGTCGTCGAGCCTGGGCCCGGCGAGGTCCGGGTGAGGATCGCCGCCGCGCCGGTCAACCCCGTCGACCTCGCAGTCGCCCGCGGCCTCTTCCACGCCATGGGGCTGATCAACCAGCCCGAGCGCACCGGCCTGGGCTGGGACTTCGCCGGGACCGTCGCGGCCACCGGCCCAGGCGTGGACCTGGCGGCCGGCACCCGGGTCGCCGGCCTGGTGGTCGGCTTCGACCGCGACTTCGGCACCTACGCCGAACAGCTCGTCGTGCGGGCCTCCGACATCGCTGTCGTTCCCGACGGGCTGGACCTGATCGCGGCGTCGACGGTGCCGCTCAACGGGCTGGCCGCCGCCCAGATCCTCGATCTGCTCGGTGACGCACCTGGAGACGGCAACCAGCTGCTGGTGACCGGGGCGGCCGGCGCGGTCGGGGGGTACGTCGTCTCGCTCGCGCAGGACCGCGGCTGGCAGGTGACCGGTCTGGCCAGAGCCGAGGACGAGGAGTTCATCCGCGGCCTCGGCGCCGAGTTCACCACGCACGCGGAGCCGGGCTGGGACGCGGTCGCCGACGGTGCGGCGCTGCAGGAGCAGGGCCTCGCCTTGGTCCGCGATGGCGGGGTCTTCGTCGGCGTCCAGCCGAGCGCCGAGCCGGCCGCGGAGCGCGGGATCACCGTACATGTCGTGGTCGCGCATCCCGACGGCGCTCGACTGGGCGACCTGCTCGCCCGCGCCGCGTCCGGCGAGTTGCCGACCCGAGTGCCCGCGGTCATGCCGCTGGACCAGGTCGCCGAGGCCCACCGCGCCATGGCCAAGGGCGGGGTGCGCGGTCGCTACGTGCTCCAACCCTGACCAGCTCGCCCAGCCCGGCGCTCGCGCCCTTCACCCGCGCCAAGACCTGGGGCCCATGTCAATCACCTCGCCGACGTCAGAATTCGCCGACACATCCCCATAGCAACAAATGGAGCGACCATGATCTGGACAGCCGGTTTCCGCACCGCAGTGATCAGTCCCTACGAGCAGATCCAGCTCACCGAACCGCGCGGCTTCGCCGATCAGACGGTGCGTCAGGTGCTCCACATGGCTGGCGGCGGAGAACGCCTCCGTGTAAGCCTGACGAACCGTTACGGCCGCGCCCCCTTGACCATCGCCGCCGCGAGGGCCGCCACCGAGCACGGGCAGGCCGGCCTCACCTTCGACGGTGCCGAGAGGCTCACCATCCCGCCGGGAGAAGAGGCCGCCAGTGACCCGATTGATCTGCCCGTCGCCCCCGGCGCCGACCTACTCCTCAGCCTCTATCTCCCTGAGGAGACAGGCCTGGCCACCTATTCCCACATGCCCATGGAGACCGCTCACATAGTCGGCGGTAACCACCTCACGTCTCCCGCACTCCCTGATGCTGAGCAGGTAGAAGCCAGGTTCTACGTCTCGGGCGTCGACGTGCTCGCCCCGGACGACACCGCGATCGCCGTGGCGTTCGGCGACTCCTGGTTCGAAGGGGTCGGCTCCACGACCGGCGCGAACAACCGCTCCGTGGACTTCCTCAACCGGCGCCTCAAGCGGGGATGGGTCGTCAACCAGGGCATCGCCGGAAACCGCCTACTGCGGGACGAGGTCGGCGAGCACGCGCTGGCGCGCTTCGACCACGATGTTCTCTCGATTCCCGGCCTGACCCACGTTCTGGTGCACTTCGGCATAAACGACCTCGGCCTCCCCGGCATGTCCGGCGAGCCTCCCGCCACCTCCGACGCCCTCATCGAGGGCTTCAAGGCCCTGGCCCACCGCGCCCACCAGGCCGACCTGAAGATCCTCGCCGCCACCATCGGCCCCTTCGCGGGCGCCGTCTACCCCGGGATCAGTACCCCCGAGGGCCTCGCCGCCCGACGCGAGGTGAACGACTGGATCCGTACCACCGACACTTTCGACGCCGTCTTTGACGTGGCCCGAGCTGTCGAGAACCCCGAAGCTCCCGACTACATCGACCCCGCCCTGGACAGCGGCGACGGCATGCACCTCAACGACAAAGGCGCCCAAGCCATGGCCGACGCCGTGAACCTGGAAACCCTCGCCCTCTAGAAACCTCTTCCTTGCCCGCCTTTGTGACGAGCCCGAACGGCCGGGCTCCGAGCGCCCAGCCCGCCGACGGTTGGGCGAACCCCGAGCGTGCGCACACCTTCAGCGACAAGCAGCGCACCAAGCCGCCAGGACGTGGAGTGTGACGCGTTCGTCCTCGTCTTGAGTGTCCGGGAACACCAGATCACGACTGCTCCACGAGGGGCGATCTTGCGCCCATGCAGCATCAGAACGACTGTCCCGGCGTACTGCCACGATGAAATTTCTCAACGTTCCAGACAGTCACTCAACTGTTTATATGGGTAATGTCGACGACAATCCGCATAATGGGACATGTCCTAAATTAGGGCTCTTGTCAAGATCTGATAACTTATGTACGATCACTTCCATCGAGCCTTGGCGAAATTGGGATCGCCTGGGATTTCGTGTTCGGAGGTGTCCGTGGCTTCGAAAATCAGAGCACGAAAAATGCTCATCACTGCGGCGATTATTGCTGCCGGAATCACATTCGCAAGCCCGGCTCATGCTGTGGCCGAGACGTCTGGCGGAGGCCAGGTCACTACCAACGGTTACACGTGGTCCAATTAATATCATTAGGTCGTATTGTCGCGAGTCGACAGCTCATCGGCAAGCTTTGCGAACAAAGCCTGCCGGAGACGCAATACAGAAGGCCGTTCCTTGATTGAGATTTGCTCGCCCGCCGCTCACCTCGCCTGGAACGGGTGTTACGGGTGACCGAGCGTGCCGGCTACCCTGCCCGGTGCTGGACGGCACGCTCATCCCATTCCGGCAAGCGTAAGAAGCACGGGATGGAAGTGGATCTTCGGTAGCCAGGCGTCCTGGAGCGCCTTCGCCCAGACGCGCCGGTGGAGCAATGCCCACGAGCTGTACGAGTCCTGGGTGAGTCTGCTGCAGGACTGTGCCCGCCGCTGCGGAATGCTCGTCTGGAGCTGAAAGACGACAGAGGGCCCGGATCGCGTTGATCCAGGCCCTGCGTCGTTCGGCGTCGCGGGTCAGCCAGTGACCGGGATGTTGGTCTTCACCGGCGTCGGGGTAGGCGCGGGCTTGGGCTCGTCCTGCGGCTGCGCGACGTTCTCGTCCCACTTGATCCAGTCGTGGGTCACCGTCACGCTTTCACCCTCACTGGGGTGGGTGGGGGTCGGCGTGTTGCTCGACGTCGGCGTCGAGGTGGGTGTCTGCGTGGGAGTGGGGGTCACCGTGGGCGTGGGCGTCTGGGAAGGCGTCACCGTGGGCGTGGGCGTCTGGGAAGGCGTCACCGTGGGCGTGGGCGTCTGGGAGGGCGTCACCGTAGGGGTGGGTGTCTGGGAGGGCGTCGGCGTCGGCGTGGACTCACACTTGACCCAGAACGCCTTGTGCTTGGGCGCGCCCTTCTTCCCCTCGAAGGTCCAGAACAGCTTGTAGTGCCCGCCCGGCAGGGTCATGTCGACGGTACGGCCATGCCCGCGCTTGTCGAGGACGAGCGTGCCGCTCTTCACCGTGGTCCGGTTACCCGTGCGCGGCCAGGACTTGATCTCCCAGCTCACCTTCTGGCCCGCGTCGAAGTCGAACCCGACCAGATAGAACACGCAGCAGACCTGCGGATCGTCGCGCCGGTTGTCCTCCGGCGTTGTCCAGTTGTGCACCTTGACGGTGCCGTTGTCGCCGGGCGGCGTTCCCTGGACCGCTGCCGCCGAGGCTGTACTGGAGATGGCGAGCGCCGTGAGCGCTGCCACGGCGAGCATGAGTGCCGCTGTGAACCAGCGACGGACTGAAGAAAGTCTGGGGGGTAACACGACAGCACCTCGGATGTATGAGAGAACTGGAGCCTCACAGGGCTCATCTGTGTAAAAATGTCACACCTGCTGGCCAAAGAGCTTCAAACGTTCCAAACCGTTATCTAGCAGGCCAGACGGTTACGCGTTGTGTCGTCTGTGTCACAGAACATCAGGAGCCGATCGTGCCGCTCGATGCCCCCCGCCGACTCATCGGTGCCGCGCTCGTCGCCGTGAGCCTCGTCGCCTCGACCCCCACCGGCGTTGCCGCGTCGCCCGTCACCCTCGCCGCCGGCGCCGCGGTCACGGTGACCGCGCTCCCCGATGCCACCACGTTCACGGAGTTGAGCGGCCTGCCGCAGGACACCGACACGTACGGCAAGATGAGCGGCGTGGTGGTCCACCCCGCACGCACGGTGGCCGTTTACGCCCAGCCCGGCGGCAAGCCTGCGGCCACTCTTCCGGCGAAGCAGCTCGGCAGCCAGACCTGGGTCCCGGTGGTGGAGGCGCGCAAGGGCTGGTACCGCGTGCTCCTGCCCAGCAAGCCCAACCACGTGACCGGCTGGATCAAGGCGAAGGGCCTGAAGAAGGCGCGCAGCCGCTACCGCGCCATCGTGAAGCTGGGAAGCAGGCAGCTGACCGTGATGAACGCGAGCAAGAAGGTCGGCACCTGGACGGTGGCCGTCGGCGGCCCTGAGACGCCCACCCCGGTGGGCAGGACCTTCCTGCTGGCCCTGATGTCGCCGAAGGACAAGGCCTCCTACAGCCCGCTGATCATGCCTCTCGGCACGCACTCGCCGACGCTCGACACCTTCGGCGGCGGTCCCGGCACGGTCGCCTTCCACGGCTGGCCGGACCCGAAGGTGTTCGGCAAGGCGGTCACGCACGGCTGCATCAGGGTGCCTGCTCGCGCGCTCAAGGTGCTGGCACGACTGCCTCTTGGGACTCCGGTTCTGATCGCTCCCTGAGGATGAGGGCGGCGGCCAACCGATCTTCGCCGTGTGCCGACGCGAGTTCGCCGTTGAGGTTGGTCCGCTAGAGCCAGCCGCGTTCCTGGGCCACCAGCGAGGCCTCGCCGCGGCTGCGGGTGCCGGTCTTTCCGATCGCCGCGGAAAGGTGGTTGCGGACCGTTCCCTCTGCCAGATGAAGGATCTTCGCGACGTCGGCGATGCTCCTGCCCCGGCCGACGGCGCTCAGCACCTCACGCTCGCGCTCGCGGTCCACGGCCAGCGTGGCGATCTGGTCGCGCGCGTGCCTCAGCTCATTGTTGACGTCGAAAAGCCAGGCCAGTAGGCCGATGGCCACACTCACGGAGCCGAGCACGACCAGGTTCGGCAGCGCCTCGGCGAGGCTGCCGGTCGCCAATCCCGCCAGGACGACCCCGAGGAGGGCGAGGGCGACGACGGTAAGCGCGACCGTCCTACGGGCGAAGGCGAGGATGACGCACAGGGCGAACATCAGCAGCCAGGCGTCATCCAGGCCCATGAGCACGACCAGAGCCGTGCCCAGGGCCATCGTGGCGACGCACAGCAGCGCGCGGGGCAGCCACGCCTCCAGACGTCCGATCAGCACGAACGCCATGTACGCGGCGGCGTAGGCCACCCCGATGACCTTCGACCAGGCCGCCGTCCCGGGATCGAGCTTCGACAGTGCGTCCAGCCAGCTCGGCACCATGAGGGCGGTGAACAGCAGGCTGAGGCCGACCGACAACAGCAGGGAACGCCGGTCGGTGAACGGCGAGGCGGGCAGGAAGAGCTGCCTGACCGTTCTCATCAGCCCGTGCCCGAAGACGCCGTCGGCCAGCTTGACCACTCCATGTCGATCAGTTGCGAGCGGAGTCGTGACGGTAGCGCCAGATGACGGCGCCTGCCAGCATCACCGTCCATGCTAGGAGGATCGCCGCCGCCCGCATAGGGTCGCCGCCCATCTCCACTCCGGCCCGGCCCAGGTCGGTGAGCCAGTAGCTGGGCGTGGCACAGCCGATGTAGGCGAACCACGGGGGCAGCGCGTCCAGCGGGATGAAGATGCCGCCGAAGATGGCCAGCATGAGCATCCCGATGATGATGATCTGCTGGGTGTTCTTCTTGTTCCCGAGTTGACCGATCAGCAGGCCGAGGAGCGCGAACGGCGTGCCGCCCAGCGTGGTGAGGAGCGTCACGAAGAGCCAGCCACCCAGATCCAGGCGCACGTCCCGGAACAGGGCCGCGGCCAGGGCGACGACGATGGGAGGCGGGATCGAGACGAGCATGCCGACCGCGACCTTGCCCAGCAGGTAGCCGCTGCCGGTCAACGGTGTCAGCCGAAGTTGCCGCTGCCAGCCCGCTTCCCTCTCGTTCACCACACGGGCGCCGACCAGCATCCCGGAGATGAGAACGCCCCAACCAGCCATGGCCGGCAACAGGACGGCTCCGGGGTCGATCGCCGACTGCGGAGGCCACTGGGACTCGAAGATGACCGCCTCGAGCAGGTAGAAACCGCCGGGAAACCCGATGACGAACAAGAGGGTGCCGGGCTCGCGCAGCACCCTGCGCAGTTCCAGCGCCAGGTAACCGAGGTTCACGACCCCGCACCTCCGCTCGTACGAGTTCTGCTTGTCAGAGCGAGGAACGCCTCGTCCAGGCCCACACCCACCACCTCGACGTCACGCGCGTGCGGAAATCTGGAAAGGAGCGCCCGGAGCGTGGTGTCGGAATCTGAGCTGAGGACGGCGACCTTGTCATGGCGGATCTCCACGTTCACCACGGAGGGGAGCGCGCGCACCGCGGGTTCGTCCACCCCGGCGACCGTGGCGCGCAGCGTGCGGCCGGCCGCCAGCGACCGCACCTGGGCCACCGAGCCGTCCGCGACGATACGCCCGTCGCGCAGGAACACGACCCGATCGGCGAACTCCTCGGCCTCCTCCAGGTAGTGCGTCGCGAACATGACGGTCCGCCCGGACGAGGTGAACTCCTGCATGGAGTGCCAGAACTCGTGTCGTCGCCGTACGTCCATCCCGGCCGTGGGTTCGTCGAGCAGCAGCAGGTCGGGGTCGGCCACCAGGGCGACGGCGAACCGTACCCGTTGCTTCTGCCCCTGCGACAGCTTGGTGGATCTACGCCCTGCCAGGTCCTCGATGCCCGCCTTGCGCAGCGCCTGCCTGACCGGCATGGGGTTCTTGTGGAGGGACGCCACCATGCCCACCATCTCGGTCACGGTGGCGTCGTCCAGCAGCGCGCCCTCCTGGAGCATGGCGCCGATGACGCCCTCCAGGACGGCCTGCCGGGGCGGGAGCCCGAAGACCTGCACGGTGCCCGAGTCGGGCTTCGTCAGCCCGACGATCATGTCCACCATGGTCGACTTGCCGGCGCCGTTGGGTCCGAGGAGCGCAACGACCTCACCCGCCTCGATGGCCAGGTCCACCCCCTTGACGGCGTGAACCTCGCCGTAACGTTTGCACAACCCCTGGACGCGGACCGCGGTGTCCCGCCGTCCCGTCTTGGAACTGAACGTCTCGTCCATGCATGACAGGGTTCTTCATCTGGTTGAGGATTTCTCGGCCTCCTGTCATGACCTGGCCGTGATAACTGTCATGGAAGGGCGAATGCTTCCAGCGCCCCCAGAACGGACAGCAAGGATCACGGATCTCGATCACGCGGTTCGCCCTGTCCGCGGCTCAGGCAATTCCTGCGCGCTGTCGAGAAGCCAGTAGGCCGTCGAGCTCGGCTTGTTGCTCGCTGCTGAAGGCGCGCCTGGGAAGGAAACCCGTGAACTGTTTGCCCACGAAAAACAGCCAGAACTCGGTGCCTGTCACGATCCGCCCGAACAGCGACCACTGCATCGTGATCGTGGACTGGTCGGTCCGGCACTCGTACCCCTCGTCGGTGATCCGGAGGGTGGTCGGCACGCAGAGGTAGGCGAGCTGCCGTTTGCCGGTCCGCCGGATCGACCAGGTCAGAACGAGCGGGAAGACGGCTGCTCCGACGAGCATGCCGATGCCCATGGATGTGGCGTCGACCAGGATGCAGACAAGCCCCGCCACGACCAGGACCACCGGCAGCGCCAGATAGGCGATCTTGAGTTGCTGTCGAAGGCCCTGCCCGAGCGCTCGCGCCACTTCGTCAGGAGAGGGTTCGTATCTGACTGAGAAGTCCACCATGCCGCCTTCGTTCGTATGATGACCCATCCTTCAGGGCTCCGGTACGAAGTCGCAACGCCGGCTGAAGTAGCCGACGTGCGACGTCGCCGGCGTGTGCACGTCGAAGGGGTTGTGCGGGGTCAGCGCGTACGCTTGGCGGATCACGTAGTCCGACCGGTGGATGGTCCCGCCCGGGAGCCCTGTCCCCGGGGCGTCACACGGACCATCAACCGGGTCGCGGCGGCGGCGCCGCTGGTTCCCGAGCTCGCCGCCGACGGCACGACTGCGGGGTGGGCGCCGCCGGTGCGGGCACGGCAAGTCCTGTCGACGCTGGCGCGGGAGATGATCGACCTGCTCACCGACGCCTACGCCGACGACGTGTGCCTGATGCCACCGTCACCAAGCGCGTGCCCGATGGTTCCACCCTGTGTGAGCTGTTCCCGGCCCAGCATGAGCGCGGAGGTCGAGTCGTCTCACTACACCTCCGAAGGAGTCGTGCGCTATCTGAGATGCGCCTGCGGACAGCGATGGGTGTCCTGCGGTAGATCCTCAGCGCTTGGCGTCGGCCTGCTCCTCTGACCGGTGGGACGACGGCGACGGCAGGACGGGTGCGCGCGTCCGCACTGGGAACAACGGCTCATCGTCTCGTTCAGTCCGCCTCCGTGGCGTGGACCGCGGTGAAGGCAAGGAGGGGGGTGGCGGTCCGCGGCGGATCCTCGAGTATGGGTGAGTGTCCGAGACCGGGCAGCAACTCGATTCTCGCGCCCGGAACTGCGCGGTAGTCGGCGGCGGATGAGGATCGCCATCTCCGGTCGTCCTCGCCGAAGATCACCAGCAGTGGCTTGCCGAGGACCGTCAGCCGATCCGGGAGCGGTCGCTGCTCCAGGTACTCGCGGGTGGCCTGCATCGTCGCGGTGAGCGTGTGGTAGGTCATAGCGCGCATCTCGCCCAGGAGCTCTTGTGGGACCTGGTAGCCCGCGCGGCTGAAACCGGTGCTCGCGAACTGGCGGAGCTGCTCGTCGGTCGGCGGCCACTGCGAAGGTGTGATTGCGGCGGACTCCGCCGGTGCGATGAAGGCGTCCATGCTGGGTCCGGTGTTGATGAGCGCGAGCGCGGTCACCAGGTCGGGTCGTTGCTCGGCAAGGGCGGTGGCGATCACGCCGCCGCTGGAATGGCCGACCACGATGGCGTGCTTGACGCCGACAAGGTCCAGTGCCATTCCGACCCGGCGTGCCTGCTCCGGGGTCGCGTAGCTGCGGTCGTCCGGTTTGGCCGACCGGCCGTGCCCGAGCAGGTCGATCCGGATGACGCGATGGCATCCGGTCAGCAGCGGAACCAGCGGGTCCCACGAGCGGGCCGAGGAGGCGGACCCGTGGATGAGCAGGAGTGCGGGGGCGTCGCGGGGGCCGTCCTGGCACACGTAGATGTCGCCGTCGTCCGTAGGCAGGGTCGAACTCTCGGCGCCGCCGTTCACGTACGGCCCGCTGTCAGAAACAGTCATGAGCCCACTGTCGCCGCCGGTGCGTGCCGGCGTATTGGACAAATGTTCCCCTCCCTCGGCTCGCCTGGCATGCGGGCCGGCCCGCACGAACGTGAGGATGCGGCTTCCGGCACATCGGCGGCCACGGCAGTGACGTGCCGCTGCTCGGGATCTTCACCGTGATCGCGGTCGCCGCGCGGGGCCGCGGCCCGTCCGGACAACGACACCTGAGCATCAAGAGGAGGCAGTCATGAAGGTTCTGGTCGCCGGTGCGACTGGGGCGATCGGTCGCCCGCTGGTTGCGGCGCTGCGCGAGGCCGGCCAGGAGGTGCTGGCACTGACCCGCCACGCCCATGTGTCGGTTCCAGGGGCCAGGACCGTGGTGGCCGACGTGCTGGACGTCCGGATGGCCGCGCCGTACTTCGCCATACTGATGATCGAGACCTCCATGCGCCCGTCCGATCCGCCGACGGCTTCTCAGGCTGCGATCGCCGCAGGTGAACCGGCTTGCTCCGCCGGCTGGTGGAGGAACGAATCCGCGGGGCTCCGGGCAACCGGTGAAACCCGGTCGAGGGCGCCGTGAAACCGGCGCCGCTGAGAGTGAAGCCATGAGCATCACAGAACTCGGACGTACCGGGGGCGGTCCGGTCCCCGACGGGGGCACCGATCTGGCCGTACATGCGGAAGGGCTGGCCAAGACGTTCGGCGAGCACCGTGCCGTCGACGGGATCGACCTGGACGTACGCCCCGGTGAGATCTTCGGCGTCCTCGGACCGAACGGCGCCGGCAAGACCACCACGCTACGGATGCTGGCCACCCTGTTGAAGATCGACGCGGGCCGTGCCGAGATCTTCGGGGTCGACGTGGCCGGCAACCCGCACGTGATCCGCCAGCTGGTCGGCGTCACCGGACAGTACGCGTCGGTCGACGAGAACCTGACCGCCCGCGAGAACCTCTGGCTCTTCAGCCGCCTGCAGGGCATCGCCGCGCCGCGCGCCCGGCGCATCGCCACCGAGCTGCTGGGCCAGTTCGGCCTGGAGGAGGCCGCCGACAGGCCGATCGCGCAGTTCTCCGGCGGCATGCGCCGGCGCCTCGACCTGGCGGCCAGCCTGATCACCAGGCCACCACTGATCTTCCTCGACGAGCCGACCACCGGTCTCGATCCGCGCACGCGCGGCCAGATGTGGGACACCATCCGCGGTCTGGTCGCCGACGGCTGCACGGTGCTGCTGACCACGCAATATCTGGACGAGGCCGACCAGCTCGCCGATCGCGTCGCCGTCATCGACCACGGCCGCAAGGTCGCCGAGGGCACACCCGACGAGTTGAAGACCGCGGTCGGCAACTCCACCCTCCAGTTGCTGCTCGCCGAGCCGGGCGCGGTGCCCGCCGCCGTGGAGGTCGTGCGGCGCGTCCTCGGCTCCGACCCGGTGCTCAGCCCGGAGCAGGGACGACTCAACGTCGCCCTCGACCAGGCCGACCTGGCTGCGGAGGTACTGATCGCGCTGCGCACCGCCGGGGTGTCGATCTCCTCGGTGAGCGTGGCCAAGCCCAGCCTGGACGAGGTTTTCCTCGCCCTCACCGGCCACGGGACGGACGGGAACGACGAGACCGGTACGGAGGAGAAGCGATGAGCACCATGATCGCACCCGCCCGCGAGGCGGTCCGGTCCGCCGACCGCGTGGCGGCCGCCCGGCGACGCGTCTCCATGGGGGAGACGCTCGGCCAGACCCTGACGATGGCGTGGCGGGCGCTCAAGAAGATGCGCCGCAACCCGGAGCAGTTCTTCGACGTGGCGCTGCAGCCGATCCTGTTCACCGCGATGTTCGCCGTCATCTTCGGCGGCGCCATCACCGGCGACGTGGAGAGCTACCTCCCCCTGATAATCCCCGGCATCCTCGCCCAGACCGTGCTGACGACGTGCATGGCCACGGGCACGCAACTCCGCGAGGACATGGAGAAGGGCGTCTTCGACCGGTTCAAGTCGTTGCCGATCGCCCGGATCGCGCCGCTCGCCGGCCCGATGGTGGCCGACCTGCTGCGCTACACGATCGCGGCCACTCTGACCTTCGCCATGGGCCTGGTGATGGGCTACCGCCCGGGCGGCGGAGCGGGCGGCGTGCTCGCCGCGATCCTGCTGGCGATTTTCACGGGCTGGTCGCTGGCGTGGGTCTTCACCTGGGTCGGCACGATCGCCCGGAGCGCCCAGGCCGTGCAGGGCATCTCCATGATGATCTTGTTCCCGCTGACGTTCCTGTCGAACGCGTTCGTCCCCGTCGACACCCTGCCCGACTGGCTGGCCGCGTTCGTACGGGTCAACCCGGTCTCACACCTGGTCACGGCCACCCGTGACCTCGCCAACAGCGCCCTCGTCAGCGGCGAGGTGGCCTGGACGCTCCTGGCGTGCCTGATCGTCATCGCGATCTTCGCGCCGCTGTCGGTACGCAGCTACAAGCGGCACATGTGACCTCCGCCCGTCATGGCCGGAGACCTGCCCGACGTGGCTGCGCGCCTCGTCCAGCAGGTCGGAGCCGCGTCGATCGCCGTACTCGGCCCGCACGGCGGCGATCATCCCGGGCGCGGCCCGCTCCGCGTACGGTTCGATCCGCTCGAAGGCCATGCTGGGCATGCTGCTGTTGTACGCGAACCGCTCGGCCAGCACCAGCAACCGGATCGCATCGCCAGGGGCCATGGCTCCCCGAAGCAGCCCCCAGGCGCCGAGTGCGAAGAGCATCGAGCCGCACAGCGGGTAGTCGAGGACGGGGTTCTTCGCGGCCATCAGGTCGTAGCCCTGGACGGCGGAGAACAGCTCCTCGCCGTACCGGCCGTCCTCCGGCGGGGCGTGGTACGCGTACGCCGTCAGGGTGACCGACTCCGCGACGATCGTCCACGGCGTGAACTCCGCGCGCGGCACCCCGGGCAGGCGCAGGTCGCGCGCCCGCTGGACGGCCCGGCGGTATTCCGCGAGCGCGGCGGCCGTCTCGCCGCGGGCGAGGGCGATCTCGGCCGCGCACAACGAGGCGACCGCCACCCCGCCGAGCACTGCCTCGTTGTCGTTGATCCGGTTGATCTCGGCCAGCTCGGCCTCCGCGGTGTCGAGGTCGCCGTCGGCGAGCGCGGAGGTCAGCAGCACCGCGCGGAGCTGGGTCTCGTCGTCGGTGGCGCCGAGCCGGCTCAGCACCGGGATGGCGGTCCGCGCGTGTCCGACCGCCCGCCGGCGGTCGCCGAGCTTCATGACCAGATGGGCCAGCACGGCGTGCGTGATCGCGGCGCGCCACGGCCCTTCGTCCTCGTGGAGCAACGTCAGGGTCCGCTCGGCGGCCTCGATCGCCCCGGTCACTTCTCCCGCGTTCTCCAAGGCGTGGACGCTCGTGTGCGCCGCCGCCAAGGCCACGTCACGGTCGTCGCTCCGGCTCAACTCCGCCAGCCGGCGGCGCAAGTCGGCGTCGTCGGCCGAATCGCACGCGAGCACCACCGTGGCCATCGCCGCTATGCGGTGATCCGTCGTGTCGCTGGTGGGCAGCGTGCGGAGGAGGTCGCGCAGCGGATCGTCGCCGTCGGTGACGATCATGATGTTCACGATCGTGATCAGCATGGCGGCCCTGGTCACCTCGACGAGGTGCGGCGGCGGCGTCCAGCCGGCGATCACCTGGATGATCGCGTCCCGGTGGACGAAGATCCGGGGGTGGTCGCCGCGGATCGACCACAGCGCGCCGACGCCGGTCAGCAACTGGATCGTCGTGACGGGATCGGGCTCGCCGAGAGCCTGCCGGAGCAGGTCGGCAAGGTTGCTCTCCTCGGCACGCAACGCGTCGGCCGCCGCGAACTGCGCCGGGCCGAACAGCTCGGAGGCGTGTTCGAGGGCGTACGCCGTCGCCCAGGCCCGCTGCGCCGCCCGAGCGGGCGCCTCCTCGCCGGCCTCTTTCAGCCGCATCCGCCCGAACTCCCTGACGGTCTCCAGCATCCGGTAGCGGAGGCCGAACGCCGTCTCGCGGACGCTCAGCATCGACTGCTCGGTCAGCGCGTCCACGACGTGCAGGGCGTCCGGGCCGAGTACGTGCTCGGCCGCGGCCAGCGTGAAACCGTCGCCGAACAGCGACAACCACCGCAACGCGCGCCGTTCTGGCTCGTCCAACAGATTCCACGACCAGTCGATGACCGCGAGCAGCGTCTGGTGCCGGTCGGGGGCCGTACGGTTCCCGCCACGCAGCAGGGCGAACCGGTCCGCCAGGCGCCGTGCGATCTCCGCCACCGACATCACCCGCACCTTGGCCGCGGCCAGCTCGATCGCGAGCGGCAGCCCGTCGAGGCGGTCGACGACCTCCTCGACCACTCCCTCCCCGATCCGCACACCCGGGCGGGCGGCCGTGGCGCGCTGGCGGAACAACTCCACCGCGTCGCCCGTGGGCAGCTCGCCGAGCAGGTAGACGCGTTCGGCGGGGATCGACAAGGGGGCGCGCGAGGTGATGAGGACCCGCAGGTCGCGGGTGGTCACGGTCAGGAACGCCACCAGGTCGGCGACGGCCTCGATCACGTGCTCGCAGTTGTCCAGGATCAGCAGCGCCGGAGCCTGGTCGAGATGCTGGGCGATCCGGGCGCGAACGTCGGAGCGCTGCTCGGCGGTCATGGCGAGACGCCCGCTGACCGAGTCGCGTACCCCGAGCGCCGAGCCCACCTCGCCCACCACGCCCTGCGGCGAGGAGACGCCGACGAGCTCGACGAAGTGAGCGACGGGTTGCGCGGCGTTCCTGCCGACGACATGAGCCAGCCGCGTCTTGCCCAGGCCGCCAGGACCGATGATGGAGACCACCCGATTGGTCTGCAACAGGGCGTGCACCGCGCTGATGTCGCCGTCGCGGCCGAGCAGCGAGGAACCGTCGAACAGGATGCCCACACGCACCGGCCGATCCGCGGCGAGGAGTTCGGCGTACACGCGGGCGAGCTCAGGCCCTGGTTCGGTGCCGAGCCGCTCCACCAGGCCCGCACGATACCGCTCGTAGCGCTCCAGAGCGGCGGCGGCACCTCGTACGGCGGCCTCGCTGCGCAGCAGGCAGGCGAGCAGCTCCTCGTCGTGCGGCCGATCGGCCGCGGCCTCCCCCACCAGCGGCAGCGCGCCCTCGTGAGCGCCGCTCCGGCCCCGCGCGATCGCCGCCACCCGTCGCGCCTCGGCCACCCACTTCGCTGCGACGCTCCTCAGCTCAGCGAGTGCGCCCGTGGCGCCGTCCAAGCCGCCGGGCACGAGACTCATGGCCTCTTCTGCACGGCGACGCGCGAGCGCCACGTCGTCCTCGCCCAGTGCGGCCCGCGCCTGCTCCACCAGCGCGCCGAGCAGCAGCGCGTCCACCTGGGCAGCGGGCAGCCCGAGCCGGTAACCACGCGGGATCCGCACCACCACGTCGGCGCAGGTCGCCGCCCTGGTCCGCGAGACGACCACCTGCAGCGCCTTCGTCGGGTTGGCCGGCGCCTCATCGGGCCACAACTCCTCGACCAGGCGCTCGTCACTGACCCCGGCACGCCCTTGCAGGGCGAGTGCGGCCAGCAGGGTATGCGCGCGATCGCCGACCACCCGCGCACCCCGCCAGCGAACGCCGTCGAGCAGAACCAGTGCGGGGGACACACCCTCAGCTTACGGACGATTCATAGGTGTGGAGCGTGGCAAGCCGGTGCGCCGGCCCGCAGACGGCGTCCTCGATGTCGAGTCCCGCGCCACCGGCTCCGCTTATTTCAGCGCGCCGAAGTGCGGGTAGATCTCGGAATTCTTGCCGGGCCGTGCGCCCGCGACGACGGGAAGTCTCGTCACGGCCTTGCCGGTCGCCGCGTCCCACACGCAGGCGGCGTTCCCCAGCGGCAGGCAGGCGGTGACGAACCGCTTGCCGGAGGGGGAGAAGACGCCGCGCCCGTCGCCGCCGGGCCTGCCTCGCACCTGGTATTCCTTGGTGGCCTTGCCCTGGAGGCCGAGTTCCCGCTGCTCGGATGACGCCGTGGTCGCCGTGCCGGCGAATCTACTGTCTGCGCATCAGCAGATGGCCCCGGCGGAACCGCTCATCCTCCAGGGGCTCACGCAACATTCGCGCCACCTCGACGAAGTCCGCCTTGCACGCCAGTTCGGCGAGGTCGTCGACCGGCCACCGGTAGGCCGTCGTCACCTTGTGATCGAAGCTCACCACCGGACCGCCCTCGGATTCGAAGAAGCCGAGCAGGAGGTGGCCGCCCGGGGCCAACACCCGGCTGAACTCGGTGAAGTATGGCGGCAGTTCCTGTGGCGGGACGTGGATGAGGGAGTACCACGACAGGAGGCCGCCGAGTTCGCCGTCGGCCAGGTCGAGGGCATCCATCGAGCCGACCTCGAAGCGCAGCTCGGGATAGGTCTCGCGGGCAAGGTCGATCATCACAGTCGACAGATCCATGCCGAAGGCATCCAGCCCGAGGTCCCGCAGGTGCGCCGTCATATATCCGGGGCCACATCCGGCCTCGGCGACGGGCCGGGCGCCGGCGGTCCGTACGCACTCGGCGAACGCGGCGAGCACTGCGCGATCCATGGGCACGCGGTCGAGATAGCCTCGGACGAAATCGGCGTAGAGCTCGGCGACGGCGTCGTAGGCTTCCGCCGTTGCCGTGAGATAGGAGGATTCGGTCACGGCGGATGACTGTAGTTCATCGACTGGCGCGGTCGTGCTGACAACTGGCCAACGTGGAGCTCCGTCAGTCCAGACAGAACTCGTTGCCCTCGGGGTCGGTCATCACGATGAAGCCGCCGCTCATCGGGGGATCGGGCTCGTGGCGACGTACCCGCGTCGCTCCCAGCGCGACGAGCCGGTCGCACTCGGCCTCCAGCGCCGCCATCCGCTCCTCGCCCTGCAGCCCGGGAGCCGCACGGACGTCGAGGTGGACGCGGTTCTTGGCGACCTTGTCCTCCGGCACCCGCTGGAAGAACAGCCGCGGCCCGTGCCCGTCCGGGTCCTCGAGGGCCGATCTCGTGTTCCGCTCCTCCTTCGGTACGCCGACCCGCTCGAGGAACTCCTCCCACGCCGCCAGCGGGTCGGCGCCCTCGGGCAGGTCGACCCCGGGCGGGCCGGGGTGGACGTAGCCCAGCGCGTCGCGCCAGAAGGACGACAGCGCCTGCGGGTCGTGGGCGTCGAAAGTGACCTGGATGTGGCGGCTCATCGGCTTGCTCCGTTCGTAGCGGATTTCGTGTGCAGGTAGAGGTCGCGCAGCAGGCAGACCTCGGACAGGTGGTGGATCAGCTCGCGGTTGATGTGCAGCACCAGATCGGCCATGGGCACGTCGGGGAAGGGCTCCTTCGGACCGACGGGGACCCGGAGCGCGGCCTCGCCGAGGCCGCGCACGCCGGCCAGCCAGCGGTCGAGCTGGGCCTCGAGCTGGTCGAGCGCGGTGGCCGCGCTGCCGGCGTACGCCCAGGTCTCGTACGACGCCGCCGGCGCGCCGAAGTGCGCCGCGTTGCGCGCGGCGAGCACGCCGACGATGACGTGACCGAGTCGCCAGGCGATCGTGGTGAAGGCCGCGGGGACCGGCTCGGGGAAGGCGTAGTCGATCGTGAAGTCCCCGGCACCGACCTGCACGGGCGCCGTCGAGCTGCCGCGCGGCCGCACGCTCCAGGCGTCCGGCACCGGCGACCAGAAGTACTCGTCGTCGGTGAGGCCGTCGAGCCGGTCCCGGAGCTGATGGTGCCAATGGAACTCCAGCTGCTCGCGCAGCGTCCGGTTCCAGTCGAGTTCGTCTGCGTCCATGGAGCCACCCTGACGCCCCTGGCGGACAGGATCGGTCCGCTATCTCTGGCAGGGTGATGACATGGACGTGGCAAGCGGTGACGAGCGGGGTACGACGGAGCGGGTGCTCGCCCTGCTCGGGCTGCTGCAGCAGCGCCAGGTCTGGACCGGCCCCGAGCTCGCCGACCGGCTCGGGGTCACGCCGCGCACGGTACGGCGTGATGTCGAGCGGCTGCGCAGGCTCGGCTATCCGGTGCATGCCAGCCAGGGTGTCGGCGGCGGCTACCAGCTCGGCCCGGGGCAGGACCTGCCGCCGCTGCTTCTCGACGACGAGGAGGCGATCGCCACCGCGGTCTCGCTGCTCGCCGGTGCGGGTGGCGCGGTCGCCAGCGCCGGCGACGCCGCACTCCGGGCGCTGACCAAGCTCGACCAGGTGCTGCCCATCCGGCTGCGGCACGAGGTACGCGCGCTCTCCGGCTCGGTGGAGTCCTTCGGCGGAGGCCGCACGCCGGTCGACCCCGAGGTGCTCATGACGCTGGCCAGAGCCTGCCGTGACGAGGTCGAGGCCGGCTTCGACTACCCGTCAGGGAGCGAGGTACGACGGCGGCGGGTCGAGCCCTACCGCCTGGTCGCCTCCGACCGGCGCTGGTACCTGCTCGCCTACGACCTCGATCGTGACGACTGGCGCAGCTTCCGCATCGACCGGATGACCGAGGTGTCAGCACGGACCTGGCGCTTCCGCCCGCGCGCGGCGCC
The DNA here is from genome assembly GCF_040137845.1 of Nonomuraea sp. B19D2. NCBI lineage: Bacteria > Bacillati > Actinomycetota > Actinomycetes > Streptosporangiales > Streptosporangiaceae > Nonomuraea > Nonomuraea sp. B19D2. Next base: position 156,585 of record NZ_JBEFAK010000016.1, on the reverse strand, counting down.
CGACGCGGCGGCGTACGTGCAGGAGAGCGTGGCCAGCCGGGTCTACCGGCACCAGGCGCGCTTCCTCGTGCACGCCTCGGCCGACACGGTGCGCGCGCAGATCCCGGCGTCGGCGGCCGTCGTACGACGGCGGGGCGGCGGGCTCTGCGAGGTGCTCACTGGCGCCGGCAACCTCGACTTCGTGCTCATGCATGTGCTCCTGCTGGGGCACGACTTCGAGGTGGTCGACCCCCCGGAGCTCGGGAGGCGCTGTCGCGTGCTGGCCGAGAGACTGCTGTCGGCCGGTGCCGCGATCTCAACGGACACGGAGGAGTCATGAGCCCGCGCCGGTGCCGCACAGCCGGGCCGGCGAAGTGGTAACGGGGACTTTCGACTCAACTGCTGTATGGCTACGATCAGGCACCAATCGCCTACTTGGGTGATTGTCGTGATCGGGTGAGGAGAGTGTCCGGCACGTGGCTGGTTTGGGCAGGGTCGGGCGACGACGAACGAAGACCGTGGGCGATGGGAACGGATTATCCGCCGGCGGCGGGCCGCGGCGACTGGCCGGTGTCCGCCGGCTGCCATTGCGTACCGTGCTGCTCATTGTCGTGTTCGTGCCGAGCCTGACTTTCACCCCATTGCTGGCTTCGGGCATGTTCCAGCTGTCCTCTCAGTGGCGGGCGGAGAAGGCCCAGATGGATCTGGCCACCAAAACCGTCGGCAGACCTGCGGCCAACCTGTTCTTCAGCCTTGATCAGGAGCGACGGCTCACCGCGGAGGTGCAGGCCGACCCCCGTAGCGCCGCCCGCGACCAGCTTGTCAAGCAGCGCGCGGTGACCGACCAGGCCGTGAGCGCCTTCCGTCCCCTGACGGCCCTGGAAACCCCCAACGGACAGCAGGGGCTCACCGACGCCATCGCCCGCACCGAACGTGACCTCGACCTCCTCGACGAGCAGCGCTGGGCGGTGGACGGCGGTTCGTCCAGCGCGCAGAAGGCGTTCGACTACTACAGCGGAGTCCTCGAGTCAGACCTCGGCGTACTGACCGTCCTCAGCGAGACCGATGAGGGCGAGGTGAACAGCAAGGCGCAGACCCTGGTCGACCTTTTCTGGGTCCTCGACATGATCGGCCGCGAAGACGCCGTTCTGGCCCGCGGCTGGAAGGCGGGGAGCCTGACGAGGGACGAGTACGGCCTGGTCGCCGACGCCGTCGGCACCAGGAAGCACCTCCTGCAGTCCCGGGTGATCCCCAGTCTCACAGGCAACGAGACCCGGTACGGAACGCTGACGACCGGCAAGGCGTGGAAGGCCATGATCGCTCTGGAAGGGCGGTTGGGCACCTCCGAGGGCAGCGCCGAGAGCGACCAGGTGACACTGCGCGGGGACCGCGCCGAGTGGCGCTCCTCGGTGGACGCGGTCACCACGCAAGTGACGCAGCTCCTCCAACTCCGGCTCGACAACGTCGGCAAGATCGGCTACGGCCACGCCGACATGCTCTTCGTGATCTTCATCAGCGTCACCACCGTGGGCCTGCTCGCCCTGGGTCTGGTGATCTTCACCAGCTGGCGCCTCACCGCCATTCTTCGCCGGCGCATCCTCCACCTGCGCGAGGATGCCCAGGAGCTCCAGGAGCGGCTGCCCAAGGTGGTCGCCCGGTTGGAGCGCGGCGAAGACGTCGACGTGGACGCGGAAGTACACATGGTCGAGCCCACCCCCGACGAGCTCGGTGAGCTCGGGCAGGCCCTCAATCTGGCCAGCCGCAGCGCCGTCCTCACCGCCGTGCGGCAAGCCGAACAACACCGTGGCTTCCAGCGCATGCTCCAGCGCATCGCCCGCCGTACGCAGATTCTCATCGGCCTTCAGCTCAAGAAGCTAGACGAACTGGAACGCAAGCACGAGGATCCGGAGGTGCTGGAGGGCCTGTTCGACCTGGACCACCTCACCGCCCGGCTGCGCCGCTACGAGGAGAACCTGGTGATCCTCGGCGGTGGCCAGCCGCAGCGCCGCTGGCGCAAGCCCGTACACCTGCTCGATGTCCTGCGCGCCGCGCAAGGCGAGGTCCAGGACTACCGGCGGGTCACGATCGACGTCGAGGGCGAACCCTGGGTGGCCGCGCGCGCGGTGGGACCGCTCGTCCACGTCCTGGCGGAGCTCATGGAGAACGCCACCACCTTCTCCAAGCCGATGACCCCCGTCGAGGTGCGGGCCGCACCGGTCAGCCGGGGCGTCGCGGTGGAGATCGAGGACCGCGGCCTGGGCATGGAACCCGATCAGTACGCCGCCGCCAACGCCCTGATGCAGTCGCCGCCGCAGCTCGACGTGATGACCCACGCCGACGATGTGCGGCTCGGCCTGTACGTGGTCGCCCGGCTCTCCGCGAGCCTGGGCCTCCAGGTGGAACTTCGGTCGTCGGCCTTCGGCGGCACCCGTGTCATCGTGCTGCTCCCGGAACCGCTGGTGGTGGAGCGCCCCCGTGCGGTACCCGAGCCGGCCCCGCCCCCCGAGGAGGTCCCCCCGGTCGCGACCGGTCCGCGGCCTCACCCGCAGGAAGGTACGGCAGCTCCCCGCCCGCCTCAGCAGGGCGAGCCGCTGCCGACCCGCTCCAGGGGACGCGCGATGGCGTACGTGACCGCACCCGCCGGCGACGACGCGCCCCCGCCGGCCGACCGGCAGCCGCTGCCCCAGCGGGTGCGCCAGGCCAACCTGGTCACCGAGCTCAAAGCCCCGGCCGACAGGGATGACCGAACCGAACAGGAGACCTGGGCCGTACGCGACCAGCCCAGCCGATCCAGTGCCACGATCGGCGCGTTCCAGAGGCAGTCTCGCAGGCGCCGGACCGGCGACGACGCCTTCCATCCCCGGCCGGACGGATCCCCCGAGCCCGGTTCCCCTACGACGGAAGATCGATGATGACGCAGCGAACCACCGCCACCAACGCAGACCTGGACTGGCTCCTGGACGGCCTGGTCGAGCAGGTCGCGGGCACCCGGCACGCCATCGTGCTGTCCGACGACGGCCTGGTGATCAGCCGGTCCAGGACCATCGAACGCTCGGACGCCGAACGCCTCGCCGCGATCGCCACCGGCCAGCAGAGCCTGGCTCGCGGTGTCGGGCAGCTCTTCAGCGGCGGACCGGTCCACCAGGTCATCATCGAGATGGCCGAGCTGTGGCTGTTCATCACGGCTGCGGGCCGCGGCACCCATCTGGCCGTGGTCGCCTCCCAGGAGGTCGACGCCGAACTGATGTCCGTCGCGATGCACACCCTGATCCAGCAGGTCGGCCAGAAGCTGGGAACCGACACGCGTACCCCGCGGGCCGATGACGCGGGGAGACACGGATGAAGCACTGGACAGAGGGCTTCGACGACGATGACGCCGACGAATCCCTTGTCCGTCCCTATACGATCACCGGCGGACGAACCACTCCCGAGCGGGACGACCTCACGCTGATCACCCTGGTTACGGCGATTTCCGAGGACTCTTCGGGAAGGGGACGCGGCCTGAGGAGAATGCAGCCGGAGCACCGCAAGATCTTCGCTCTGTGCAAGCGGCCTCTGGCGGTGGCCGAAGTCGCCTCCGCGCTGAAGCTCCCGGTGTCAGTGACCAAGATCCTCATTGGCGACCTGATCGAGACCGGTCAGATGCGGGCCCGGCCACCCCTGGCCTTCGCGCAGGCGGGCGGTCTTCCCGATATCACAATCCTTGAGGCGGTGAGGGATGGGCTACGCAAACTCTGACCAGAAGGACGTCGCTCCCCTGGCAGTGAAGATCCTGATCGCCGGCGGTTTCGGTGTCGGGAAGACGACCCTGGTCGGCGCGGTGAGCGAAGTCCCGCCACTGCGTACGGAGGAGTACCTGACCCATGCCAGCGTCGGCGTCGACGATCTGGACGGGGTGAGCGGCAAGGCCACCACCACCGTCGCGCTGGACTTCGGGCGCATCACCATCAACCGCGAACTGGTGCTTTACCTGTTCGGCACCCCCGGACAGGAACGCTTCTGGTTCATGTGGAACGATCTTGTCAACGGAGCGATGGGCGCGGTCGTCCTGGTCGACACCCGCCGGCTGGATGTGAGCTTCGCGTCGATCGACTTCTTCGAGAGCCGCGGCATCCCCTTCGTCGTCGGCGTCAACTGCTTCCACGGTGTGCGGGACAGGACACAGGAGGAGATCCGCAGGGCACTCGATCTCGACCCGCAGGTGCCGCTGGTGCTCTGTGACGCCCGCGACCGGAAGGCAGGCCGCGATGTGCTGCTCGCGCTCATCGACCACCTGATGGCTGCCAAGTCCCGCACCGCGCCGCATCCCGTGGCCTGACCGGCTGGGCCGGTCCCGACGTGCAGGTCTGAAACTTTCTTGGTCTTGAGAGCGTTTTCCCACGCCCGCGGTGGCTGCCGTCCATGCTCATTGACATGCCTTCGACGCTTGGGGAGCTTTGTTAGCGCTCCCATTCTTCGTAGTCATGGTGAGGGATCAGATGCACCCACGAGGATTACGCAGCGGTCTTGTTGCCTGGGCCTTGGCCGCCTGCCTGGTCAGCGCCGCGGCGGCGACCACAGTCACGGCACACGCTGCCGCGGCCGGCTGTCAGGTCACCTACACCGTCGGCAGCCAGTGGGCCGGCGGCTTCAGCGCCAACGTCGCGATCAAGAACCTGGGTGATCCGATCGGCAGCTGGACCCTGCGCTGGACCTTCGGCGCAGGGCAGACGATCGGCCAGGCCTGGAACGCCGGCGTGACCCAGAGTGGCAGCGCGGTGACCGCCTCCAACGTGAGCTGGAACGGCTCCCTGGCAACGGGCGGCAGCACCTCGTTCGGATTCAACGGCACCTGGAACAACTCCAGCAATCCCGTGCCGGCCGGCTTCACGCTCAGCGGAGTCGCCTGCACGGGCAGCACGACCCCTTCTCCGACCGTGACCCCGACCACACCGCCGACATCGGGGCCGAGCACCCCGCCGGTGCGGACGGTGCGGGTCTTCTGGCTCAAGCCGTCGGACGTGGCGTACGACCAGCGATACCCGGACGGCATCACCAAGGTCATGCAGGAGGCGCAGCGCTTCTTCAAGCAGGAGTTGGGCAAGACGTTCACGTTGAACAGCCCGGTGGTCGAGGTGGTCAACGGCGACCAGCTACGAAGCTGGTACGAGAACACGCCGAACTGCGGTGAGAAGTACTGGTGGACGGTGTGCAACATGCAGGCCGAGCTGCGCCGTAAGTTCGGCCTCGGCGCACCGGACAGCCGCTGGATCAACGTCGGCGAGATCAGCGCCGAAGGCGACGGCGCCGGTGGTGGCGGCGGCAACGGGTGGGTGATCCTCAGCGGCCACGACGCTGACGGCGCCGCGGGCATCAACGGCCCGATGAATCGCTGGTACGGCGGAATGGTGCACGAACTCGGGCACGCGTTCGGCCTGCCCGACGCCACGTCCACCGATGGCACGTGCATGTCGGCGTCCCTCTACGACTACCCGAACTGCCACTTCAGCCAGGCGCAGAAAGACGCCATCCTTCGCGGCTCCTACGGCAGCTTCCTCTCCTGATCAGTGACGGGCGGCGTGACCGGCCGTCACGCCGCCCCCGATCCAGAGGCCTCCGGACATTGCGGAAAGAAATGTGCCGCATTAGCTCCTAGCGTGGGTACTCCCAAGCCGAGAAGGAGCCTCCGATGGAGATTCGGCCGTTCACCATCGCCATCCCCCAAGCGGACGTCGACCAGTTGGCCGACCGGCTGACGCGGACCCGCTGGCCCGACGAACTGCCCGGCGTCGGGTGGACCCGCGGCGTGCCGCTGGAGTTCCTGAAGGAGCTGGCCGCGTACTGGGCCGAGGGCTTCGACTGGCCCGCGGCCGAGGCCCGGCTCAACGAGCTCCCGCAGTTCATCACCGAGATCGACGGGCAGCGGATCCACTTCCTGCACGTCCGCTCCGACAACCCCGATGCCCTTCCGCTGGTGCTCACCCACGGCTACCCCAGCGCGTTCGCCGAGTTCACCAAGCTGATCGAGCACCTGCGGCAGGACTTTCACGTGGTGGCTCCGTCGCTTCCGGGCTTCGCCTTCTCCACCCCGGTACGCGAGACCGGTTGGGCGATGGGCCGCACTGCCCGGGCGTGGATCGAGCTGATGCGCCGCCTCGGCTACGACCGGTACGGCGTTCACGGCGGCGACGTCGGCGGCGGTGTCTCGGGCGCGGTGGCCGGCCTGGACGGCGGGCACGTCGTGGGTGTCCACGTGGTGACGGACCCGTATACGGCGGCGGCCACAGCCACCTTCCTGCCCGGCATGGGGGACCGCCTGGACCCGTCGGACCCGGTGGACAAGCTGGCCCTGGACCGGATGGCCGAGTTCCGCTCCGACGGCAGCGGCTACCTGGCGATCCAGAACAGCCGCCCTCAGACCATGGGCTACCTGCTCAACGACTCGCCGGCCGGGCAGCTCGGCTGGATCGTGGAGAGCTTCGAGCGGTGGACGGACCTGCCGTACGACCGGGACCAGCTGCTCACGATCGCGACCCTCTACTGGTTCACCGGCTCCGGCGTCTCCGCCGCCCGCTTCCTGTACGAGCAGGCACACTCCGCCGACTGGGGTGCGCCGCCGGCTGTGCCGCAGGGGTTCGCCGTGTTCGGCGCCGACCCCACGGTCCGCAGGCTCGTCAACCCGCCGGCGGAGACGCACTGGACAGAGCACGAGCGGGGCCGGCATTTCCCGGCCATGGAGGCGCCGGAGGTGTTGGCCGCGGACCTGCGTACCTTTTTCAGCGGCTTGAAGTGACCGGCCGACGCAGGCCAAAGGCCACTTCCCGCGATCAGGTCGTGGCCTTTGACGTCATGTCCACCTGCGGAAATGAGTCGCGCTCCTAACCGCAGTGTTCGAAGGGGCTGGTGTACGAGCTGCTGCCGACCGAGCCGCCCCACTTGACGCACTGCCCGGCCGCGTCGCGCCTGACGGGCCCCGCGTAGTAGCCGTAGCTGCCCGAGTCGGTCGTCCTGCTCTCCCCTTCCGGCTCCAGGAAGGCCGACACCGCCGATGCCGAGCCGAGGTTCGTCGTCTTCAGCGTCACGACGCAGTTGTAGCCGTTGCCCGAGTTGTAGAGCAGGTAGGTACGGCCACCGGTGAGGCCCGCTGAGTCGATGACCGAGTAACCGCTGCCGCAGACTTCCTCAGGGGTGTAAGGGTTGCCGCTGCAGGCGTTGGTGCTCGTGATGGCCTTCTTCTCGCCCAAGGACACGGTCACGCCGTCCACGGTCGGGCTGCTGTCCATCGCACCGGTGGAGGTTCGCTGTTCGTAGTGCAGGTGCGGAGCATTCGAGCCGCCCGTCGAGCCGACAGTCCCGATCGTGGTGCCCTGGCTGACGCTCATCGAGCCGCCCGCCGACCTCACCATGGTCGCGAGGTGGGCGTAGCGGGTTCTGGTGCCGTCACTGTGGCGGACCTCTATCCACTTGCCGTAGCTCGTGCTGCCCGCGTCGTAGAAGTACGCGGTGCCCGAGGCGGTGGCGCGCACCGTTTCGCCGTCGATGTCATCGCCCCCGTAGTCCTGCCAGTCGATGGAGCCAGATGGGTTGTGGCCGGGGGTCCAGTTGTTGGCGTAGAAAGTCTTCCCGCAGTTGAACGGGCTCTTGTGCGACACGGCCAGGACATTTGTGCTCTGTGCCGAGGCGGCCTGCGGAATCAGCGCTGCCGCGAGAGTGACTAACAGGGCAGTGATCGCGGGCCTGAAGGTCTTCGACCAGGTCGGCCTGTCGGTTGTGGGCATGCTCACCTCTCTGAACAGGTGCGTATGGGGGGATACGGTTAGGCGCCCATTACCTTGATGCCGATGAGCCTCGCGGCGGCTGAATTCGTTGGCGGCATAATGATCAGTTCGACGGGATGGGAAGGCCGCTTTAAGCGAGCATTTCGACATCTCGCCGCCCGTGGAAGGGCGGGTCGATCATGAACATAGCTCTGAAAGTTCTTTTCATCAATGTCTGCGGCATGAAATTTTGTAGCTCTCCGTGCCGGGGGGAGCGCGCATAATCAAGGTGCAGTTTGCGATAACGCGTTCGATTTAGCCCGTGAAGAGTGCAGGAAGGCGAAAAGGCCGATGGGCCGCGCGATGACGCGCGGCCCATCGGCCTTCAGGCATAGTGCCAGGTCGGCCGGCGCGGGCCGACCTGGACGTCGTTGATCAGACCAGGTCGAACCGGTCGAGGTCCATCACCTTGCTCCACGCCGCGACGAAGTCCTTCACGAACCTCTCCTTCGCGTCATCGCTCGCGTAGACCTCCGCGAGCGCGCGCAGCTCGGAGTTCGACCCGAAGACGAGGTCGACCCGGCTGCCGGTCCACTTGACCTCGCCCGTGACGGAGTCGCGACCCTCGAAGGTGTTCGCGTCCTCGGACGTCGACTTCCACGTCGTGCCCAGGTCGAGCAGGTTGACGAAGAAGTCGTTGGTCAGCGACCCGGGGGTCGTGGTGAGGACGCCGAGCGGCGACTGCTGGTGGTTCGCGCCCAGGACGCGGAGGCCACCGATGAGGACCGTCATCTCGGGGGCGCTCAGGGTCAGCAGGTTGGCCCGGTCGATCAGCAGGTACTCGGCCGGGAGCCGGTTGCCCTTCCCGAGGTAGTTGCGGAACCCGTCGGCGGCCGGCTCGAGGGCGGCGAACGACTCCACGTCGGTCTGCTCCTGCGAGGCGTCCACGCGGCCCGCCCTGAAGGGCACCTCGACGTCGAAGCCGGCGTCCTTGGCGGCCTTCTCGACGGCCGCGCCGCCGGCGAGGACGATCACGTCGGCGAGCGAGACCTGCTTGCCCCCGGTCTGGGCGCCGTTGAAGGCCTTCTGGATCCCCTCCAGGGCGCCCAGCACCGTCGCCAGCCGGTCGGGGTCGTTGACCTCCCAGCCGCTCTGCGGCTCGAGGCGGATGCGCGCACCGTTGGCGCCGCCGCGCTTGTCGCTGCCGCGGAAGGACGAGGCCGACGCCCACGCGGTGGACACGAGATCGGACACCGACAGGCCCGAGGCGAGGATCTGACCCTTGAGGGAGGCGATGTCCTCGGCGTCGATGAGCTCGTGCGTCACCGCGGGGAGGGGGTCCTGCCACAGCAGCGTCTCGGCCGGGACCTCCGGGCCGAGGTAGCGCACGATCGGGCCCATGTCCCGGTGGGTCAGCTTGAACCAAGCCCGGGCGAAGGCGTCCGCGAACTCGTCGGGGTTCGCGAGGAAGCGCCGCGAGATCTGCTCGTAGACCGGGTCGAACCGGAGCGAGAGGTCGGTGGTCAGCATCGTCGGGGCGTGGCTCTTCGACGAGTCATGGGCGTCGGGGACGGTGCCCGCACCCGCGCCTTCCTTCGGCCGCCACTGGTTCGCACCGGCGGGGCTCTTGAACAGCTCCCACTCGTAGCCGAACAGGATCTCGAAGAAGCTGTTGTCCCAGGTGATCGGGGTGTTCGTCCAGATACCCTCGAGACCGCTGGTGATCGTGTCGCCGCCCTTGCCGGTGCCGAAGCTGTTCTTCCAGCCGAGGCCCTGCTCCTCGATCGAGGCGGCCTCGGGGTCGGCGCCGACGTGGTCCGCCGGGCCCGCACCGTGGGTCTTGCCGAAGGTGTGACCACCCGCGACCAGGGCGACCGTCTCCTCGTCGTTCATCGCCATCCGGCGGAACGTCTCACGGATGTCGCGGGCCGCGGCCAGCGGGTCCGGGTTGCCGTTCGGGCCCTCCGGGTTGACGTAGATGAGGCCCATCTGGACCGCGCCGAGGGGGTTCTCGAGCTCCCGGTCGCCGGTGTAGCGCTCGTCGCCGAGCCAGGTGGTCTCGGGGCCCCAGTAGACGTCCTCGTCGGGCTCCCAGACGTCCGCACGACCGCCGGCGAAGCCGAAGGTCTTGAAACCCATCGACTCCAGGGCGACGTTGCCGGCGAGGATCATGAGGTCGGCCCACGAGAGCTGCTGGCCGTACTTCTTCTTGACCGGCCACAGCAGGCGGCGAGCCTTGTCGAGGTTTCCGTTGTCCGGCCAGCTGTTGAGGGGCGCGAACCGCTGCTGGCCGGCCCCGGCGCCGCCGCGGCCGTCGCTGATCCGGTACGTGCCCGCGCTGTGCCACGCCATCCGGATGATGAACGGGCCGTAGTGGCCGAAGTCCGCCGGCCACCAGTCCTGCGAGGTCGTCAGCACCTCCGCGATGTCCTGCTTCACGGCCGCGAGGTCGAGGCTCTTGAACGCCTCGGCGTAGTCGAACTCCTCGCCGAGCGGGTTGGCCACGGCGGGGTTCTTGGCGAGGATCTTCAGGTTGAGCCGCTTCGGCCACCACTGGCGGTTTCCGCCACCCTGAGTCGGGTGCAGGGCGCGCTCGTGCGCGACCGGGCAGCCGCCTGCGCCCTCCGCCTTCGCGTCTGTGACGATTGCATCATGGTTCTCAGACATGGGAATCCTTCCGGACTTGGCGCATCACGGTGCTCAGGGTGTGCGTGCGGTTGAACAGTCGGGGCACAGGCCCCAGTAGATGACCTCGGCCTCGTCGATCAAGAAGCCGTGGTCGTCGGAAGAGGTCAGGCAGGGCGCATGGCCGACCGCGCAGTCGACGTCGGCGACGGCACCACACGACCGGCAAACGACGTGGTGGTGGTTGTCCCCGACGCGTCCCTCGAACCGGGCCGGGCTGCCGGCCGGTTCGATGCGGCGGACGAGCCCCGCCGCGGTGAGCGCGTGAAGGGCCTCGTACACGGCTTGAAGGGAGACATGTCCTACGCGATCGCGCACCCCGGAGGCGATCGCCTCGACATCGAGGTGGTCACCGTCCCGGACGGTCTCGAGCAGCGCGACACGGGCGGCCGTCACCCGCAGGCCTGCACCGCGCAGCTCCTCGGCGATGGTCGGAGTCCTGGATGCGGTCATGGCGTCCAACCTGACTTCATAAACACGAATCATACAAGATAATGAATGATCCAAGTCTAGTGCCTGAGCGTGTCTTCCTATGAGTGCACACTCCGCTACTCTTGGCGACTATTGGAGCCGCCATGCCGTACGCGCGGGCGGACCTCTTCGCGCCAGGAGAGTAGGGCGAGGGCGCGCCTGAACTGGTCCGACGCGTGCTGGGCGGCGCGGCGTCAGCCGCCCTTGACCGGCAGCCGGAGCGGGCGGTAGATCAGCCCGTCGTCGCTCCACCGCAGCGTCGCCAGATCCTCCTGCGCACGCAGGCCGGGCAGCCGCGTCGCCAAGGCGCGGAAGGCTTCCTGCAGCTCCATCCTGGCCAGGTTGGCCCCCAGGCAGTAGTGGGGGCCGTGGCCGAACGACAGGTGCGGGTTTACCGCCGTCCCGGCGAACCGGTGGATGTCGAACCGTTGTGGATCGGCGAACGCCGACGGATCGTGGTTGGCGCCGGTGGGGTTGGGCAGCACGACGGCGCCCGCCGGGATCACGCCGCCGGACAGCTCGATGTCCCCGGTGATCCGCCGGAGCAGGCCGTTCCCTCCGGGACCCTCGCAGCGCAGGATCTCCTCCACCGCTGGTTCCAGCAGCTCGGGCCGCGCCGCCAGCTGCGCGTACTGCTCGGGGTGGCACAGAAGGCGGTACGTGCCCCGGATGATGATCGAGGCGGTGGTCTCGTGCCCGGCCATGATCAGCGTGAAGACCATGTGGGTCAGCTCGGCCTCGCTCAGCCTGTCCCCGTCGTCCCGCGCCTCGATGAGCAGGTCGATGAGATCATCGCCCGGCCTGACCCGGTGCTCCGCGATCAGCTCTCCGGCGTACGCCATGAACGCGGCGAATCCCTCGCCCCTTGCCTCGCTGCTCGCCTCGGAAGTGGACAGGAACATCTCCGTCCAGCCGCGAAACTGCTCGAACCGGTCCATCGGGACGCCGAGCATCTCGCAGATCACCCGTGCGGGCAGCGGCAGGGCGAAATCGGCGACCACGTCGAACTCCTCGCCGGCCGCGTCGATTAACTCGTTGGCGATCGCCGCCGCGCGAGGCCGCCAGCGCTCAATGTGCTTGGGGGTGAAGGTGCCCTGCATGATGCGGCGGTAGCGACTGTGCTCCGGCGGGTCCTGGTTGATCAGCGCCGCGGGGTCGTCCTCCAGGGCGGTGCCGCTGACCATCCTGGGCAGGCCGGGGTCCCGCAGGTTGCGGCTGCTGTCGGGCGAGGCGAGCACGGCACGGACGTCCCTGTACCTGACGATCATGGGTACCTGGTCTCCGCTCGGCATCGTGGTGTGCTCCATCGGAGCCTCGGCGAGCCTGCGGGCCAGCTCGGACGAGGGAGTCCCGAAGGATCCGGGCGGAAGGTCCGGCCAAGGCCATGTGGTGCTGGACTGTGCTGTCATGGTCGCCCTCCTGGCGATGCCGTCCAACAAACGCCCTGAACCTACGGAACAGCCCGTACCTGGTCAATATCTCCACATGGCCACATCTCAGAGGACAAAGCCGCCAGCGCCTGCATGGTCGGCCACTAAACGCTTGACAGGAAGTGGAAATCGCCGGACAACTTGCGGACATGCATTTCTCTGGTTCAACCGATACGCGTGCCGCAGAGTTGTCCGCGTAGGAGCGAATCAAATCGCCAGAGAGAGGAATTGGCAAATGAAGATTCTCGCCAAGCTCGGTGTTGCCGCCGCCGTCGTGGCCGGGGGCCTGACACTCGCAGCGCAGCCCGCGGCTTTCGCCGCCGCGGCTCCCGGCGTCTCCGTGACGCCGGCCACGGGCCTGTCTGACGGCAGCACCGTCACGGTGGCGATTACCGGTGCGGGAGCCAACGAGCAGTACTTCGTCTCTCAGTGCGCGACCGTCAACGACAAGCTCGCGTGCAATGTGGAGTCGGGAAAGACGGTCACCACGGACGCCAATGGTTCGAGTAGCGCGTCGCTCCTCGTCAAGAAGAGCTTCCAGGGCGTGACGCCCGAGGGCACCCCGGTGGGGGCGGTCGACTGCGCTGCCACGGCCTGCTCCGTCGGCGCCGGGAACGCGGCCGTATATCTCGGTTCCCAGCAGATCTCTTTCAAGTCCTGAGGCCGTTGTTGAGATGGTCTGATGTTGGTTGACGAGATCCCGCCCGATCGTGATGGTCGGGTGGGCTCTCGTCTTTTGTGCCCTCGCAGATTACCGACGATACGCCTGCCGCCATCAGCCGGTTTCCGAGGCGTTCTTCAGAACGCTCTCCACAATGTTTCGGCAGCCATGGCGGCCAGCATCACGCCCACTGAGACGACCCCGACCACCAGGAATGGCGCCTTTTTGGCGTCCGTGCTCCGGAGCATCGCATATTCCTGCACGAATCTGGAACAGACCGTGGCACAACCGACGGCGGCCGTCACGGCCACACCGGCGATGCTTGTTCCCCTGAGCATGTCGGCGACCACGAAGAAATAGAACAGCTCAAAGACGGTCAGCGTGACCGCCGTCACCGGCCCCCACTCCCGCCACACCGTCCTGCGCTGTGCGCGGTCCGCCCGGGCACGCTTTCTCAAACGCCGCTCACTGGTCCTGCTCGCGCCCATGACCACCCTTCCCCCGGGGCTCGCGCTAACCAGGAAACGAACCCGGTGATCGCGAGGTTCCGCTGCGGGCGAGCGTATGGGGAGCGCCAAGCCCCCCGACTGTGAGAGAGCGCTCTCTTGACACCGATACCGCTCTGGCCGGAAGGTTTTCCGCAAAACTACATCCGTGGATCCGATGAGGTAACCCGCCCGCTCGTCTGGTCCGATGAGTTCAACGGATCCGCCGGCAGCGCCGTCGACCAGTGCCGCCCACGGGCGACACGGACGGCGGTCAGATCACCGGCATCGGCGGCAAGTGCGTGGACGTCACCGGCGGCTCCACGGCCAACGGCACCCGGCCACATCAAGCTGAAGGGGCTCCGCCCGGCCGGGCGGAGCCCCTTCAGCGCGGCGGGCCGTCTCGTATGTAAGGCGCCCACCGCGCCGAGAACCGTACGGCAGCTCACCTTCCGGCGCGCGTCCCGAGCACTGTGAGGGAGGCCAGTGACTCGGCTCAGCGCGCCGCCTGGTGAGGTGCCCGGTGGAGCCGTCCCGGCGATCAGACGGCTCTTTAGCCCTTGCTCCAGATCGCCGCGATGAGGTCGCCGTTGGTGTCGAGGACCTCGGGCTTGTAGCCCAGCGCCTTCATCTCGGTGGCCTTGAGCGTGTACGTCACGCGGTTCAGCTTCAGGTGTTCCTTCAGGCCCGTCACGTTGCCCTTGCTCCACACCGTGGTGTAGAGGTTGCCGGGCTCGATGGACATGAGAACGGGCTGCAGGCCCTGCTTGGCCTTGGCCAGCAGCTCCTGACCGCGCTGCTCCACGGTCTGGCCGGTGGTCACCTGCACGGTGCCCGTGACGCCCCCGACGACCCAGACGGCCGCGTAGAGCGGCTTCTCGGCCGTGCCGTACACGTCCAGCGAGGACAGGGTGTAGCCGGCGGCGGCGAGCTTGGTGTTGAGGGAGACGAAGGCGCCCTTGGTCAGGTCGAGCTTGGACTGGATCTTCTCGGTGGCCTTCTCGAAGACCGCGGCGAAGACGGCGCCCGAGCCCGAACCGGTGCCCGAGATGAGGGTCGGCACGTAGCCGAGCTTCATCTGGTCAGTGATGCGCTGCTGCAGGCTGGTCGCCGAAAGGCCCTGCAGGACGTTCACCTTGCGGGTGGTGTCCTTGACCCAAACGGACGTGTACTGCGGGTTGGCCGCGTTGGTCACGCTCAACACCTCGGGCACGTAGCCCGTGTTCAGCAACTCCTTGACCTTCTGCAGCCAATCGGTGGCACCGAGAGCTGGAAGGGAGAGCCAGTCCAGTGGGCCGTTCTGGACGGTCGTGGTGGTCGTCGTGGTGCGCTGTTCGGCGATCGCTGGGGACGCGAGAGCCAGTATCGGAGCGGCGGCCGCCGCCACAGCGGTGGTGAGGGCGACGATCCTCGGGGTCCGCATGATCCTCCTCAGGTAAAGGTTGTCCCAATCCCGGACGAGGAGTGACCATAACAAAGGATGAGGGAGAGTTCACCATCAGTCACCATAATAACCACAAATCACGTCAGAAAGCTGGAGGCCCAGGAGTAAACTCCAGCACCAAGCCGAGGCATCATCACGTTCGGCCCGGGCCTCACCTCGCCGGGCGGACCATGTGCCGCTCCCGAGGCGGATCAAGATCATCCACGGTCTCGTACGCCGCGTGACGCCACCGTCCTCCATGGCTCTTGGTCTCGGTCATTTGCATAAGGAACATGGTTTTCTTCGCCGCTTCCACCGCCGCGCGTCTGGATTTCTGGGATTCCTTGTGGACCCATTCGGAGCCGCGCCTCACAGGAGTGATGAGACCCAGGTCGACATAGCCGCGCACCACCCGGATCCGTGCCGTCCACCTGCGGATACTCAACTTGGCGGCACCATTGACAGCATGCGTGGAATTGGCCTCACCCAAAGAAATCAAGGTTGCGCGACGGCGGCGGCCGGGCTTCGCGTCGTCCATTCCGAGAACCGTCGTATTTCAACTACGAAGTAAGCTCGGCCCGCAGGTCGTCAGAGAGGTTTCCGCCCGTGATGATCGTGGCCAGGGGCGCGTCGGCGAACTCGTGCCGGAGCGCCGCCGCGACGCCCACCGCGCCCGAGGGCTCGACGAGCAGCCCCAGCGTGTCGCGTACGACGAACATTGCCTCGCGGATCGCCTCCTCCGACACCAGGACGACATCGTCCACGTACTCGCGCATCCAGTCGACGGCCACCGGGACCGGCACCCGGACGGCGATGCCGTCGGCCGCGGTCGCCGCCTGCGGGGACGACACCGGCCTGCCCTCGCGCCAGCTGTGCGCCATCGCCGGGGCTCCGGCGGCGCACACCCCCACGATCTTGGTGCGGGGTGAGCGTGCCTTCATCCAGCAGCCGATGCCGCTGATCAGCGCCCCGTTGCCGACAGGGATGAGCAGCGTGCCGACATCCATGGAGGCCAGCTCCACGGCGATCGTGCCGGCACCCTCGGCGATGCGCGGATCGTGGCCGTCCTCCACGAACAGGCACTCCTGATGCCGGTCGGCGTACGCGCGCGCCGCGGCCTTGGCCTCGTCGAAATCGGCCCCGACCAGCTCGACCCGCGCCCCCAGCTCGCGCATCGCGGCCACCTTCGCCGGGTTGGCGGTGGTCGCCGCGAACACCTTCACCGCTAGCCCCCGCGCCCTGGCCGCATAGGCGATGGCCTGGCCGAAGTTGCCCGCCGACGCGCACACCACCTGCCGGTCGAGAGGCACGCCCCGCATGAAGTGGTCGGCGCCGCGGCCCTTGAACGAGCCGATCGGGTTGAGCGTCTCCACCTTGATCACCGTGTCGCGGCCCAGCCGCCGGGAGAGCCCGGTGTGCACGTACTGAGGGGTGTGGAGGAACGCGGGGTCGATGAGATCGCTGGCTTGCTCGATGTGCTCGAGCGACAGGCTGGGGTTCATCATGCGCGTATCGTATACGATAGACACCACGACATCGCGACACGCCCGCCGCCCCGACGGCGAAGCTGTTGCGGCACGAGATCGACCGCCTCGGATGGGATTCTTGCCGTGGACCGCATGACCAGCCTGGATACGCTATGCATGCGCTCGGAGTTCGAGCGCCGACACCGCGACGAAAGTCCCTTCCGCTGATGAGCACTTCCGACCTCGCGCCGCAGGCGATCCAGCGCAACGAGCCGCTGCGCGAAGCGGTGTACGCCCGGATCGTCGACTCCATCCTGTCCGGGCACTATGCGCCGGGTGCGTCGATCACGGAGGCCGCGCTGAGCCGCGCCCTCCAGGTGTCCCGCACCCCGATCCGTGAGGCCCTGCTCAGGCTGGAATCCGAGGGGGTGCTGTCGTCGGCGCTGGCCAGGGGCTTCACCGTCAGGTCGCTGGACCGCCGGGAGGTCACCGAGCTCTACCCGATCCTGGGCGCGCTCGAAGGTCTCGCCATCCGCACCGCGCACGCGCCGAACGCCGCGACGATGGACACTCTCCACCGCACGCTCGACGAGCTGGAGGCCTGCGACGACGCGGTGCGGCGCTGGCGGCTCGACACCGTCTGGCACGGGGCGCTCGTGGCCGCGTCGGGAAACCAGCACCTCCTGTCGCTCACCACCCAGCTCCGCGTCAACCTCTCCCGCTACGAGCTGGCCTACATGCGCGAGACCCGCTCCCGCGCCACGGCCGACCAGCAGCACCGCGAGACGCTCGCCGCCGTCGTCGCCCGCGACTTCCCCAGGGCGGCGAACGTGGTCGAAGAGCACTGGCGCCAGGGCATGGAGCTCGTCCTGGCCTGGCTCGACCACAAGCCGGCCCAGGCGTAGGCGGCCGCTGCAGCACGGCCCATGTCGCGTGCCGTGGCCACCTTCAGGCGCTGGCTGCCTATCGTATACAGGTGGGCTGACCGCCCCACCGGCATGGACGCCGCTCAGCCCACGTTGAGTGGCGCCCGCGTGGCCTCGGCCGGCTGCGGGCGGGACGGCGAGCGGGTGCCGAGGGTCAACCCCACGGCCAGGCAGATCAACGGGATCGCCGGGATCACGTACCGCACGTCATAGGCGGCCAGGAACGGCGGTGAGACGACCAGCGCGAGCGCCGCCACCCCGGGCAGCAGCGCGTCCCAGCGGCGCCGCACCAGCGCGGCCGTCAGCGCGCCGACCAGGGCCAGCATGAGCAGCGGGAACGGCACGTAACCGAAGCGCTGGTACGCGCGCAGCCACCCCGCGAACGGCTCGACCACCTGTGTGGCGGCCGGTCCGGCCTCGTACGACTCCGCGACGCCGCGCACCGACTCGCCCAGCGGCCGCTCGGCGGTGGGGAGCTTGTACGGCGTCTTCTCGTCCACGGCCGTACGCTCCCAGCGCAGCAGCTGCGTGAGGTCGGTCGCGACCGCCGCGAGATACTCGCCCGGCTGCGCGAGGATGGCCTGCCTGGCGAACTCCCCGGCGAGCTGGTTGCGATTGCCCGTCCCCGGCACCTTGAGCAGCGGCGAGAAGCTCTCCCACAACCAGTGCGGCGGGTACGGTCGCTGCTCCACCGGCATGTCCGGGCAGAGCACGGCCAGCCGCTCCGGCGGCTTGATCACCGCGCAGTCGGCGAAGCTCATGGTCCTGGACCACAGGAAGTTCCCGTCCGCCTCGGTGAGCGCGAACTTCCCCTTCTCCGCCTTCATCCAGGTGGCGTACGCGCCCAGGGGAATCGCACCCGCCACCAGCAGCGCCACGAGCGGGCGCCAGCCGTACCGTCTGATCAGCAGGTACGCGGCCGTCAGGATCAGCAGCGGCAGGCCGACCGTCCTGGTGATCCCGGCCAGGCCGAGCAGCGCGCCGCCCACGGCGGCCGTGGCGGGCGTGACGCGCCGGACGACGAGCAGGATCGCGGCCGTGACCAGCACGACGAAGACCGCGTCCGCCATGATCATGTGCTCGAGCAGGATGAGGAACTCGTCGTACAGCAGCGGGGTGACCAGCAGGGCGGCGCCCCAGCCCGGCAGGCCGCGCCGCCGCAGCAGCGCGTACACCGCCACCGCGAGCCCCAGCATCAGCAGGTGCTGCAGGACCGTCACCAGCGTGAGGCTGTGCGCTGGGCGGAGCAGCGCGAGGAGTAGCGAGTATCCGGAGGGTCTGGTGGTGCCGGGGCTCAGGTCCTCGCGCAGGAATGCGAACGAGTCGCCGTAGAAGAGGATCGACGGCGGGAACCCGAGCACGGCGAGCAGCCGCAGCCCGACCGCGGGCAGCATGGCGATGACCAGGGCGCGATGAGCCAAGGTGGATCTGCTTCCTCGTGTGTCCGGGCCCCCACAATAGTGGGTGTTCCGGACACGGACCGGTCTGCCCGGCCGAGACCTCCGCGGGTCAGTTCTGCTCGGGCAGCGGGTCGACGAGGATCCCCGGATCCAGGTTGCGCAGGACGCGCGGACGATCGGTCAGGATCGGCCACCGGGTGGCCCGCGCGCATAAAATCACGTGGCCCGCGGTGATGTCGGCCGACCCGTCGAGGATGTCGGCGATGTCGGGCACCTTTCCCGCGGTGAGTTCGTCGACCTGCACGGCCGCGCTGCTGATCAGATCGAAAAGCTCGACCTTCGTCGCGAGTGGGACGATCGAATAGACGAGCGTCAGGGCGGTCGCCGGAATGCACAGCCCGCCGCCCCGGTAAAGACACAGTGCCGCGATGCTGCGGGAATGGTTCGTCTTGGCGACCGCTATGTCGACGAGCGCCCCCACATCGAGAACCCGCCCAGGAAGCATGGTCAATCCTCTTGATTCCGATGCAGGCCGAGCCCGAGCATCACTTCATCCGAAATCCGGTCAACCTGCAACGCGTCGGCCGCCCGGTCCAGGTCCTCACACTGCAGGTTCCAACGCTGGATCAGGATGGTCGCGTGCGTCATGTTGCTGACTTCGCGCTCCACCGCGGCGCGAATCACGTCGGAAATCATACGGCCATCAGAGCGGGCTTTTTGATGAACCGCATCAAGTGTCGCCTTGTCTAAATTTACGATGATTGATGCTGTTTCCTCTGGTCGGTCCCCCTGGGAAAGCCGGGGAGCCGACATGGCCCACGACGGGGGGGCGGGGGTGTCGGGGGCTTTGTCGTTGTCCGTCGAATTCCGCCGTGATGGAATGGGCATCGCCATACGCACGACGGTAGTCCTATAACGCCGCCGCCGATAGTCACCCAGCGAGATCGGATGGTCATAAGGGCCTCCGGAGGAGCCATATGCACTGCGTCACGTCGAAAGACGGCACATCCATCGCATACGAACGCCTCGGCGACGGCCCGGCGATCGTTCTGGTCGGCGGCGCCTCGGTCGACCGTTCCGGCAATGCGCAGCTCGCGCAGGAGCTGTCGGGCAAGTTCACCGTCTACAACTACGACCGTCGCGGCCGGGGCGACAGCGGCGACACGCTCCCGTACGCGGTCGAACGCGAGATCGAGGACATCGCCGCGCTCATCGCCGAGGCGGGCGGGGCCGCGCACCTGTTCGGGGCCTCGTCGGGCGGCGCGCTCGCGCTCGAAGCCGCGGCCGCCGGGCTGCCGATCGCGAAGCTGGCCGTGTACGAGGTGCCGTACAACGTGGCCCCCGACGGGCGGGAGCACTGGCACGAATACGTCGGGCGGCTGCACGCGCTGCTGGCCGAGGGCCGCAGGGGTGACGCGTTCGCGCTGTTCATGGTGACTGCGGGCGCCACGGAGGAGATGGTGGAGCAGGCCCGCAACTCGCCCGCGTGGCCGGGGCTCGAGGCCGTCGCGCCGACGCTCGCGTACGACGCCGCCTGCATGGGCGACGGCCGGCCGCCCGCCGACCGCCTGGCCGGGATCGCCTGCCCGACGCTGGTGGCCACCGGCGGGGCCAGTGCCGAGTCGTTCGTGGGCGGGGGAGGCGACTTCTTCGACCGGGCCGCGGACGCGATCGCCGCGTTCGTCCCCGGCGCCGTACGCGAGATCATCGAGGGCCAGACGCACATGGTCGACCCGAAGGCGCTGGCCCCGGTGCTCACGCGCTTCCTCGGCCGATGAACGCCCCTCGCATGAGGTAGACCCAGCACTACTGCTCGGCCCACGCACCGGCCGATACGGTCGGAAGGTGCTCAACCGGACCGCGCTGGAGGCGCTCACGCAGCGGCCGCTGCCGTTCCTGGGCTCGGCCTGGCCGTGGCGCTGCGCGGCGTACCTGCTGGCCAGCGCCGTCCCGGGCGCGGCCGTCGGGGTCGCGGCGCTCGCCACGATCCCGCTGGGCTGGGTCGCGGCGCCGGTCGTGCTGGCGCTGAGCCTCCCGCTCGTCGCCTGGTTCGAGCGGCGCAGGCTGCGGCTCGTGGACGGCGTTCCGCTGCCCGAGGTGCCCGACAGGCGCGGACGGGAGGCGGGGCTGGCCGTCCTCACGGTGCTCGGGCTGTGGTGGATCGACCTGATCATGCTGGGGTTCACCGTCGTCGGGCCGGTGCTCCTGATCCTCTCGCCGGTCGTGCAGCCGCTCGCCGACGAGTTCGCCGTCGTGGCCTCAGTGGGTGGCGTGCTGCTGCTGCCCGTCGCCGCTTACACGATCACCGCCTGGGGCGGCGCCAGAGGGGCGATGGTACGCGCGATGCTCGCGCCGCAGGCCTTCGAGCTGAGCGAGGTGCTGCGGTCGCGGGCGAGGCTGGTGGACGCGTTCGAGATGGAGCGCCGCAGGATCGAGCGTGACCTGCACGACGGCGCGCAGCAGCGGCTGGTCTCCCTGTCGATGACGCTCGGCCTGGCCAGGCTCGACCTGCCGGACGACTCGCCCGCGGGCCGGCTGATCGGGCGCGCCCACGACGAGGCCAAGCAGGCGCTGGCCGAGCTGCGCGAGCTGATCAGGGGCGTGCATTCACAGGTGCTCACCGACCGCGGGCTGGGCGCGGCGATCCGCGACGTGGCGGGCCGCTCGCCCGTGCCCGTCGACGTGGCCGTCGAGCTCGACGGCCGGTTGCCGCCGCCCGTGGAGGTCACCGCGTACTACGTGGTCAGCGAGGCACTCGCCAACCTGGCCAAGCACAGCCGGGCCACGAGGGGCGCCGTCGCAGCGCGGGTCGAGCGCGGCACGCTGGTCGTCGAGGTGCGCGACGACGGCGCGGGCGGCGCCGACCCGGCCAAGGGGACGGGGCTGACCGGGCTCGCCGACCGGCTGGCCGTGGTGGCCGGGAGGCTGTCCCTGTCCAGCCCGGTCGGCGGGCCGACTTTGATCCGAGTGGAGATCCCGTGCGGGTAGTGATCGCGGAGGACGCCGTACTGCTGCGGGAGGGCCTGGTCGGCCTGCTCGAACGCTTCGGCCACACCGTCGCCGCCTCGGTCGGCGACGCGCCCGCCCTGGTCGCCGCCGTCGCCGAGCACCGCCCCGACGCCGTGGTGACCGACGTGCGGATGCCGCCCGGCTTCTCCGACGAGGGCCTCCGGGCCGCGCTGGAGCTGCGCGGACGCCACCCGGACCTGGCCGTGCTGGTGCTCAGCCAGTACGTCGAGCAGACGTACGCGGCCGAGCTGCTGGAGTCGGGCGCCGGCGCCGGCATCGGCTACCTGCTGAAAGACCGCATAGGCGACGTACGCGAGTTCGTGGACGCGCTCGACCGGGTGGCCGCCGGCGGCACGGTCGTGGACCCGGAGGTGGTCCGCCAGCTCCTGAGCCGGCGGCGCGACCCGCTGGCCAGGCTCACCCCGCGCGAGCAGCAGGTGCTCGGCCTGATCGCCGAGGGGCGGACGAACGCGTCGATCGCCAGGGAGCTGTTCGTCACCGAGGCGGCTGTCGCCAAGCACATCGCGAGCATCTTCGCCAAGCTCGACCTGCCGCCCGAGGCCGACGGGCACAGGAGGGTGCTGGCGGTGCTGGCCTATCTCAGGTGATGCAGAGCTCGTTGCCCTCCGGGTCGGCGATGGTCACCCACCAGTGGGGCCCTTGCCGGCCGCGGTGCAGCACGGTCGCGCCCTTGGCGGTGAGCTGCTCGACCACGGAATCGATGTTGCCGGCCCCGACGCGGACGTCGAGGTGCACGCGGTTCTTGACCGTCTTGGGCTCGGGCACGAACTGGAACAGCACCCGCGGCGCGCGCTCCAGACCGGCGGGATGCCTGATGGCCGTGCCCGACTTCCACACCAGCGCGCCGTTGTGCCGGGTCGTGTCGTCCTCGGTGGCGTAGCCCTTCTCGATCATCTCGCGGATGAACGCCTCCTCCTGAGCCTCCACCGTCCAGCCGAGCGCGTCGGCCCACCAGTCGGCCAGCCGGTGCGGGTCGCCCGTGTCGATGACGACTTGGAAGTCATATGCCATGCCCCGATCCTAAAAGTAGGGTTCGTTGGCATGAACGAGCAGTGGCTTGAGGTCGGCGACCGGGTCTATGTCCGGCGCCACCAGTCGTTCGACATGAACGTGGGTCTGGTTGTAGGCGACGGGCACTGCCTGGTGCTCGACACGCGTAGCTCGCACAGGGAGGCGGCGGACCTGATCGAGGCGGTCAGGAGGATCACCGGCAGCCCGTGGACGGTCGTCAACAGCCACTCCCATTTCGACCACTACTTCGGCAACGCGCTCTTCGGCCCGGCCGAGATCTGGGGCCACGTCAGGTGCGCCGAGGAGATCGAGCAGGACGGCGAGCAGCAGCGCGCCGCGATGATCAAGGGGCAGCCCGAGCGGCGTGCGGAGTACGAGGAGGTCACGATCGTCCCGCCGGACCACACGTTCACGGCCGCGGCCAGCCTCGACATCGGCGGTCGCATCGTGCACCTGCGGCATTTCGGGCTCGGGCACAGCAGCAACGACGTCGTCGTGCACGTCCCCGACGCGGGTGTGGTGTTCGCCGGTGACCTGGTGGAGGAGGGGGCGCCGCCGGCGTTCAGCGACTCGTACCCGCTCGACTGGCCGGCCACCACGGCGGCGATGCTGGACGAGCTGCCCGAGCAGGTGATCGTGCCGGGGCACGGCGCGGTGGTGGACCGGGCGTACGCGCAGGCGCAGCACGACGAGCTGGCCCTCGTGGCAGGGCTGGCCAAGCGGGCCCACGTGGAGGGCCTGCGCGACCTGATCAAGCTCTTCCCCTATCCGGAGGACGTGACCAGGCAGGCGATCGCCAGGGCCTTCCTGCAGCTCGACGCCTGAGCAATTACGAGCGGCTGGCCAAGGACGAGCTGAAAGAGGCCGTGACAGAGGGAGCTGCGCCATGCCCGCATCTCAGGCGGTTTTCAGGGGAAATTTCGCGACGAATCCGGAATCTGCGTACACCAGCGTGCCCTCGTGCAGCAGGGCGATGTCCCGCGCGATCGGCAGCCCGAGCCCGGCGCCGCCCGCGTCCCTGGCCCGCGCCTCGTCGAGCCTGGTGAACCGGGCGAACACCGCCTCCCGCTGCTCCGGCGGGATCCCGGGCCCGTCGTCCTGCACTTCCAGCACGGCCTGGCCCTGCTCGGCGCGTACGCGGACCCGTACGGTCGAGGCGGCGTGCCGTACCGCGTTGTCGGCCAGGTTCGTCACCAGGCGGTCGAGGTGCGCGCGCGAGCCCTTCATCACCACGTCCGGCTCGATGTCCAGCTCCACCCGCACGTCGGGGCGGCGCCTGGCACGCAGGGACTCCTCGGCGGCCACCTGGCCCAGGTCCAGCTCGGCCGTGCGCAGCGGCTCGCCGGCGTCCAGCTTGGCCAGGATGAGCAGGTCGGCGGCGAGGGACTGCAGGCGTTCGACGTCGGCCAGCGCCTCCCTGGTGAGCGCGCTGGGCTCGGCCAGCTCCAGGCGGGCCCGCAGGGTGGCGATGGGGCTGCGCAGCTCGTGCGCCGCGTCCGCGACGAACCGCTTGTGCGTCTCGACTGCCGTCTCCAGGCGGTCGAGGGTGCCGTTCACGGTCGAGGCCAGCGCGGCGATCTCGTCCTTCGAGCCGGGCACGGGCACGCGCTGGTGCAGGTCCCGAGCGGTGATGTCGGCCACCTTGGCCCTGATGGCGGCCACGGGGGCGAGCGCGCGGCCCACCGAGATCCACGTCATCCCGGCCACCACGAGCAGCACGGCGGGCACGCCGGGCAGCAGCGCCCCGTTCAGCGTCCGCAGCGCCTCCTCGGCGCCGTCCAGGGAGACCCGCGACCAGACCGTGGCGGGGCCGCCCGCGGTGCTCACCTTGAGGCCGGCGACGGCGTACTTCTGCGGTTGCGCCCACTCCGCGGCCGAGGCCGCCTTGTCGTCGGTCAGCAGCACGTCGGGGTCGGCGAACTTGGCCGTCGTGCCGTCGCGCAGCTGGACCACGCCTTCCTTGCCCGCGATCCGGATCGGTCCGGGCTCGCCCGGGGTGGGCGGCGCCTTCTCGGTGCGCTCGATCTTCAGGCTCTCCGCGTACGGCACCGCGGCCACGGCCTTCCTGGTCGCCTCGGCGTCGGCGTTGCGCTGCAGCGTGCTGCGCAGGACGGCCACCAGCGCCAGGGCCGCCAGGCCCAGGGCGAGGGCCACCACGAGGGTGGCGGCGACGGTCGCCTTCAGGCGCACCGAGGAGAGCAACGCCACCAGCTTCACTCGGCCTCCAACCGGTAGCCGGCCCCACGGACCGTCATGAGCGTCGTCCTCCCGAAGGGCACGTCGATCTTGCGCCGCAGGGCGCTGATGTAGACCTCGACGATGTTCGGGTCGCCGTCGTAGGAGAAATCCCAGGCCTGGGCCAGCAGCTCGCTCTTGGAGACCACCTCGCCGGCCCGCCGCGCGAGCGCGTGCAGCACCGCGAACTCCTTCGGCGTCAACGCGACCACCACCTCGCCCCTGCGGCACTTCAGCGCGGCGGGATCGACGACCAGGTCACCCACGGTGATCGAGACGGGCCGCTCCCGCCCGCCCCGCCGCACCAGCGCCCGTAACCTGGCCAGCAGCACCACGTACGAGAACGGCTTGGCCAGGTAGTCGTCGGCCCCGTTGTCGAGTGCCTCGGCCTCGTCGTAGATGCCGTCCTTGGCCGTGAGCATCATGATCGGCGTCCAGTCGCCCGCCTCGCGCAGTCTGGAGCAGAGCGCGTACCCGTTCATCCTGGGCAGCATCACGTCCAGGACGATCACGTCGTACGTGTTCTCGGTGGCCATCCACAGCCCGTCGCGCCCGTCGTGGGCCACGTCCACCGCGAAGCCCTCGCCCGCCAGACCGCCTTTCACCAGGTCGGCCAGCCGCTCCTCGTCCTCCACCAGTAGCACTCGCACACCGACCAGGGTGCCTCAGGTCACCTAAAGCCAACCTGAAGATCATTTAGGGCTTCTTCAGGGTCGTTTAAGGTACGCCGCGCCAGTCTCGAGGCGTTCGACCGAATCCCAGTGAGGAGAATCCATGTTCAAGCGACGTCTCGCGGTGCTCGGCGCGGTCGCCGTGCTCGCCATCACCGGTCTGGCCGGCTCCGCCATGGCCGACGAGACGCCGGTCACCGCCGGCGGCAAGGTGACCTGCAAGACGGCCGACGGCAAGACCATCACCCTGCCCGAGATCGGCGGCAAGGTCGCCATGTGCGACGGCAAGGTGAAGGCGATCAAGCCCGACGACAAGCTGAAGATCGACCGCCTTCCCGACGGCGAGGCCCTTCCGCCGGGCGCGGTTAAGGCCGAGCGGCTCCCGGACGGCGAGCTCCCGGGGGGCGTGCAGAGCGAGCGGGTCCCGGACGGCGAGATGCAGGTCGAGGGGCTTCCGGACGGCAAGCTCCCCGAGGGCGTGCAGGCCGTCCCCGCGCGGCCGGCGGAGCCCGGGAATGAGGGACCCGTGCACATGCGGCCGCCGGCCGGCGCGCCCAAGGACGCCATGAAGGTGGAGCTCATCTGCGAGAAGACCGACTGAGGTCACTCCGCGAAGGACGGGTGCGGCCCCAGCGCCCAGTACTCGTAGAGGCCGTGGCCGACGAGCCCGTCGTACTCGAAGCGCCCGACGGCGTCCACCATGCCCCACATCCTGGCGGCGTCGTCGGGCAGCCGGTACGTCACGCCCTGCACGACGGGCCCCTCGCCCTGGTACATCCCGTGCTTCCAGTCCGGCTCGAGCCCGTAGCCGGTGCCGACCATGAGGTGCACCGGCAGGAGCGGCGTGCAGTGCACGTCGAACGGCTTGCCGCCCGGCGGGGAGAAGGTGATCGTGGCCTCGACGACGTCGCGGGTGCCGGGGGCGTAGACCGGGCGGTACTCGGGCCTGCCGAGGTACTCCTCCTCGCGCCCGTCGGACCAGACGCGTACGGCCTCCTCCAGCACCCGCCGGCCGCGCTCGTCCTCCTGGATGATGCAGAGGATGGCGTGGTCGTCGAACCGCATGGGTGCGTAGAGCCAGTAGAACGTGCCGGGGTTCTTGGCCTGGATGCCGGGCGGCTCGGGCTCGCCGACCGGCCTGATGCCCCAGGACCGGTCTCTGGTGCCCTGCCAGCGGTCGGGCGTGACCGCTATGTCCTCCCCGCCGATCCTGATATTTCCGGACCAGAGCCCCGTCTGCGCCAGGCGTACCGAGTCGAACATGACCCGCTCCTGCCACCGCAGGAAGTGCCGCGGCTCAAGGGTCGCCGGGATCGTGCCCTCCCAGAGGAGGTCGAAGGCCAGGCCGTGCTCGTTCGGCTCCAGGACCACCCTGAGCCGCTTGAGCCCTTCGAGCACCTCGACGCGGAACGGGCCTGTCTCGGTGTTCATCCGGTCGGGGCCCAGCTCGCGGGAGGCCCGTACGACGCGGTGCAGGTCTCTGTGCCGTACGCAGGCGAAGGCGTCGGTGACGCCCAGGTTGGGGTACTGGCCGAGGCCGACGATCAACATGAGCTCGTCGGTGCCCGGGTGGCAGTTGAAGTAGTAGCGGTCGTAGAAGTTGCGGTCGGACGTGGCGACGTGCCGCATGACCTGGGCGGTCTGGTGAATGGGGTAGTCGTCCAGCGGAGACAGGGCCATGCCGAGGTTGTAGCAAGCGCTTGGTGACACGTCAACGGATCGGGAACGGAGAAGCGCGCCCTCGGGCATCCAGCCGAGGGCGCGCTCTCCTTACCGGCAGCAACAAATCAGGACATCTTGCGCGATGTCTCATCCGCCTTGTTCGACACATTGGTCGCCAGCCGGTCAGCAGATTCGGCGGCCCTGTCGGCCTTCTCGCTGGCCCAGCGCGACGCATCTGAGGCGGATTCCTTCATGTGCTCGGTCCACTGCTGCGCATTGCGGCGGTAGAACATGTAACCCATCGCTCCCACCGCGACACCGGTCAGCAGCACGAGCATCGGCCATCGCCGCGACCGCGTGGGCGTGGGATCGATCTTCCTGGCCGCCCTGGTCAGCATCGAGCTGACCTTGGGAGCGACCTGGTCCTCGAACCCGTGGGCCGCGGTCTCCAGCCGCGGCGCCGCCCAGTAGCGGGCGTCCTCGAAGCGCTGGGCGGCGGCCATCTTGGCCTGGTCCGCCATGGGCGCCATTCGGCGGCCGGTTCGCATGGCCTGGGCCTTCATGCGGCCCGTCCACGTGGCGGGTACCTCTATGACCACGCGGCGTCTTTTCAGTGTCAGGGACACGACAACCTCCCCTGTCGTTGGGGCCCCGAGCCTGACCTTCCCTGGACGAGGCGGCTCAATCCTGGCGAGCCGTGGGAGGATGGCTCTTGTGGCCGAACGGCCAACGTTCTGAAAACATCACGAAACCAACCCTGTGTATAGAGGGGGGCAGCTGTCTCGTGGCTGAGAAGCTGATCGCTAACCTGCAGACCAATCGCGGCAATATCAAGGTCGAGCTCTTTCCCACCAAGGCGCCGAAGACGGTGCGTAACTTCGTCGAGCTGGCAGAAGGCACGCGCGAATGGACGCACCCGGGCACCGGTGCGAAGAGCACCGACCGTTACTACGACGGCACGATCTTCCACCGGGTCATCTCCGGCTTCATGATCCAGGGCGGTGACCCGCTCGGTCAGGGCATCGGCGGCCCGGGCTACGAGTTCGACGACGAGATCCACCCCGAGCTGTACTTCAACCGCCCTTACCTGCTGGCCATGGCCAACGCGGGCATCCGGTTCGGCAAGGGGACCAACGGGTCGCAGTTCTTCATCACCGTCGTGCCCACGCCGCATCTGAACGGCAAGCACACGATCTTCGGCGAGGTGATCGAGGGCCAGGACGTCGTGGACGCCATCGCCAAGACCAGCACCGGCCGCAACGACCGCCCGGTGGAGGACGTCGTCCTGGAGTCGGTCACCATCGACCGCGTCCAGTCCTGACCGGACGGGCCGACCTCGGCTCGGGGCCTGGACCGGCCCCCGCCCAGGTCGCCGCAGGCACCTGACGGCCCTGTGCACCCACAGGGCCACCAGGGGGCAGAGCGCAGGGCCGCTCGGCGGCACCTTGTACGCCGGCGATCGGCGACACGCGAGCATGGAACATAAGCCATAGGCTTTCAGCCATGACCAGCCAGCCGCCCAGCCCGCCACAGCAGCCCGAGCAGCCCGCTGAGGCGGTGCCCACGTGCTACCGGCACCCGGACAAGGAGACCTGGGTGCGCTGCCAGCGCTGCGAGCGCCCCATCTGCCCCGACTGCATGCGCGACGCCTCCGTGGGCTTCCAGTGCCCCGAGTGCGTGGCCGAGGGCAACAGGGGCATCCGCCAGGCCAAGTCCACCTTCGGCGGCAACGTCGTACGCGCGCCGATCGTGACGTACGCCATCCTGGCCATCACCGTCCTGGTCTTCGGCGCCCAATATCTCATCGGCGGCCGGGTCACGGCGGAGCTGGCCATGTGGCCAGGGCGGGTGGCCGTGCTCGACGAGTACTACCGGATGCTCTCCGTCGTGTTCGTCCACGACGGGGTTTTCCACATCCTGTTCAACTGCTGGGCCCTCTACGTCGTCGGCCCCTATCTCGAGCGCGCCTTCGGTCACGTCCGCTTCCTGGCGCTCTACGTCATCAGCGGGCTCGGCGGCTCGACGCTCAGCCTCTGGGTCGACCCGCTCAACCAGACCACGGTCGGCGCGTCCGGAGCCATCTTCGGCCTGTTCGGCGCCGTGTTCGTGGTCGGGCGCCGGCTCAACGTGGACGTGCGCGGCATCGCCGCCCTCATCGCGATCAACCTCGTGATCACCTTCCTGGTGTCCGGCATCAGCTGGACAGGCCACATCGGCGGCCTGATCACGGGGTCGGCGCTGGCGGGGGCGCTGGCCTACGCCCCCAAGGGCAACAGGACCCTCTGGCAGGTGCTGGCGATCGCGGGAGCGCTGGCGCTGCTGGCCGTGCTCGTGATGGTGAAGGCATCGGCCATCATCGCCAGCGTGAGCTGACTTCCCCAGCCTGTGGAAAAGACTGTGGAAAGAACTAACGCCAGCGGGTGGAAAGCACTACACCGAAGACGATGAAAACAAACCCGATCAGCAGGTTCCAGTTCTGGAGGTCGCTGAAGAAGGGCGTCCGCGGCGCGACGTAGTAGACGGCGATCCACAGGATGCCGATGATCCACGCCACCACCATTGTGGGCGCCAGCCAGCGCGGGCTGACCTTTACCTGCTGCGATCTCTGCGGCGGGGTGTAGACCGCCTTCTTGCGAGCCTTGGACTTGGGCACTGGTAACTCCTGCTGAGGGCCTGGGCATCCGGATCGTCCGCAGGCTCTACGTTAAGCGTAGTTGAAGGTCCCAAGGATAGCCGCCACGCGCAGGATATGGCGATCCCGGGCTGTCGCATCTTGCCGGGATAAAGTCAGCGAATGCGGACCATGCTCCGGGCCTTGGGGGAGACGAGCATCACCGCGGGCCTGATCCTTATGTTGTTCTGTGCGTACCTGCTCTGGGGTACCGGCGTGTACACCGAGCGCGAGCAGGAGCGCCTCCAGCGCGAACTGACAGTGGCAGAAGACGGCAAACCGGATACGAAGCAGCCGCGGACGATCGTGCCGGGCTCGGCCGTCGCCGTGCTGCGCATTCCCAAGCTGGGACCTGGCTACAAGTACGCCGTGGTCGAAGGCGTGGGCACCGAGGACCTCAAGAAGGGGCCGGGGCACTATCCCGGCAGCGCGATGCCCGGCCAGGTCGGCAATTTCGCGCTGGCCGGTCACCGCACCACGTACTCGGCCCCGTTCAACAAGATCGACAATCTCGACCGCAACGACGAGATCATCGTGGAGGCCCGCGAGGCCCGCTACACGTACTGGGTGACGGCGCACGACGTCGTCCATCCCACCGCGATCGACGAGTTCGCGCCCGTGCCCGGCAAGCCGGACGCCCGTCCGGCCCGGGCCTTCATCACCCTGTCCACCTGCCATCCCGAATACTCGGCCGCCCAGCGCTACATCGTGCACGGGGTGCTCAAGTCGATCGAGCCGAGGGAGGAATGACGTGTACGTCTGGCTCTGGCGCAAGCTGCCCGGCCCCACGACGGCCAAGGCGCTGACGGCCGCCGTGCTGGTCGCTGCCATGGTGGCCGTACTGTGGTATGTCGTGTTCCCGCTACTTGAGCCCTTGGTGACGCTTGACGAGGTGACCGTAAGCAAATGAGCCGCGTGCTGGTCGTGGACAACCACGACAGCTTCGTCCACACCATCGTGCAGTACCTGCGCGAGCTGGGCGCCGACTGCGACGTGCGCCCGCGTGACGACGTACGCGTGAGCGACGCCGACGGCTTCGACGGCGTGCTGATCAGCCCAGGCCCCGGCACCCCCGAGGCGGCCGGCGTGGGCGTGCCCCTGGTCCACCACGCCGCCGCCAGCCGCCGGCCGCTGCTCGGCGTCTGTCTCGGCCACCAGGCCATTGCCGTCGCGTACGGCGCCACCGTGTCCCGCGCGCCCGAGCTCGTCCACGGGATGACCAGCGCCGTCGCCCACGACGGCAAGGGCGTGTTCGAGACGCTGCCCTCGCCCGTGCGGATGACCCGCTACCACTCGCTCGCCGTGCTGCCCGAGACCGTCCCTCAGGTGCTCGACGTGACCGCGCGCACCGAGGACGGCGTCATCATGGGCCTGCGCCACCGTGCGGCGCCCATCGAGGGCATCCAGTTCCACCCCGAGTCCGTGCTGTCGGAGCACGGCCACCGGCTGCTCCGGAATTGGCTGCGCGGAATCGTGTAACGAACGTCTTCGGCCGACCGACTACCAAATGAGCGTCCCCGCCGTTGCCCCCGAGCGGCGGGGGCGTTTTGCGTCGGCGACAGAAAGGGCCACCCCGGAGGGGCGGCCCTTTCTGCTGCCTCGGTCAGCCTCCGAGACCGTCGTCGATCGGGCTGTCCTCGGTCGGGGTGTCCTCGGTCGGGACGTCCGTCTGGTCGTCCGTGGGCACATCCGTCGGCTGGTCGTCGGTGGGCGGCTGCTCCGTGCTCAGGTCGGGACCGGTGGAGACCACGATCGTCACCGTCGTGCCCGGCGGGTACTTGGCGCCCTCACCCGGGTTCTGCTGGATGACCGTGCCCTCGGGCTGCTCGTTCGGCTGCTCCGAGACCCTGGGCTTGAAGCCGGCGGCCCTGAGCTGGTCCGACGCGTCCTTCACGGTGAGGCCGATCACGCTGGGCACCTCGCCGAGCTCCTTGGGCACGAAGAGGGTGACCGTCCCGTCCTTTTCGATCTCCTCGCCGGCCTTGGGCTCGGTGTCGATGACCGTGCCCTGCTTCTTCGTGGAGTTCCTGGTCTTGAGCGTGCCGCGCAACCCGGCGTCGTCCAGCGCCTTCATGGCATCGGCCTGCGACATGCCGATGAGGCCCTCGGGCACCTTGATCTTCGCCGGGCCCTTCGACACGACGAGCTTGACGGTGGTGCCCTTGTCGGCCTTGGTGCCCTCGGGCGGATCCGTCTTGATCACGCTGCCCTTGTCGACGTCGTCGCTGTTTTCCTGCACGACCTGGACCTTGAACCCGAGCGTGGTGAGCTGCTGCTCCGCGAACTTCCGCTCCTGGCTGGCCAGCGACGGGATGGCGATCTGCGTGTCGGACGGCGTGCCCTTGGAGCTGAACACCACGTAGCCGACCGTGATGAAGGCGCCGATGATCAGCAGCGGGATGACGATCCACAGGGCGGTCTTGAGTGCGTTGTTGCCGCCTCCGCCGCTCGCCCGGCGCCGCCCGCCGCGGCCGCCGCGGCCGTCGTCATCGCCGTACTCGTACGGGGGGACCGCGGTGGTGCGCTGCGTGGCCGGGCCCTGCCCCGTCTGGGTCGCCGACATCATGCGCGTGCCCTGGACGTTGTGGTTGGCGGTCATCGCCATCGTCTGGGCATCGGTCGGCATCCCGGACATCGCCCGCTGGATGTCGGCCCGCATCTCGCCCGCGCTCTGGTAGCGGTGGGCCGGGTCCTTGGCCATGGCCTTGAGCACGATCGCGTCGGCCCACTGGGGGATCTCGCGGTCGATCTGCGACGGTGGGATCGGCTCCTCGCGCACGTGCTGGTAGGCGATCGCCACGGGGGAGTCGCCGGTGAACGGCGGCTGCCCGGTCAGCAGCTCGTAGAGCACGCAGCCGGTGGAGTAGATGTCGCTGCGCGCGTCGACCCGCTCGCCCCGCGCCTGCTCCGGCGACAGGTACTGGGCAGTGCCGATCACCTGCGCCGTCTGCGTCATCGTGGCCGCCGAGTCGGCCATCGCGCGCGCGATGCCGAAGTCCATCACCTTGACGTCGCCCGCCCGCGTGATCATCACGTTGGCCGGCTTGATGTCGCGGTGCACGATGCCGCCACGGTGGCTGTAGTCGAGCGCCCGCAGGATGCCGTCGACCAGCTCGACCGCGCGCTCCGGCAGCAGCCGCCGGTCCTGGCGCAGCAGGTCGCGCAGCGTCCGGCCGTCGACGTACTCCATCACGATGTACGGCACGGGCGTGCCGTCGGTGACGTCTTCGCCGGTGTCGTAGACCGCGACCACGGCCGGGTGGTTCAGCGATGCCGCGGACTGGGCCTCGCGGCGGAACCGGGCCTGGAAGGTGTGGTCTCGCGCCAGGTCGGACCGGAGGGTCTTGATCGCGACTATGCGGTCCAGCCGGATGTCTCGGGCGCGATACACCTCGGCCATGCCGCCGCGCCCGACGACACCGTCGAGCTCGTAGCGACCTCCGAGTAGCCGAGGCTGAGTCATTTCCTGCACTGTCCCTTACCGTTCATCTTGGGTAACGGCCTGCTCGGGGGGCCGCCGGTGTCCATCATCGACCCCATAGCGCATCACGTCTCCTCCTTGGTCGGGTTTGTAGCACCCGGTTCCGGCGAGGCGGTGGGTGTCGGCGTCTTCTTGGTGGTGGTGGGCGTCGGGGTCGGTGTGGGCGTAGGGGTTCGGGTGGTGGGCGTCGGTTTCGGTGTCGGCTTCTTGGTGGGAGTTACCGACTTGCTTACCGTAGCTGACCGCGAGGGTATAGGCCTCGGTGACTTCACCGGAACCACAGGAGGCCGTCTGGTGCGTTTCTTCTTCGGCGTGGGCGACGGTTGCTCCGACGTCTGCGTGGCCGACCTGGTCGGGTCGGCCACGTCCGGCGGCGGCTCTGCGGGCGGGGTGCTGGCGAACGTGATGGCAGTGAGCCCCACCGCGGCCGCGCAGCCCGCCGCGGCGACCAGGGCGAACGCCCTCTTGTGCCGCCTTCCCCCGGCCGTCTCCTGCAGCGTGGTGGTCGGGCCGAGGTGGTCGGTCGCCTGCTGGTCCGCCGGCATCGGCTCGCGTACGCGGAAGCCGCCCGGGTCGGTGAGCATGCTGAGATCGGCGCCCGGCGCGGCGCTGGCCAGCGACTCGCGCACCACGTAGGCCCGGTCGGCCAGCTCCAGCGCCGAGGCAGGACGCCGTGCGGGGTCCTTGGCCAGCAGCGCCATGACCAGCTCGCGCACCGGCGCGGGAACGTCCACGCCCAGCGGCGGCGGCAGCTCGTTGAGGTGCAGCAGCGCGATCGCCACCTGGCTGTCGGCCTGGAACGGCGCACGTCCCGCCAGGCACTCGTAGGCCACCACGCCCAGCGAGTAGAGGTCGGTCGCGGGCGTGAGCGGGAAGCCCTGGGCCTGCTCGGGGCTGACGTACTGGGCCGTGCCCAGCACGGTGCCCGTCTGCGTGACCGGCGCGGCCTCCAGTGCCCTGGCGATGCCGAAGTCCGTGACCTTGATGGTCCCTTCGGAGGTGACCAGCAGGTTGCCCGGCTTGATGTCGCGGTGGATGATCCCGGCGGAGTGCGCGGCGTGCAGCGCCTTGGCCGTCTGGTGCACCACGTCGAGCGTCACCTCGGGGCCGATGGCGCCGTTGCGGGCCAGGATGGCCGACAGCGGCTCCCCGTGCACCAGCTCCATCACGAGGTAGGCCAGGTCGCTCTGCTCGCCGTAGTCGAAGATCTGCGCCACGCCCGGGTCGGCCAGGGCCGCGGTCAGCCGCGCCTCGTTCCTGAACCGCTCCCGGAAGGTGGGGTCCGCGTAGATGTGGCTACGCAGGATCTTCACCGCTACCTCGCGCCCGAGCAACTCGTCACGGGCACGCCAAACCTCTCCCATACCGCCTGCGGCGATGCGGGAGAGCAGGAGGTAGCGGTTACGGAGCCGCATGACCCAGCAGGTTACCGTCGCTCATTTGTTCAGCACCGCCTCCAGCACGGCCTTTGCGATCGGCGCGGCGGTGTGGCCGCCGGTCGCCTCCGCGCCGACCTTGGCCGCTCCGGACTCGACGATGACCGCGAGGGCCACCTTCGGGTCGTTGGCAGGCGCGAAGGAGATGAACCAGGCGTGCGGCGGCTGGTTGTCGGCAGTCTCCGCGGTGCCTGTCTTACCCGCTACTTGGACGCCTGGGATCTGCGCCAGGTTGGCGGTGCCGTTCTGGACGACGCTGGCCATCATCTCACGCAGCTTGCCCGCCGTCTCGGAGCTGACCGCTTCGGACAGCTCCGAGGGGTCGGCCTCGTCCACCGTGTCGCCCTTGGAGTCGGTGATCTTGTTGACCAGGTACGGCTTCATCACCTTGCCGTCGTTGGCGATGCCCGCTGCGATCATCGCCATCTGCAGCGGCGTCATCCGGTTGTTGCGCTGCCCGATGGAGGCCATCGCCAGGGCCGCCTTGTCCTCCTCCTTGCCGAAGTCGCTGCCCGCCACGGACATCGGCACGGCCAGCGGCTCGCCCATGCCGAACTTCTCGGTCTGCTCCTTCATCTTGTCGTAGCCCAGGTCCATGCCGATCTTGCCGAACGGCGTGTTGCAGGACTTCTCCAGCGCGAACGTCAGCGTGACCGAGCCGGAGCCGCAGGCGGCGCCGCCGTAGTTGGGCAGGCTGATGGTCGTGCCGGGCAGGGGCAGCCGCTGCGGCGCGGCCACGGTGGACTGCGGGCCGCGGGAGTCGTCGTCCTCGAGGTAGGCCGCCATCGTCACGACCTTGAACGTGGAGCCGGGCGGGTAGGTCTGGTCGATCGTCCGGTTGAGCAGCGGCTGGCCCTTGTCCTTGGCGAGCTCGTCGTAGCGCGGGAAGACCTTGCTCTTGTCGGTGCCGGACAGCTCGGTGGGGTCGTAGGTGGGCAGCGAGACCATCGCGAGGATCGCGCCGGTCCTCGGGTCGAGCGCGACGAGGGCGCCGCGCTTGCCGCTCTGCCGCAGCGCGTCGTAGGCCGCCTTCTGGGCCTTGGGGTTGATCGTGAGATCGACGTTGGCGCCCTTGGTCGGCTCACCGGTGAACAGGTCGATGCTCCGCCGCAGCAGCAGGTCGGGGCTGGACCCGTCGAGCAGCGGGTTCTCCGACTTCTCGATCGCGCTCACGCTCTCGGGCGAGAAGAAGCCGGTGACGTGCGCGTAGAGCTTGGCCTCCGGGTACTCCCTGACGAACCTGAACCGGGGGTCCTTGGTCTCGACGGACTGTGCGAGCACCTTGCCGCCCGCGGTGATGCGGCCGCGCTCGATGGCGTAGCGCTCG
The DNA here is from genome assembly GCF_040137845.1 of Nonomuraea sp. B19D2. NCBI lineage: Bacteria > Bacillati > Actinomycetota > Actinomycetes > Streptosporangiales > Streptosporangiaceae > Nonomuraea > Nonomuraea sp. B19D2. Next base: position 120,399 of record NZ_JBEFAK010000016.1, on the reverse strand, counting down.
TAGTAGTTGCGGGTGTTGCGAGCGTCCGTGCTCAGCTCCTCCGCCCGCACGGCCTGCAGGTAGTTCACGTTGATCATCAGGAGCGCGAACATGGCCAGGCAGGCCACGGCCACGCGCTTCAGAGGGCTGTTCATCGCTGAAACACCTGCGTCAGTCCTTCGTTCTGGATCGCCTGGGGCGGGGGCCGCCGCGCCGCGTCCGACATGCGTACCAATAGCGCGATAAGGATCCAGTTAGCCAGCAACGCCGAGCCACCCTGGGACATGAACGGGGTGACCAGGCCGGTCAGCGGGATGAGGTTCGTCACACCGCCGACGATGATGAAGACCTGCCAGGCCAGGATGAACGACAGGCCGCCCGCCAGGAGCTTGGAGAACGGGTCGCGGGCCGCGAGTGAGGTGCGCAGGCCGCGCTCGACCAGCAGGGCGTACATCATGAGCAGCGCCATCAGCCCCGTCAGGCCGAGCTCCTCACCCGTCGCGCTGAAGATGAAGTCGGAGAAGGCCAGCGGGATCAGGTCGGGGTGGCCCTGGCCCAGGCCGGTGCCGAGGATGCGGCCCGCGCCCAGCCCGAACAGGCCCTGCATGATCTGGAAGCTGCCGCCGTAGGCGCGGTCGTAGTACGTCGGGTCGCCCGGGTTGAGCCAGACGGCGAACCGGTCACCCACGTGGCTGAAGATCTGCCCGGCCAGGAACGCGCCGCCGACGAACAGCAGGATGCCGATCAGCACCCATGACGTGCGCTGCGTGGCGACGTACAGCATGACCACGAAGGCGCCGAACAGCAGCAGCGACGAGCCCAGGTCCTTCTGCAGGACGAGCACGCCGATGGCGACCGCCCAGGTGATGAGCACCGGGCCGAGGTCGCGGGCCCTCGGCAGGTCGATGAAGAGCAGCCGCCGCCCGGCCAGCGCCAGCACGTCGCGCTTGGCCACCAGGTAGCCGGCGAAGAAGACGACCAGCGCGATCTTGGCGAACTCCGCCGGCTGGATGGAGGCGGCGCCGAACCCGATCCAGATGCGCGCGCCGTTGATCTCCTTGCCCAGCACAGGCGTCAGCGGCGAGACGAGCAGGACCACGCCGATCAGCCCCGCCGTGTACGTCAGCCGCTGCAGCATGCGATGGTCGCGCAGCACGAGCAGCGTCACGGCGAACAGCACGACGCCCGCGGCGGTCATGATGATCTGGGTGTTGGTGGAGGCGCCCGCCTGCATCTTCGCGCCGGAGTTCTCCAGCCGGTAGATCATCACCAGGCCGAGGCCGTTGATCAACGTCACCAGCGGCAGAATCAGGGGATCCGCCCAGGGGGCGAACTTGGCCAGCACGAGGTAGGCGGCCAGCATCAGCCCGCCCAGGCCCAGGCCGTACGTCAGCATCCCCGCGGGGACCGCGCCGGTCATCGCCAGGCCCACGTTGGCGTAGGCCCCCATGACGATCAGCACCGCGAGCGCGAGCATGACCAGCTGGGCCATGCGGCGCTTGGCCGGCATCGGGGCGGGGGAGAGTGCGACTTCGCTCATTTACCGTTGCTTCGTCCTGGTCGCGCTCGCGGATGGCGTGGGCGACGCGGTGGCGGTCGTAGCGGGGGTGTCGCTGCTCTTCTGGTCCGCGCTCTGCTGGTCCGCGGAGAACTTCAAAGCGTTGATCTTCGTCATGCCCTCGTCGACGGTGGTGACCGGAATGCCGCTTTTGATCGCCGCCTGGTCGGCCTCGGACAGCTGGGAGAGCTGCCGGCCTGTGGGCTTGGAGACCTTGAAGAGCTGGAACGGGCCCAGCTCCTTCTGGATCCCCTGGAACACGACCACTTCGTCGCCCCTAGCCCCGACGAAGAACTGGTCCTGGGTCCACTGGTAGCCGAAGTAGCCGCCGATGCCGACGGCGACCACGCCTACGCCCAGCACGGTGACCAGCACGGGCCACAGACGACGTCGCCTGCGCCGGGGCGCCTCGGCGACCGGCTCAGCGAAGTCGTCGTCGGTGAGCACCGGCTGGGGTGCGGTCACCGCGCTGGCTCGCCCCGGCTGGGTCTCCTGTGGGTTTCCGTGCAGCCGGTTCATGCCCGCGGCGCCGACGACGGCGGCCTCGGCGGGCACCTGCTGCCCGTCGGTGAGCTCCACCACGTCGGCAAGCACGCACGTGATGTTGTCGGGCCCGCCTCCCCTGTTGGCCAGGTCGATGAGCTGGCGCACGACCTCTTCCGGGTCGTCGATGTTGGTGAGCGTGGCGTGCAGCGTCTCCGCGCTCACCACACCGGACAACCCGTCGGAGCACAGCAGGTAGCGGTCGCCCACCTGTGCCTCGCGGAGCGTGAGGTCGGGATCGACCTCGCCGCTGCCGTCGAGCGCCCGCAGCAGGATCGAGCGCTGCGGATGCGTGGCGGCCTCTTCCGGCGTGATGCGCCCGTCGTCGACGAGCTGCTGCACCAGCGTGTGGTCATGGGTGATCTGGTAGAGCTCCCCGCGTCTGAGCAGGTAGGCGCGCGAGTCGCCGACATGCACCAGGGCGACCTGGGTGCCGTGCCAGAGCATGGCCGTGAGAGTCGTGCCCATGCCTTTGAGGCTGGGATCCCGCCCCACCATTTCGTGCAGCCTGCGGTTGGCGTCGCGTACCGCTGCCTCGATGGCGTTGAGCAGGTCACCCCCCTGTTGGGCCTCTTCCAGAGAGGCCATGGCGGCGATGGCGACTGAGCTCGCCACCTCGCCGTGTGCGTGCCCGCCCATGCCGTCGGCGACGGCAAGCAGGCGGCCGCTAGCGTACGCCGAGTCCTCGTTTCCTTCGCGGAGGAGGCCGACGTCCGAGCGGGCGGCGTAGCGGAGTGCGATGGTCATTTGCGCAATTCAATGACTGTCTTGCCGACGCGGATCGGAACACCGAGCGGCACCGGGGTCGGACGGGTGACTTTCGAGCGGTCGAGATACGTGCCGTTGGTCGAGCCGAGATCTTCCACGATCCACTGACCGTCCTGGGGGGAGAGCCGGGCGTGCAGGCTGGAAGCGTAGTCGTCCGTCACAACCAGCGTGGCGTCATTGGCCCGGCCAATGGTGATGGGCGTCTCCGTGAGGTTGATGGTGGTGCCTTGCAGCGGACCACCGGTAACGATGAGCTGGCGTGGCTCGCCCTTCTTGCTCTTGGGCTTCGCCACGGGTTTGGCGGGTTTCACGTTACGTGGGCCCGCGGGTGCCGTGCGTGAACCGAACAAGTCAGTCCGGATCACGCCGACTGCGGCAATGACGAAGAACCACAGCACCGCCAGGAAGGCGAGCCGGATCAGCAGCAGCGTGAGCTCGGACATGGACCGTTTGTCTACCCCTAATCGCGCCGGAACACCAGAGTCGTACGCCCCAGCGTCACTCGCGTGCCGTTCTGGAGCTCGATCCTGCGTACCGGCTGGCCGTTGACGAAAGTGCCGTTCGTCGATCCCAGATCGACGAGGGCCACGAGCTGGCCCTCGACGCGCAGCTCCGCGTGGTGCCGCGAAACGCCCGGGTCGACGAGACGAAGATCGCAGTCGGTGCCCCTGCCGAGCAAGGTCACCTGAGTGGTGAGCTCGTAGGAACGGTCGCCCTGCGGGTCGTCCTGAGTGGAGACGAGCAGCCTGGGCCGCCCGTTGAACGCGTGCGGCCGGGACGGAGGCAGGTCGCTCGCCGGCTGGCGGATCTCGTCCTGCTCGACCGTCGCGCCGCGAATGACGCCGGACCTGATGCGGAACAGGCCCACAGCCAGGTCGCCGGCGGTCTCGAAGCGAACCCGGACCGGTCCCACAAAGGAGTAGCCCTGCTCCTTGGCGTACTCCCTGGCGAGGTTGGCCAGCTCGTGGCTGATGCTGTCGGCGTAGACCTCAAGCCGTTCGCTGTCGGTCGTGGAAAGCTCAACCACGAAGTCGTTGGGCACGAGCGTGCGACCCTGAGCGACGATCGCCGCACGCTCATCCATCTCCCGCTGAACCGCGCTGGCGACCTCGACCGGCTGAAGGTCAGATTTGAACGCCCGTGCAAAGGCCCCCTCAACCAAGCCTTCGAGCCTCCTCTCGAAGCGCTGAAGGACTCCCACCGGGTACCTCCCTTCCTCCGTGCATATGATCGCGGCCCCCAGACGCGTCCGGCGCCCGGTTTCCGCTCGTTCCCACGTCACGGCTTCCCCTGGCGCTCGTCGGCTGTCGCGCCCAGCTCCTCCGCTCCCGTGTCTTATGCGATCGTATCCGGGTTCAGTACCACTGGCTGTTCCGTGCTAGTGTTCTTTCCGCACCCACAAGGGCGGGTGGCGGAACGGCAGACGCGCACGGTTCAGGTCCGTGTGTCCGAAAGGACGTGAGGGTTCAAATCCCTCCTCGCCCACTCGGTGACTGGGGATCCTTGGTCGCCGGCCCTTCGGGACCGGCTTCCTCGGGTCCCCTCGTCATTTCTTCCCGGGGGATAACCCCCGGACCCCCAGCGTTTCCGGGGGAGTCCCCCCGGGACCCCCCATCTCGGGGGAGTCCCCCCGGGACCCCCCATCTCGGAGGGAGTCCCCCCGGGCCCCCATCTGGGGCTGCCGGGATTTCCCGGCGCTTCGTATGGCTGCTTGCCGTATTCATGGCAGACCCACACTGGCGAAGTGTTTGCTGGATCGCAAGGGTTGGGGTCTTTCTTTTCGAGGAAGCTGTGCGGGGTGCCGTGTTTGGGTGGTACGTCCGTGTGATTTAGGTCACAGCTAGGGTTCTTGTGTCCAGGAGTTCGCCCAGCAGGTCTGTGAGGGTGACCATTCCGATCACTTCTCCTGGCTGGTTTGTTACCAGGGCCAGGTGGGCTCTTGCCTCCTGGAGGGCCGTTACCGCTTCTGGGACCTGGGTTACGCAGGGGAGTTTTGGTGCCGGTCTGCGTAGGTCTTCCGCATTGCTTGATGGTTGTAGGAGGGCGTCTCTGGCGTGCAGGGCGCCCTTCACGTTGTCTGCTGTGCCTACCAGGAGGCGGAGGTGGCCGCTCTTGGCGGCGGCCTCTCTGATTTCTGCGGCGGTTGCCGACGGGGGGACCATTACCGCCTTGTCGATGGGGACCATCAGGCGTTCTATGCCTTCGTCGTCCAGTCTCAGGGCTCTGGTCAGGAGGTCGTGTTCCTCTCTGTCCAGGAGTCCCATCCTGCCTGACTCGCCTACCAGCATGGCCAGTTGGCGGGGGGTTCTTGTGGTGGCCAGTTCGTCTCTTGGCTGAACTCCGAACAGGCGGAGGATGAGGTTTGTCACGCCGTTCAGGGCTGAGAGCAGTGGGCGCATCAGCCAGGTGAACGCGCGGAAGGGGAGCGTGAGGAGGAGGACCGAGCGTTCTGGGTGCGTCAGCGCCCAGGACTTCGGGGCCATTTCGCCTACCACCATGTGGAGGAAGGTCACCAGGGCCAGGGCGATTGTCAGTGCTATGGGGAGGCGTAGGGCTTCTGGGACGCCTACGGCGGCGAAGAGCGGCTCCAGGGCGTGTTCTATTGCTGGTTCCGTCACCTGGCCCAGGCCCAGTGTGCACAGGGTGATGCCCAGTTGGGCGCCGGCGAGCATGAGGGAGAGTTGTTTGCCGCCGCCTATGGCTGATCTTGCCGTCAGCCTTATCAGGCGGTTGTTGTTGCGGGAGGCGATCTCCTCCAGGCGGTGGCGTCTTGAGGAGACGAAGGCGAACTCCGCGGCCACGAACAACGCGTTGAAGGCCAGCAGCGCCAGGCTGAGGATGAGCAGGGTCATCGTGCCGCCTCCGCGTGCTTGACCGGCGACAGGCGGACCCACTCGGGCACCCTGCGGTTGAGGGAGATCACTGTCAGCTCTGCCAGGTGTTCTGGTTCCTGCTCCGCGAACGGGTCGGTGTCCTGCTCGATCGGGACCGTCACCGTGTCGCCCTCGTCGGGCATCCTGCCGAGCCTCGCGAGGACCAGGCCCGCGAGCGTGTCGTAATCGTCGCTCTCCGGGAGTGCCACGCCGGTGGCCCGCTCCACCTCGTCCAGCCTGAGCGTGCCAGGGACCTCCCAGACGCCGCCCGGCTGCTCGACCGCGCCGACCGGCTCCGGGTCGTTCTCGTCGACCAGCTCGCCGACCAGCTCCTCCGCCAGGTCCTCCACCGTGATCACGCCGGCCAGGCCGCCGTACTCGTCGATGACGCAGGCGATGTCGTCCTTGGCCGCGCGCATCCTGTCGAGGACCGCCGGTATCGGCACCGAGTCGGGGATGAGCAGGGCCGGTCGGGTGATGTCTGCGATCCGGCCCTCGTCGAGGCCCGAGGAGAGGAGTTCGCGTACGCCTGTCACGCCTGCCACGTCGCCGTCCTCGTTGAGTACCGGGTAGCGGGAGTGGCCGCACTTGCGCATGATCTCGATGAGGTCCTTGATCGGCTGGTCGGCGCGGACCACCACCACGCGGGGGCGGGGGACCATGATTTCCTCCGCGGTCCTGTCGCCGAACTCCAGGGCCCGTTCCAGGAGGTCTGAGAGCCTGGGCGGCAGTTCGCCGGCCCTGGTGGACTCCTCGATGATGCGGGAGAGCTCCTCCGGCGTCGCGCCGTGCTCCACTTCCTCGACCGGCTCGATGCCCACGCGCCGGAGCAGGCCGGTCGCCGCGGAGTCGAACAGCTTGACCACCGGGCCCACCACGGCCAGATAGACCAGCGTCGAGCTGGCCAGGAACTTGGCCACCGGCTCCGGCCTGGCGATGCCGAGGTTCTTCGGCGCCAGCTCGCCCAGGACCATCTGGACGACAGTCGCCACGAAGACCCCGATGGCGACCGAGAGGCCGGTGATCATGGTGTCGGCCATACCGGTGTCCGCCAGCCAGGGCCGTACGATCGTGGCGATGGCGGGCTCGGCCAGGAAGCCGACCAGCAGCGCCGTGACGGTGATGCCGAGCTGCGCGCCGGAGAGCATGAAGGAGAGGCGGGACGTGACCTGGAGCGCCTTGTCAGCGGCTTGGTCGCCCGCGGCGGCCTGCTCGCGCAGGAGCGCGCGGTCGGCGGCTACGAAGGCGAACTCCTGAGCGACGAAGTAGCCGGTCGCCGCCGTGAGGAGGAAGAGGGCCAGGAGGCCCAGATAAGCGCTCACCATGGTGAGCTTTCAGAGGAACCCGTGCCACAGCACGGGCGAAGACTCCACGGGTCCGGAGCGGACACGATCATCCCTTCGATAGAGGTCGTCCATAACCGTAACGATGCTGTTGGCATCTATGTTTCCGGAGTGACTCTTCGCGGGTTCCGCGTACTTTTACGTGGGAAAACCTTGGCGGAAAGTCTTCACTGCTGCGGGGTTCGACGTAGCGTCTATGACAAAGCGAAGGGAAGTAGGCGAAGTGTCTGAGGACGACCGGACGCGGGCCATGCGGTCACCAGGCGACGGCCGCCCGCTGCCACCCAAGCCCAATGACGGCCTGCGCTCAGGGGGTGCGCCGGCCCACGAGGTCCCGTTCGGGGGGCCGGGTGCGCCCACACACAAGCTGCCGGCGGCCTCGCAGATTCCCGAGCCCGGCTCCTCCTCGAATGAGCCGCCCAGGGCCGGCTCGCGCGTGTACGGCAGGGCGCGCTCCGGCAACAGCCCGGTCCGGCCGCTGCGCTCGAAGGGCGGCGAGCCGTCCGGGCCCACGAAAACGCGCGGGCGGATGTCCGGCAAGACCGTCCTGAAGATCGTGGCCGGGCTGCTGGTCGTCCTGCTCGTGGCGGCCGTCGGCCTGTTCTTCTGGATCAACTCCCGGATCACGGGCATCGAGGGCGTGCTCGACGATTACCAGGGCCGGGTCGCCGACACTCCCGGCACCAACTGGCTGCTCGTCGGCTCCGACAGCCGCAAGGGCCTGTCGGCCGCCCAGCGGAAGAAGCTGGCCACGGGCAGGGCGGTCGGGCAGCGTACGGACTCGATGATGCTGCTGCACATTCCCGACACCGGTGACAAGCCGACGCTGGTCAGCCTGCCGCGCGACTCGGCGGTCACCATCCCCGGCAAGGGGCGCGACAAGCTCAACGCCGCCTACAACGGCGGGCCGCAGCTGCTGGTCCGCACCGTGGAGACGGTCACCGGGGTGCGGATCGACCACTACATGGAGATCGGGTTCGCCGGGTTCGTGAACATCGTGGACGCCATCGGCGGGGTCGAGATCAACGTACGGGCCGCCGTGGACGACCCGAAGGCGGGGCTCAAGCTGAAGAAGGGCACGCAGATGCTCAACGGCGCCCAGGCCCTCGGATACGTGCGGACGCGCAAGGGCGGCGCGCTGCCCGACTTCGAGCGGACCAAGAGGCAGCGGCAGTTCCTGGGCGCGGTCGTGAAGAAGGCGGCCAGTCCCGGGGTGCTGATCAACCCGTTCACGTCGATCCCGCTGGCGATGAGCGCCACCGACGCGGTCGCGGTCGACGACGGGACGGGGGCGTTCGACATGCTGTCGCTGGGACTGGCGATGGGCGACAGCCCCGTGACGACGGTGGTGCCGTTCGGCGGGAACGAGCCCGTCCCCAGCGGCGGCACGGCGGTCAAGTGGGACCGGGTCAAGGCTCTGGCCCTCTTCGACGCGCTGAAGAACGACAAGCCGGTTCCCCAGGACATCATCGACAGCAAGTGACCGGTGTTGTCGGCTTCGGCGGCCCGCCGGTGTCCGGCGGGCCGCCGTTGCTTTTCAGTTGGAGAGCAAGCCTGTCGTGGTGGTCGTGGTGGTGATGATGACGACGTTCGCGGCGGCCATCGCGGCCGCCTGGACGCCGGCGATCGTCTTGGCGACCGCGGCACCGGCCCAGGCGCCCTCCATGATCTCGGCGACGCGCTGTTCGCTCCCCTCAGGGAAGACCTCGCGGTCGAGCTTGGCCGCGTGCACGATCGCGATCAGGGCGGCCGTGCGGGCGTCCGGGTCCGCGCCCGCCAGGACGCTGTGCACCCGGTCCCTGACCTCCCCCTCCACGCTCGGGTCGGCCTCGGGCCAGCGCATGGTGGTGAAGATGATCATCCGCTTGGCCCGCTGCTCCGACAGCACGCCCGACTCCGCCAGCCTGGAGAGCAGGCGCTGGCGCAACTCGGCCGAACGCAGCTGCTGGATCCACCAGACCGGCTTCTGCTCCGTGCTCTCCGCGGCGATGCGGGCGAGCGCGGCGTCCAGCTCGGCGTCGCCGAGCGGGGACGCGTCCTTGAGTGTCACCTTCTCGTCCGACACCTCCACCCGTTCGCGGATGGCGAGTTCGGCGAGGATGGCGCCGGCGAGCGCGGGAACCAGCTGGGGCCAGCTGATCAGTGGCATGCCGTCTTCGCTGTAGGCGAGCAGGAGGACTTCCTCGGCGATCGTCACAGTCATGCTTCGACACTAACCTCCCAACCATGACCATCTCGGAGAAGCTGCACGCCATCGGCCGCCCGCTGCTCAAGGCGCAGCTCGAGCACCCCACCGTGGCCGGCATCGGGCGTGGCGACCTGCCCGAGCCGGTGTTCAGGTCGTGGCTGGAGCAGGACTACCTGTTCCTGCTCGACTACGTACGGGTCTTCGCGCGGCTGGCCTGGCAGGCTCCCGCCGGGCATCTGGGTGACCTGGTGGACCTGGCGCACACCACGTACCACGACGAGCTGAGCCTGCACAGGTCGATGTCGGCGGAGTTCGGGGCCGATCTGGAGGGGGCGGTGAAGGGGCCGGCGTGCGCGGCGTACACGGCGTTCCTGCTGGAGTCGGCGGCGTCGTATGGGGAGGGGCTGGCCGCGCTTTATCCGTGTATGTGGGGATATTCGAGTCTTGGGCGGATATTGGCGGAGAATCCGCCCGCTGAGCCGAGATATCGGGCTTGGGTGGACACGTACGCGGATCCGGGGTTCGAAGCGCTGACCGTGCGCATCGCGCAGATGATCGACGAGGCGGGGCCGGATCCGGCGCGGGCGGAGGCGCTGTTCGCCGAGGGCATGGCGCACGAGCTGGCCTTCTGGGACGTGCCGTAGCCGTGTTCGCCTGACACGGTTTCCACAGGCTGTGGACGGTTCGGTGTGCGCCGTACCCTGGTGGCATGCCGGAACTTCCCGAAGTGGAGTCTCTCGCCCACTTCCTGCGCGAGCGGGCGGTGGGTCGTACGGTCCTGGGGGTCGACGTGGTGGCCATCCAGGCGCTCAAGACGTTCGACCCGCCCGTGACCGCGTTGGGCGGGCTGACCGTCACCAGCGTGTCGAGGCACGGCAAGTTCCTCGACCTCGACTGCGACGGCCTTCACCTGATCATCCATCTGGCCAGAGCGGGCTGGCTGCGCTGGCGCGACGACCTCTCGGGCGCCAAGCCCGTGCGCCCCGGCAAGGGGCCGCTCGCGGTACGGGTCCGGCTGGCGCCCGATGAGGAGGGGCTGGCGCCCGGGTTCGAGCTGACGGAGGCGGGGACGCAGAAGCGTCTCGCCGTCTATGTCACGAAAAATCCGGAAGACATCCCCGGTGTCGCCTCCCTCGGTCCCGACCCCCTCGACGAGTCCTTCACCGTGGAAGCGCTCAAGCGCATCGTGAGCGGCAACCGCACCCAGATCAAGGGGCTGCTGCGCGACCAGAAGGTCATCGCGGGCATCGGGAACGCGTACTCGGACGAGGTGCTGCACGCGGCCAGGATGTCCCCGTTCAAGATCGCGTCGTCGCTGACGGACGCGCAGATCGCCGACCTGCACGAGGCCATCATCACCACGTTGAGAGAGGCGGTGGAGCGGGCGCACGGGCTGGCGGCCAAGGACCTCAAGGCGGAGAAGAAGTCCGGGCTGCGCGTCCACAACAGGACGGGGCAGCCGTGCGACGTGTGCGGCGACACCATCCGCGAGGTGTCCTTCGCCGACTCGTCCCTGCAGTACTGCCCCACCTGCCAGACCGGCGGCAAGCCCCTCGCCGATCGGCGCTTGTCCCGGCTGCTCAAATGACCCCTGCGTGGGTGCTCAGGCGCCGACCGGCACCCGGTCCGCCTCCCGGGTCCCCGTGCGCCTGCGCAGGCCGATGGCCGCCACCACCGCGCCCAGCAGGGTGGCCGTCACCGGGACCGCCAGGGCCGTGCGCAGCGCCGTGAGGCCGGCCTCCGCCGTGGTCCCGTCGCCCAGGGCCGCCACGTTGACCGCGGTGACCATCGACAGGCCCAGGGCCGCGCCGAACTGGAACGACGTGTTGATGAGACCGCTCGCCAGCCCCTGCTCCTCCGGCGCGATGCCGTCCGTGGCCACGATCGTGAGCGGGCCGTAGACGAAGGCGAACATCAGGCCGATCAGCAGCATCGAGGGCAGCATGGCCGCGTACGTCCAGTCGAGCCCCACCCCGAGGAAGAGCGCGTACGCCAGCAGCCCCGACAGCAGGCCGCCCAGGACGACCTTGGCGTTGCCGTACCGGTTGACCAGCCACGGCGTGAGCGTCGGGGCGAGGATCACGTCGGCGGCCGCCGCCAGCAGGGCCAGGCCCGTCTGGATGGTGGACCAGCCGCGCAGCTCCTGCAGATAGAGCGTGACCAGGAACTGGAAGCCGAAGAACGAGGCGGTGAGCAGGGCGGCCAGCACGTTCGCCCGGACGAGGGCGCCCGACCTGAGTATGCCCAGGCGGACCAGGGGGCGGGCGGAGCGGCGTTCCACGGCCACGAAGGTCCCGAGCAGCGCCAGGCCACCGAGGAAGGCGGCCACCGTCAGCGGCCAGCCGTCGGACGGGTGCTCGAGGCGTACCACCCCGTAGACCAGCAGCATCATCGCGCCCGTGACGCTCAGAGCGCCCGCCGCGTCGAAGCCGCCGCCGCGAGACTCGGAAGGGGAATCCTTGAGCAGCGGGATCGCGGCGAGGAGGATCACCAGCGACAGCAGGACGGGCGCGAAGAAGACCCAGCGCCAGCCGAACGCGGTCAGCAGGCCGCCGATCACCAGCCCGAGCGCGAAGCCGCCCGCCGCCGTGCCGGCGTAGATGAGCAGGGCCCGGTTGCGCCGCGGGCCCTCGGGGAAGGTCGTGGTGAGCAGGGAGAGCCCGGCCGGGGTCATGAACGCGGCGGCCACCCCCGTGACGAACCTGGCCACCAGCAGCACCCACCCCTCATGAGCGAATCCGCCGAGCCCGGAGAAGGCCAGGAACACCCCCAGCCAGAGCAGGAACATCCGCCGCCGGCCCAGCAGGTCGGCCGCCCGGCCGCCGAGCAGCATGAAGCCGCCGTAGCCGAGCACGTACGCGCTCACGACCCCGCTCAGCACCCCCGTTGACAGCCCCAGGTCAGCCCTGATGGACGGGAGGGCGACGTTGAGCATGGCCACGTCGATGCCCTCGAGAAAGATGGCTCCGCACAAAACAATCAGCACGCCCCAAGAGCGAGCAGGCATAACAAACTCCCGGTTACTTCTAGGCATTTCGGTTCTCTCTTGTAACCGGACACATCATCAGCCAACATGAAATGTCATGGAAGAAGGCACTTCGGAATCACTCGGTTACTGCGACAGCACCGTGGAAGCCGACTACGACGTACGCCAGTGGGACACCCGCGAGGACTGCGAGGTCCGCCAGATACTCGACCGCATCGCGGACAAGTGGTCGCTGCTGGTGATCGCCCTGCTCGACTGCCAGAGCCTGCGCTTCACCCAGCTCCGCCGCGAGATCGACGGCGTCAGCCAGCGCATGCTCAGCGTGACCCTGCGCCAGCTCGAGCGCGACGGCCTGGTCAGCCGCACGGTCCACCCCGTCGTGCCGCCCAGGGTCGACTACGCGCTGACGCCGCTCGGCCGTACGCTGCACCAGACCATAAAGGCGCTGGTCACCTGGACGGAGGAGCACCAGCGGGAGATCGCCGAAGCGCGTGCCGCCTACGACTCGCGTGTTGATGGCCTCACTCCGTGAGGCGGGCTCGGTCGCCAGATGCCGCCGCCTTCCCCCGTCGCTCCTTCGTCGCTCCTCCTCCAGGCGGCGGCGCTCCCTCGCCGCGAGATGATGGAGTCATGACCGTTCCTGAGATCGAAGCCAGTGCCGTTCCCGACGACGCCTACCTGCTCGACGTCCGAGAGCAGGACGAGTGGGTCGCCGGGCACGCGCCGGAGGCTGTCCACATCCCCATGACCCAGATCCAAGGGCGGGTCGACGAGGTGCCCGGCGACCGGACGGTCTATGTCGTCTGCCGGGTTGGCGGCCGGTCCCTGCAGGTCGCGGCCTGGCTCAACCAGCTCGGGCGCGACGCGGTCAACGTCGGTGGCGGCATGCAGTCGTGGGAGTTCGCGCGTCGCCCGATGGTCAGCGAAACGGGGCAGACGCCCTTCGTGGCCTAAAAATCTTCTCAAAGCACATGTAAAGCCTCCCTGTGGCGTTTCTGCCGCCACTAGGGCATGATGAGGGCGCCAACTTCAGATCGTCGCGGGAGCTCGGGGTTCACCGGGCTGAGAGGGCAGCACACGATCCGCTGCCGACCGCCTGAACCTGTCCGGGTAATGCCGGCGTAGGGAGTGTGCGATGACGCATGTCGCCGACGAAGTTCCCCTGACCCTCGAGGGCAGGCCGCCGAAGACGCTGGGCGTGCTCGACCAGGGTGCGCTCTGGGCGAACCTCGGCGTGAGCCTTCTGGGCTTCTCCGGAGCGCTGCTCCTGCTCGACCCGCTCGGCGGCGCCCCGCTCAGCCTGGCCGCCGCGCTGGTGGCCGTCGTGGTGGGCAGCCTGATCGGCACGGCCATGGTCGGCCTGTCCGCCATCCCGGGCACACGGACGGGGGAGCCCGCGATGGTGCTGCTGCGGGGGCTGTTCGGCGCGCGGGTCTCGTACGTGCCCACGGTGCTGAACATCGTGCAGATGATCGGCTGGGGCGCGTTCGAGCTGTGGGTCATCGCCAAGGCCGCCGGTGCCATCTTCGGCGCGGTGCCGTACGCGGTGTGGGTGATCGCGGCCGGAGCGCTGACCACCGCGCTCACGATCTGGCCGCTCGGGTCGGTGCGGATCCTGCGGCGGTACGTCACCATCGGCGTGATCGTGTCGCTGGTGTGGTTCGCCTGGTTCTTCCTGACCCGGGCCCCCGTGCACACCGGCGGGTCCTGGGCGGCGTTCGCCCCGGCCGTCGACTACGTGATCGCGCTGTCGGTGTCGTGGGTGCCGATGGCGGCGGACTTCGCCCGGCACTCCAGGTCGAGCGGGGCCGCGTTCACCGGCGTGGTCGGCGGGTACACGTTGGCGCAGGTGGCATGCCTGGGGCTGGGCGTGTACGCGGTGGCCATGGCGGGGGCGGACGCGGTGCTGGCCGATGGGACGTCGGTGTTCGGCCCGTTCGTCGCGGTGCCGCTGGGCGCGCTGTTCTTCGCGATCCTGGTGCTGCGCGAGACCGACCAGTCGTTCGCCAACGTCTACTCCACCACGGTCTCGCTGCAGAACCTGATGCCGCGCGTGGACCGGCGCATCTTCTCCACCGCCATCGGCGTGCTGACCGTCGCGATCGCCCTGTTCGTGGACGTCACCTCGTACGGGGCGTTCCTGGGGGTGATCGGGGCGGTGTTCGTGCCGATGTTCGCGGTGCTGGCCGTGGACTACTTCGTGCTCGGCGGCTCGCGCGGCTGGAACACCGCGGAGAACGCGCCCGCGCGCTGGTCGAGGCTGGTGCCGTGGGCCCTTGGCTTCGTCGCGTACTGGCTGACGACCTCCACGCCCACGGTCCCGAAGTGGGACGCCTTCTGGCAGTCGGCCCGCGAGGCCATCGGCTTCACCCGGCAGCCGTGGATGAACGGCGCGCTCGGCGCGGCCGTCGTGGCCGCGCTGGTGGCGCTGCTCATCGGCTCGTTGACGCGCGCTTCTCGACGTTGAGCAGGTGCTGCTTGGCCGTGGGGCCGCCCGCGTAGTCGCCGAGCCCGCCGTCCTCGCGCACCACCCGGTGGCACGGCACGATCACGCACACGGGGTTGGAGGCCAGCGCGTTGCCGATCGCCCGCAGCGCGCGCGGCCTGCCGATGCTCGCGCCGATCTCCTCCAGCGTGGTCGTCGTGCCGTACGGGACCACCGTCGTCTTCTGCAGCACCGTACGGGCGAACGGCGTGGCCAGCGTCAGGTTCACCGGTGTGGCGAAAGCCCGCAGGCGGCCGGAGAAGTATGCGTCCAGCTCCCTGCGCACCGGGTCGAGCCGGCGCGCGTCCGGCCCGATGAACGTGCCCACATGCCTCGTGAGCAGCGCGAACACGTTGTTCTCCGGCTCGAAGCTGCACGCCACGATGCCCTTGCCCGTCACCGCGAGCACCAGCCTGCCGACGGCGCCGTCATAGGTGCCGAAGGCGATGTCGGGGGGCGTCTCGCCTCGATAGGTGCTGGAGGTCACCCGCAACAAGGCATCGAGATCGCCACTCGACATGGCACCCACCCCCCCCACCCACCGAGAATCGCCGTGACCGCAGCGTATCGGACGGATCGCCCGACGCACTCACCGTGCCACGTGCACTATGGAGGAGTGGGGGACGAATGGGCCGGGAGTGACGACGAGATAGCTCGTGCTGCGCTCGCCTGTTCGCCCAACGCCGTCGTGGTCGTCGACCGGGACCAGAGCGTGCTGGTCTGGAACGAGGCTGCCGAGCGGCTGTTCGGGTGGACGGCGGAGGAGATACTCGGGCGCCGCGCGCCGATCGTGCCCGGCGAGCTCACCGCCGAGCACAACGCCGTGCTCGAACGCGTACGCACCGGCGGCCAGGTCTCGGTGCGCACCAAGCGCCTGCGCAGCGACGGGACCGTCCTCGACGTGCGCGTCGACATCAGCGCGCTGCGCCTGGGCAGCGCCGTGGCCGGCTATGTCTGCGTGCACCATCTCGCGCGGGCCGACGAGCTGGCCAGGAACCGCATGGCCCGCCGGGCGCGTCTGGTGCGCAGGCTGACCGACGTGGTCGGCGACATCAACTCCGAGCTAGAGCTCTCCGCCGTGCTCGACCAGATCTCGGCCAGCCTGACCGAGCTCACGGGGGCGGACGCGGGCGGGTTCGTGCTGATCGAGGGGGACCGGTTACGCCTGGTCAGCACGTACCAGCTGCCGGACGCCATCAGGGGCACTACCACGGACCTGCGCACGAGCCTCGTGGACAAGCTCTTACGCACCGGCAAGACCGTCCTGCTGCAGTCGGACGGGCTGGACGACCTGGTGTGGGCGCGGCTGAACGGCCTGCACACGATCGCGCTCGGCCTGGCCGCCGTCGGCGGGCGCCCGTACGGAGCCCTGTACGCGCTGTTCGCCGAGAGCACGCCCGGGCACCTCGAACTGGAGCTGCTTGAGCTGCTGGCCGGGCATGCGGGCATCGCCGTCGGCAACGCGGTGGCCTACCAGGAGGCGGTGCGGCAGCGCGCGCACGAGCAGGCCGTCTTCGACGCCAGTGCCGACGGCATCGCCGTGCTCGACGAGGCCGGCCGCGTGGTGCGGTGGAACCCGGCCGCCGTCGAGCTCACCGCGTTCTCCGCCGAGGCCGTCATCGGCGGGCCGCCGCCGTTCCCGCTGCCCAAACCGGGCGAGAAGGTCACATTCCAGATGGAGAGCGGGCGGTGGCTGGACGTCGTGAGCGCGCGGATCGAGGAGACCGGCGAGGTGGTCATCGACTTCCGCGACGTGACCACGGCCAAGGAGCTCGAGGAGGCCAAGGACCTGTTCCTGGCCACGACCAGCCACGAGCTGCGTACGCCGATCACAATCGTGCGCGGGTTCGCCAGCACGCTCGACAGGCGCTGGGACAAGATGAGCGACCCGGAACGCCGCTCGGCCGTGCACACGATCGCCGAGCGGGCCAGGTCGCTGGGTGAGCTCATGGACCACCTGCTGCTCGGGGCCAGGGCGGGGGCGGACGAGCTGAAGGTGCGGATCGAGGAGTTCGACCTGGCCGAGCGGATCGACGCGGCCACCCTCGGGCTGCCCGCGCTGTCGGACAAGCACCGGGTCGAGGTGGACATTCGCGACGGGCTGCCGTACGTGCTGGGTGACGCGCTGGCCACGGACATCGTTCTGGGGCAGCTGCTGGAGAACGCGTTCAAGTACTCGCCCAAAGGCGGGCTGATCGGCGTGGCGGCCTGGCCCGAGGACGACAACGTGGTCGTGGTCGTGGACGACGAAGGGGTGGGCATCGCGCCGACCGACCGGGAGCGGATCTTTGAGAGGTTTGTCCAGGTGGACAGCGGCGACCGGAGAAGGTTTGGTGGAGTAGGGCTCGGTCTTTACATCGTCCGCAGCCTCGCGAGGGCTCAGGGGGGAGACGTGAGCGCCCATCCGCGACCCGGAGGGGGCACGAGAATGCGGCTCTTACTACGAGCTGTTTCCCCTATCGGATCCGACACACCGATGCGGTAACGAGGTGGTCACAGTTGCGCTGATCTATCGTCCAATGTGCACAAGCTGTGATCGAGATGCGGTTTCTGGGATCGAGTAACGGGGCATTTCGGTCGTACCGGGGAGTGTTCCCGCGGGGGGCACAGGGAACGGGGAGGTGGGTGTGTCAAGCGTGGTGCTGCTGCCGTACGCGCCGTCCAGCGTCGCCGTCGCCCGCCAGCGCCTGAGCACTGAGCTGCAGGACAGCGGGGTTTTTTCTGCGGCGATCGACGATGCCGTGCTGGTGGTGAGCGAGCTGCTGAGCAACGCGCTGAGGCATGCGCACCCCCTGCCGTCGGGGATGGTGAGGGTGGCCTGGCTGCGGAGCGACGATCACATCGAGGTGGCGGTGAGCGACGGGGGCGCGGCGACCGAGCCGCGGGCCGGCCGCCCGACCCTCTCGTCGCTCGGGGGCCGGGGGCTCGGCATCGTGGAGTACGTGGCGGAGAGCTGGGGGGTCCGGCATGACGGCGACACGACCACGGTGTGGGCCATCCTGCCCGCCCCTCGCGCATCGATGAACGGGCAGGTCAAGACCCTCAAAGAGGCCGGCTAGCGAGCACTGCCCGCTCGCCCGCGGTCCACGCCGTGGAGACGAGCAGGTAGAGCGCGGCCGCGAGCGGGAGCACCAGCGCGGCGAGCACGGAGCCGTACGGCAGCAACGGGATGATCTTCCTCAGCAGTCCCGGTTGCTCGTCCGTAACCTTGATGTTTCGGGCGGAGAACCACGCCACCGCTGTGACCAGCACAATGACCATAACAAAGACCAAAACTGGCATGCTGACCAGACCGTAATTAGCGACCATACCGGCCACCTGCTGACCCAGCGGAGCGCCGAAAAGGTCATGGCCAACCAGCGCGGTCGGATGCGTGGCCACCCGGTACATCAGCCACATGAACGGCAACTGCGCCAGCATGGGCAGGAATCCGGCGAACGGTGAGGTGCCTTCCTTGGCGTAGAGCGCGGACATCTCTTTGGAGAGGCGCTCGGGGTTGCGCGCGTGGCGTTTCTGCAGCTCACGCAGCTTGGGGGCGAGCCGTTCGCGGATCTTCGCCGCGCGGGTGCCGCGTACGTTGAGCGGCAGCAGCACGAGCCGTACGGCCAGCGTGAACAGCACGATCCCGAGCGCGGCGCTGCCCCCGGACATGTTGACGACGAACGTGACAAGAGAATCGATCATGAGCCCTACTTCGAGTATCCGAAAGGATCAGGGCTCGCCCGTCTCGTCGGAGGAGCCCCGCTTGACGTTGCAGCGGGGCATGCTCAAGGGGCTCGTGGACGCGAGCGGCCTGCCGCGTCCGGGTCGCGCTGGCGCTGGAAGGCCGTGCGGCGCGCGTAGGTCAGCGGAAAGCTCGGCGGCTCCCCGCTGAGAACGGGCAGCAACATGGCTGCCCACGTGGCCAGCAGCAGGATCGCCACCATGGTGATCCCGACCAGCCACGGGTCGAACAGGAAGAGCGTCAACTCGATCGCGAGGACTTGCCGACCACGGTCACCGCGATGAAGACCAGCAGGGCGACCACACCGATGATCAGGGCGACCTTGAGCAGGCCCATCAACATCGGCAACAGGAAGTTGAACAGCACAAAGAGACCCAGCAGGGTCCCTATGACGAGCATCACGACTCTACCCATGCAGCCACCGTACGTCCTCGGGGCATGATCCGCGAGGCTTACGAACCAATGACGTACCTGACACTTCCCCGCGCCCTGGTCGTACCGTGAAGTCGTGAACACCCGCATCCTGGTCGTCGATGATGATCCGACCGTTTCCGAGGTCGTCGCGCGCTATCTGGAGCGCGACGGGCATGAGGTCGAATGCGTCGGCGACGGCGTGGAGGCGCTGCGCAGGGCGCTGGCCAATCCGCCCGACCTCATGGTGCTCGACCTGATGCTGCCCAAGATCGACGGGCTGCAGGTGTGCAGGAAGCTCAGGGAGCGCTGGCCCGTACCGGTGATCATGCTGACCGCACTGGGCGAGGAGATCGACCGGGTGGTCGGGCTGGAGACGGGGGCCGACGACTACGTCACCAAGCCGTTCAGCCCGCGCGAGCTGGCGCTGCGCGTGCAGTCCGTGCTGCGGCGGGCCCGTGGCGCGTCCGTCACCGGCGGCACCGGCGTGCTGCGGGACGGGGACCTGGTGGTAGATGTGGGGGCTCATGAGGTACGGCTGCGGGGGGAGCAGGTGCTGCTGACGGCCCGGGAGTTCGACCTGCTCGCCCACCTCATGCGTAATCCGCGGCAGGCCTTCAGCCGCTCCGCGCTGCTGAACCAGGTGTGGGGCTGGTCGTTCGGCGACTCCTCCACCGTGACCGTGCACGTTCGGCGGCTCCGGGAGAAGATCGAGCAAGATCCGACCGAGCCGCGGAGGATCGTCACGGTGTGGGGCGTCGGATACCGGTACGAGCCGCTGGAGGGCGGCTCCTGATGGCGCGGCCCAGTGAGCTGGCCATGGTGGTGGCCGTCGCGGCGGGGCTCGGGCTGGTGATCGCGCTGCTCGGCATCTGGGTGATGTGGCGCCTGCGCACCAGGTCCATCGGGGTGATGCTGGCCGTGGTCGTGGTGGTCGCCGTGGCGGCGACGCTGGCCGGGGTCGTGGCCATCATCATGAAGATGATCATCGAGGGGTCCGTCAAGGACTTCGTGCTGAGCGTGGTGGCCGTGGGCGGGCTGGTGGGGCTCGGGGTGGCGTTCGTGCTGGCCAGGCGGGTGGTGGGCGAGAGCAGGAGGCTGGTGTCCGCCGTGCGCGCCGTGCCGTTCGCCGCGCCGCGTGGGCTGCCCGCCGAGCTCCAGACGATCGCGAACACCCTGGAGGAGGCGTACGCGCGGGAGCGGGCACTCGAGGAGGCGCGGCGGGAGCTCGTCGCCTGGGTGAGCCACGACCTTCGTACGCCGCTGGCCGGGATGCGGGCCATGGTCGAGGCGCTGGAGGACGGGGTGGTGTCGGACCCGCCGACGGTCGCGCGCTACCACGGGCAGATCAAGCTCGAGGTCGAGCGGCTCTCGGCGATGGTGGACGACCTGTTCGAGCTGTCACGGATCCACGCGGGGGCGCTGCGGCTCTCGCGGTCCCGTATCGGGCTGGCCGACCTCGTGGCCGACACGCTCGCCGGGGCGGAGCCGCTCGCCAGGGCCAAGGGCGTGGTGCTCACTGCGGAGGCTTCGGCATCCGTGCCGGTGGAGGCGGACGCCGGGGCGTTGGGGAGGGCGCTGGGGAACCTCGTGGTCAACGCCATCCGGCACACGCCATCGGACGGGACCGTGGTGCTGCGGGCCGGGGTGGATGACGAGGGGATGGCTTGTTTGTCGGTTACGGATTGTTGTGGGGGGATTCCTGAGGAGGACCTGCCTCGGGTGTTCGAGGTGGCCTTCCGGGGAGAGGCTGCTCGTACTCCAGCCGCCGACGGTGGGGCGGGGCTGGGGCTGGCCATCGCGCAAGGGATCGTGGAGGCGCACGACGGGGTGATCGGGGTGGTCAACGACGGGCCGGGTTGCCGGTTCGAGATCCGGCTTCCGCTCGTCGGCGGCTTCGGCGGTTGACCCCCTGGATCGCCCCGTCTCAGGCGCTCTCGGGGAGTGTCGCTTCGGGTGGTGGCATCTCCGCCAGCTCCCTGCTGGAGCCGAACGACTCCGACATTGCCCGAAATGTCGGGCAAGGCCAGCGCCACATGCAGCTCCGGCACCGCAGGATCGGGTGGGCGGCGTCGCTGGTGATGCCTCCCGCGTCCCTCGGCTGGTGGAGATCCAGCAACCGCAGCCCGAGCTCCGCGAACTTGAGCAGGTCAGGGCGGGCGTCCGCCAGGAAGTCGAGGTCCTCGATCGCGAGTCGGGTGCGGATGGGGACGTAGCCTTCGCGGTTCACCAGGCCGCGGAGGCGCTCTGCTTCTTCATGCCATGACGTGGCCTTCTCTGTGCGGATGAGGATGGTCTCCAGTCGCTCCCGGAGCCCTTGGCGCTGAGGATCTTCAGGTTTGTCTGTTTTCATCGACGCGGGGCCCGCCTGCCGTGCCCCAGCCCCTCCCTCTCCATGAGGCTCTGCTGGTTCTGGTATCACGCTGTCAAGCTTCGCGTACTCTCCGTTTCCATGGAGCCCAAACGGAGGACAAAAACCTGTGGTTCACCTATCGGCGTGAGAACGTGACCGGAAGCCTCCGCGCCAGTAGCCTGCCCATGTGGAGCTCAAGGTCTCGACTCGATCACATGCCGGGTCAGCACTCGTTGCCATCACCGGAGAAATCGACCTCTACACGGCGCCCCACCTGCAGACCGAGTTCACTCGGCTGCTCAAGGAGGGGCCCAGCCGGGTGGTCATCGACATGTCCGCCGTGGATTTCTGTGACTCCACGGGGATGAACGTGCTGCTGTCGGCACTCAAACGGATGAAAGAGCAGGGAGGGGCGCTCGAGGTGGCCGCCCCGCGCCCTGCCGTACGCAAGATCCTGCAGGTCACCGGGCTCGACTCGGTGTTCACCGTGCACGAAGAGGTGCCGCAGGAGTTCCTCATAACCGAGGGATCATGACAAGATCCGTGCGCAGACGCCGGAGCGGAGCCGTGTCGGCGCGTGCCCCGGTGAGCGGGGCGCCGCGTCGAGGCACGGATGTCGGCTACGGTGGCGAAGGTGACCTGGCCAGGACCGTCGGCACCGGCCGGCCCGCGCTCGGGGCGCCGGCGACGGCGCTCGGATGAGGGCTGCGCTCGGGACGCCGATGGCGCTTGGGCGGGGCCGTGTCCGGGATGCCGGCTGTGGCGCTCGGATGGGGTCGCGCCCGGGACGCCGACGGCGTTCGGGCGGGTCGTGTCCGGGATGTCGACGGCGTTCGGGACGCCGACGGCGCTCGGGCGAGGGCCGCGTTCGGCGGGCCGGCCATGGTGCTCGGCTTCGGGAAGGTGTCGTGTGCGGAGATGATGCTCGGTGAGTAGTGGTGACGGTGACACAGCGGTCGTCATCCCGGCCGTCAACGAAGCCGACCGCATCGCGGCCACCGTCGCGGCAGCGGCGGACCTGCCCGGCGTGGATCTGGTCGTGGTCGTGGACGACGGCTCGACGGACCAGACCGGCAGAGTGGCACGCGCGGCGGGAGCCCGGGTGGTGCGCCACAGCCGTAACAGGGGCAAGGCCGCCGCGATGGAGACGGGAGCGGAGGCCGTCCGCCTCCTCGACGAGGGCCGCAGCCCTCGCCACCTCCTCTTCCTGGACGCCGACCTGGGCGAAACGGCCCGCGCCGCCGCTCCTCTCATCGAGCCCGTACGCGCGTCCAAGGCCGACATGACCATCGCGGTCTTCACGACGAGAGTGAAGCTGGGCGGCCACGGCTTAGTCGTACGCCTGTCGAAGGAGGGCATCCGCAGGGCCACCGGCTTCGACCCCGCTCAGCCCCTCAACGGCCAGCGCTGCCTGACCAGAGCCGCCTTCGAGGCGGCGCGTCCGCTGGCGCACGGGTTCGGGGTGGAGACGGCGTTGACGATCGACCTGTTGCGCAAGGGGTTCCGGGTCGTGGAGGTCGAGGTCGAGATGGCCCACCGCGCCACGGGGACGGACTGGCGGGCACAGCTCCATCGAGCCAGACAACTCAGGGACGTGGCACGCGCCCTGGCCACCAGAGAGCCGCTAATCGCCCAAAATCTCGACAAACTCCGTCTCAATCGCTGACCGTCTCCACACCTTTCGCACATCGATCTGATCATCCGGCTGCGAGGTGCGGGGCCGCTTCCACGGCGGCCCCGTTCCATGTGGCGGGGTGGGGCCGTTTCCATGGTGGCTCCGTCCCATGTGGCGGGGTGGGCCGGTGTCCACTGCCGCTTCGTTCCATGTGGCGGGGCGGTTATCCACAGGAATGCCTCGCCCGTCCAAAGCCGCCTCGCGAGTGTGCTGGAATTTGCCGGTGACTTCGGAGAAGCGGCACGACAAGGCACGAGGCCGGCTCGCGGGGCCGGCCACGGCGGCGATCGGCGCCTCGATCCTGCTGACGATCACCATAGGTCTCCTGGGCCCGTCGCCGATGGTCCCCGCCCTGACGGGTCCGAGCTGGCACCCGCCGTACTCTCTCGACGTCCACCCCGAGCCCCACCTGGTGATCGCCCTCGCCGGGGCCGCGCTCATCCTGGGCAGCCTCGGCCTCCTGACCGCCCTTGCCCTGATCCGCACCCCCGCCGCGACGCCTCCCCGCTCACAGAGGGGCGAGCCGGGCACCACCGCGAGGAGTCGCCGGCCACTGCCCAGCGCCCGCATCCTCGTGCTCACCGGCTGCGTGGCCGCGGCAATCCTTGCCTTCCTGCCCCCTTCCGGCTCCGGCGACCACCTCAACTACGCCGCCTACGGCCGCATGGTGACGCTGGGCCTGAGCCCGTACACCCATGGCGCGGTCGACCTAGCGGGCGACCCCATCGCCGGCGCGGTCGAGGATCCGTGGCGCGAGGAGCCGAGCGTGTACGGCCCTGTGGCGACGGCCCTGCAAGCGGTCGCGAGCTGGATCGGCGGCGACTCGCTCCGCCTGACGATATTCGTGCTGGCCCTGTTCAACGCCGCCGCCTTCATCGTGACGGGCCTCCTGATAGACCGTTTCACCCGGGACGACCCGACCAGGCGGCTGAGGGCCGCGCTCCTGTGGACGGCCAACCCGCTCCTGCTCTACCAGTTGGTGGCGGGCATGCATGTCGACACCCTCGCCATCGCCTGCATGGTCGCCGCCCTCCTGGCCAGAAGCCGCCCCATGGGTTCAGGCGTCCTGCTCGGGCTGGGCGTGGCGATCAAGGTCAACGCCGGCCTGGTGGCGCTCGGCCCGGCCTGGGAGCTACGGCGACGACCCGCCCGTCTGGCCCTCATGGCGGCGTGCGCACTCGTGGTGGTGGTCGCCGGGTACGCGATCGTCGGCCCCGAGGCGATCGCCCCTGTGACGCGCACCAGCAAATCGATCTCCTACGCCTCGTTCTGGAAGCTTGTCCAGGGCTGGCTCCAGGCCATCGTGGGCACCGGCAGTGCTTACCGGGCCGAAATCCAGATCGGCTCCCTCCTCGTCCTCACGCTCATCGCCTGGTCCCTGCTCCGCCTGGCCTCCCGCGCCAGACAAGCAGGCCGGCTCACAGCGGGCGGGCCGGAAAACGAGGCCGCAGGGGAGGCTGGCCGTGTCCCGACGCTGGAACGCCCGGTGCGCGAGGCCGGCGCCCAGGCGCCGGTTGTGGCGGTGGGGCTGGTGGTGGCGTACCTGTTCGCCACGCCGTACATCCTGCCCTGGTACGACGGCCTGGCGCTCGGGTTGCTGGCACTGGTGGCGGCCTCCGCGGTGGACGGGTTCGTGGTCGCGCACCTGCTGGTCCTGTCGCTGGCGTACCTCCCGGCGAGAGTGGTCGGCCCGCCGGTGGGGCCGCCGCAGGACCTCGACTGGCTCAGGACCGTACTCAGGCCTCAGCTCGCGTGGGTGCTGCTCGCTCTGACGGCGGCGCTGATCCTGTGGGCCTGGCGAGCTGCAGGGCGCGAACGCAGGCCGCCAGCGTCAGCGGCACGGCCACCGTCAGGGCCATAGCGGGGATGGCGATGCCGGAGTCGTTCATCAGGAAGCCGACGAACGCACACGCCAGAGCCCCGAAAAGGCCGGCCCGGAGCGTCGGAGCCAGGTGGTACGCCTGGCTGAGGGCCGAGGCGCCCCAGCGCGATGGGCGGTCGAGCACCAGGAAGAGGAAGGCCAGCGCGACCAGCGAGAGGAGGGTCAGTGACCAGTTTCCGATGGTCACGCCGATCATGGCACCGAACTTGCGCCCGACCACGGTCCACGCCTGGCCATCGATGATCTGCTGCACGAAATTGCCCAGGTGAGTCCGCTGGGCATCCGGACGCAGCCAGTCGACGACGGAAAGGGTGCCCACGAGCACGGCCCCCACCAGACCGACGAGCAGCAGCCTGAGCAGGGACACACGCTTGCCGGAAAGCAGGATGAGGAAGACCGCCAGGCCGATCACGAACGCCGGGACACCGCCGAAGTCCGCCCCCCACGAAGGCCACCCGTCCGCGAAGACCGCGAACGCTCCGTAGACGCCGCACACCCCGACGACCATGACCCTGGACATGCCCCTGCCGAGCAACCACTGGGCCGCTCCGGCCAGCCCGAGGATGGTGCCTGTGGCGTAGACGGCGAAGGCGATGTTGCTGAAGCCGTAGAAGCGTCCCCCGGTCACGGGCTCGTAACCGGTCACGGCGTTCACCTGGAGCTTCGAGCCGGTTATGACGTCGATGAGGAGGGCCAGAGAGGTTACGGCGGCGACGACGGTGAGCGGGCCGAGCACGTGAGCCCGCCACGGTCCGGCGAAGGCCAGGGCGGTGATCAGACCGGCGATGGACAGGATCGTCACGATCACCGACAGCATCGGCATCGGCAGCGTCCACCACGGCACCAGCTGGGCCAGGAACGTGGAGACGGCGATGGCCCCGCTGACCACCGCGACGATCTGTACGGCTTTGAGGAGCTTGGACGTGCCCGCGAAGTCGGCGGTCGAGCCGCTCGTGGAGCCGGCGGGTGCGGGGGACGGCGGCGCGGCGCAGGCGGAGTCGTTGACCGACGAGGGGGCGGGGGTTGGGGTGCTCGCCGATTCGGCTGGCGAGGGGCTTTGGGCTGTGTCCGTGGTGGGGGAAGTGATGTGGCCGCTTGTGTTGAGGGCGTTGGCGGTGGACGTGGAACGGCCAGAGGAGCGGCGGCGGCGGAGGGCCAGGGCGGCGAAGGCGTAGAAGAGGAGCTGGACCGTCACCAGGACGGTGAAGAACGGGCCGCGCACCTCACGGAGCACCTGGCTGGCCAGGTCACCGTCCGCCAGCTCCGTCACCGTGTCGGCCGGTGCGGCGGAGATGGCGCCGGTGGGTTGCCAGGGGCGGCCGACCACCTGGCGCGGGGCGGGGAGGCCGAGCAACTGGATGGTGGTGGCGGTGAGGTCGGTGATCGTGACGAGGGCGTCCTGGCGGGTGGAGGTGGCGGTCAGGGAGCCGTGGCCGTACGGCCGGCCGTTCGGGGACTTGGCGATCGCCACGTGGAGGTGGGCGTTCGGGGACACGTCCGAGACGCCTGCCACGAGGACGGTGGTGTCGCGGGGCAGCTTGGCGATCAGGGCGCCGATCTGGTGGTCCGCGCGGGTCGCGGCTGCCTGGCGGGCTGCGGTCGGCAGCGAGGTGGGGACGCCGTACTCGTCCAAGGGTTGCTTCGCCCAGTCGGTGGCCAGGTCGCCGGCCTCCATGACGATCAGGTTGTACGGGGTCAGGTCGCCGACGGCGTCGGCGGTGGGGGCGTATTTGGCGATATTTCCGGACCTATCGGCCGCAGCGAGTGCGGCGCCCGGGCCTATGGCGGCGACCTTGCCTCCGTTGTCCGTCACCAGCTGGCCCAGGGTGCCGAGCTGGGCGTCGTATCCGGTTTCGGCTTGGTACGCGATCAAGGCCGGCCAGTTCGGGATCTTGGCGGCCTCTCCTGTGAGTTGTGGGGCGGGAGTCTGCGGGCAACCCTTGTCTGCCGTGCCCGCCCGCTGGCCTGCCGAGATGGTCAGCCAGCCCGCTGCGGGGCAGGTGGTGCCGCGGTTCGGGGGCGGGACGGCTCGGGTGGAGAGGGAGCCTGCGGCGCCCTGGCCGACGAGTGTCCACAGGTTGGGGGTTCGCGACTGGTCCAGGTCGCTCCATTCGAGGCCCGGTACGCCGATGAGGGCCACCCGCGCCGCGGGAGCGGCCTTTCCTGGGGCGGTCGGCTGTCCTGGGTCGGCGGATCGGACGGACACGGAGGTCGCGGCTGGTGCGGCGGTCTCGAGGGTGGCGCTGGTGAGCGTGGTGAGGGATGTCTCGGCGGCGGCCGGCGATGGGATGAGGCACGTCGCTGCGGCCATGCTGAGGACGAGCGCGGCCAGGGTCCGCCGGTTCGCCCGAGCGGCGGGGGAAGGGGGCGCCTGGGCAGGCGCATGCCGTACGTCGTGCTCGCCGTACCGGCTGGGCATGGCATGTGGCATGTACGGAACCCCCAGTGATTGCCCCTCGATCAACAACAGCCACGGTAACGTGCCACATCGTGACAAGTGGCGAGGTACGCGTGATGCGGCGGCAGTGGTGGGCGTGGGCGGTGGGGGCGCTCGTGGTCGCCGCGGCCGTGGCGCCCCTGGTGTACACGTGGCTCACCAATCCCGACGATCAACGCCTGGTCGACCTCGACGTTTACCGTACCGGCGGGCAGATGCTGCTCGAGGGGCGGCCGGTGTACGAATATGTCACGCCCGCTCCGCAGCTGTTGCCGTTCACCTATCCGCCCATCGCGGCGATGCTGGCCGTGGTGCTGGCCAAGATGTCCTGGGGGACCGCCCAGTGGGTCTGGACGGCCGGGATATTCCTGGCGCTGGCCGTGACCGTGGGGTTCGCGTTCAGAGAGGTCCTGCGGAGACAGGCGCTGCGGCAGTACGTGCCGTGGGTGTTCGCGCTGCTCATGGTGGCCTGCGCGTACCTGATGCCGATCAGGGACCAGGTGCGGTTCGGGCAGGTGGACATCCTGCTGGTCGCGTTGTGCGTGGCCGACTGCCTGGCGAGAAGACCGTGGTGGCCTCGGGGGTTCATGATCGGGCTGGCCACGGCCGTGAAGCTCACGCCGGGTGTCTTCCTGATCTACCTGCTCGTCACGCGGCAGTGGCGGACGTTCTTCATGGCGGCTTTCACGGCGGCGGTGCTGACGTTGCTGCCGTTCGCGGTGATGCCGCAGGACGCGGCCGACTTCTGGTTCTCGGCGCTGCTCGATCCCAACCGTGTCGGCGCGAACGAGGCCACCACCAACCAGTCGATCCGCGGCATGCTGCTCCGCCTCTACCTGCCCGATCTGGTGACGACCCTGATCTGGGTCGCGGTGGTGGCCGCGGTCGCGTGGTACGGGTTCCGCGGCGCGCGGGAGGCGTACCAGGCGAACGACCACACGACCGCGGTCGCGCTGGTCGGGCTGATGGCCGTGCTGCTCTCCCCGGTCGCCTGGATCCACCATCTGGCCTGGGTGGTCGTGGTGCTCGCGGCGATCGTGGGCGACGGGCGCGATCCGGTCAGGCTGCGGGTGGCGGCGGGCGTGTGGCTGTTCTATGTGGTGCCGGTCCCCTGGTGGGGGGTCTCGCTGAAGGCGGCCGACATCCCGGGGGTCAGCCTGGTGCTGGGGAAGATCGTGCAGAACGGGTTCGGGCTGGGGGCGCTGGCTCTCGTATGGATATTGGCGTCCTGGTTGCCGAAACGGCGCGAGATCACATGACCGAACCATTACTGTCTGTGCCGTGCTCGTTACCACATGGGTGATCGTGGGCGTCGTCGCCGGGGTCAGTGGCGTATTCATCGGGTATAGGGCGCTCCGGCAGGCCAGAGCGGCCGTGGAGGACTGCCAGCGGCTGCTCGCCCGGCAGATCAGCGAGGGCAAGGGTGATCTCAAGGCCATCAGGGACGTGGCCGTCTGCCGGTACGACGCGCTCTCCGAGATGAGCGGGCGGTTGTCGTTCTCGGTGGCGATGATCAACGGGCTGGGTGACGGCATCGTGCTGACCTCGATCAACGGCAAGAGCGAGACGCGTACGTACATCCGGCCCGTGGTGGGCGGGAAAGGGCGGGAGCCGCTGTCGCCGGAGGAGGAAGAGGCGGTGCGGGCGGCCAGGCTGGGGCTCGGGCCGATGATTCCGTCCCGAGCCTCAGAGGCGCTGTAGACACGGGCCGAATGGGGCGCACGGGCTGCCAACCTGCGGATACTCTTGATGCATGCCCAGACTCGCCTATCTCGGACCGGAAGGCACCTTCACCGAAGAGGCCCTGCGGCTCCTCGACCCGACGGCCGAGCGCCTGCCCTGCGCGAGCGTGAGCGCCGCGCTCAACGCCGCGCGCGCCGGCGAGGCCGACGGCGCGGTCGTGCCGCTGGAAAACTCCATCGAGGGCGCGATCACCTCGACGCTCGACGAGTTCGCCTGGGGCGAGCCGTTGCTGATCACGGCCGAGCTGCTGCTGCCGGTGCAGTTCTCGCTGCTCGCCAGGCCCGGCACCGAGATCCCGCACATCAAGCGGGTCTACACGCATCCCGCGGCCATCACCCAGTGCCGCGCCTTCGTCGCGCGCGAGCTGCCAGAAGCCGTCGTGGTGGCCGCCCCTTCGACCGCGGCGGCGGCCCAGGAGGTCTCGCTGCCCGGCTCGCCGTACGACGCCGCCATCGCCGCCCGCATCGCCGGAGAGCACTACGGGCTGGTGGAGCTGGCCGCCGACATCGGCGACAGGTCCGACACCGTGACCAGGTTCATCAAGGTGAGCCGCCCGGGTCCGCTGCCCGAGCCGACCGGCTCCGACCGCACCACGCTGGTGGTCTTCCTCGCCGACGACCACCCGGGCGCGCTGCTGGAGATGCTGACGGAGTTCTCCGTGCGCGGGGTCAACCTGACGCGCATCGAGTCGCGGCCGACCGGTGACGGCATCGGGCGCTACTTCTTCCACTTCGACTTCGAGGGCCACATCGCCGACGCCCGGGTCGGGGAGGCCATCGCCGGGCTGCACCGCATCTGCGGCGAGGTGCGCTTCCTCGGCAGCTACCCGCGGGCCGACGGGATCGCGCCGCAGGTCAAGCGGGGCACGTCCGATCCCGAGTTCGCCGAGGCGAGCGACTGGCTCACGCGCATCCGCGCAGGCCAGGTCTGAGGACCGGGCAAGCATTCGCGTGTCCGCGGTAATCCGGGGGCGAGGTGCTGCCGAGCGCCGGTAGCCTTTGGCTTGTGATTGACCTGCGTACCCTTCGTGAGGATCCCGACCGACTGCGGGCGTCGCAGCGTGCCCGCGGCGAGGACGACTCCGTCGTCGACACGCTGCTCGACCTCGACGCGCGCCGCCGATCCGCGCTGACCTCGTTCGAGTCCATGCGCGCCGAGCAGAAGAGCATGGGCAAGTCGGTCTCCAAGGCGCAGGGCGAGGAGAAGGCCGCGCTGCTCCAGCGCGCCAAGGACCTCGCGAGCCAGGTCAAGGCCGCCGAGGCGGAGGCGGAGAAGCTCGGGGCCGAGCTCGACGACCTCCTGCAGACGGTGCCCAACATCGTCGAGGCGGCCGCGCCCGAGGGCGGCGAGGACGACTACGTCGTGCTCGAGACCCACGGCGAGCCGAGGGCGTTCGACTTCGAGCCCAAGGACCACCTGGAGCTGGGCGAGGCGCTCGGCGCCATCGACATGGAGCGGGGCGCCAAGGTGTCCGGCTCGCGGTTCTTCTTCCTCAAGGGCGTCGGCGCCCGGCTGCAGCTCGGCCTGCTCAACATGGCCATGCAGCAGGCCATCGAGGCCGGGTTCACGCCGATGATCACACCGGTGCTCGTCAAGCCGGAGACCATGCAGGGCACCGGCTTCCACGTGGCCCACGACAAGGAGATCTACCGCCTGCCCGACGACGACCTCTACCTCGTCGGCACGTCGGAGGTGTCGCTGGCCGGATACCACGCCCAGGAGATCCTTGACGCCGGCGAGCTGCCGCTGCGCTACGCGGGCTGGTCGTCGTGCTTCCGCCGTGAGGCCGGCTCGTACGGCAAGGACACCAGGGGCATCATCCGGGTCCACCAGTTCGACAAGGTCGAGATGTTCTCGTACGTGCGTCCCGAGGACGCCCACGAGGAGCACCTGCGCCTGCTCGCCTGGGAGAAGGAGATGATGGCCAAGATCGATGTGCCGTACCGGATCATCGACACGGCGGCGGGCGACCTCGGCATGTCGGCGGCCCGCAAGTTCGACTGCGAGGCGTGGATCCCCACCCAGGGTCGCTACCGCGAGCTGACCTCGACCTCCAACTGCACGGAGTTCCAGGCGCGCCGGCTCGCCGTCCGCTACCGCGACAAGGACGGCAAGCCGCAGCACGTGGCCACGCTCAACGGCACGCTGGCCACGACCCGCTGGATCGTCGCGATCCTGGAGAACCACCAGCAGGCCGACGGCTCCGTGGTGGTTCCCGAGGCGCTGCGGCCCTACGTGGGCCTCGACGTGCTCGAGCCGTCCAAATAGGCGCGGCGGGCGTCGTTCCTGATGAGGACGGCGCCCGCGAGCACCACCAGGACGGTCAGCAGCACGGCCAGGGAGACGGCGACCCAGTACGAGTTCGGGGTGCCCTGCGACCAGCCGTGGAAGGGCGTGTAGACGCACACGTACACGAGCGGCGCGGCCAGCACCCCGACGGCCGCGGGAGTGGGCCGCGCCCGGCCGGCCACCGCCAGCACGAGGCACACGACGGCGCCTGCCAGGGCGGCGATCGCGCCGATGAAGGTCAGCACGGGCGTCAGGTCGCCGCCGGCCCACAGCTCCGTCCAGCCGGTGAGCGCGGTGAACACGCCCAGGGAGCCGGCCGCCGCGAAGCCCAGGTAGGCGCGGTTGAACCGGCGCAGCCCCGCTCCGGCGCCGCCGAACAGCATGCACGCGGCCAGGAAGATCGCCACGTTGCTCTCCGGTGACAGGTCCACCGCGCCGTGCCCAGGAGAGCCGGGCCAGCCCACGCGCCGCCACGTGCCGGACACGTCCCGGACCATGATGCCGTCCAGGCCGTTCGCGACGACCACCACGTGCCCGCCCGGACGGGCCTGCACGGCCAGCGCCATCGAGTAGCGGCCGTCCCCGTACGGATACCGCCGGGCGAACCGCTCGCGGTCGTCTCCGGTGAGCGCCCACGACGGGCCCCACGTCTTGCCGCCGTCGTCGGACTGCTCGACGGCCATCCGGTTGGGCACCACTCGATAGCACCGCGTCGCCTGCATGGGGACGCAGGCGGCGCTCTGCAACGGCCTGCCCTCATCCTGCGGGGCGCCGTCTTGCGACCAGGTGACCCCGCCGTCCTCGGAGATCTGGGGGAGGCCGTCCCGCACATGGACGGTGATCCGGTCGCCGTCCACCTCGACGGAGCGTGCGGTGGGCGTGGGCGCGGCCGAGGTGGCGGTCACCGCCAGCACGGCCAGCGGCATCGTGACGATCATCCGCCAGCGCGTGGAGGACGACTCCAGGCTGCGGCGCCGTACCCACCAGGCCAGGGCGAGCGCGGGCAGGGTGAGGAGGTCTGTGGGATCGGCCAGGACGCGCGACGGGCCCGCCACGAGGGTCCAGGCCTGGGAGGCCTGTTCCGCGCCCGTCTCAGTGGCCTTCACGAGCGTGAAGAGCACCCCGGTCAGTACGGTGGCCGCGAGGTCGGCCCGTCGCCAGAAGAGCAGCGCCACCAGCGCGGGGGCCACGACGAGCCCCGCGACGTCGCTGAGCTTGCCCGTGACGAACCCGGGCCAGGCCTGCTTGAGCAGGTGGTCGTTGACCAAGAGCACGAAAACCCCGGCAACGGTCACGGGGTGACATAACCAGGCGTACCTCATGTAGAGGTGGACGGCCCGGAATCGCGGAAGGTTCGAGGCCGTGACCAACCTGGAACAAGCAAAAGACCGAGGCCCGCTGGAAGCGAACCCCGGTCTATCTCGCTGCTACAGGTCAGACGGCGCGGACCTGAGAGGCCTGCGGCCCCTTCTGGCCCTGCGTGATCTCGAACTCGACCCGCTGGCCGTCTTCGAGGCTGCGGTAGCCACTACCGACGATCTCAGAGAAGTGCACGAACACGTCCGGCGCACCGCCGTCCGGGGCGATGAAGCCGAAGCCCTTCTCGGCGTTGAACCACTTGACGGTTCCCTGAGCCATAAAAGCTCTCCCTCAGGATGTGAATCTATGGGACCCACACCTCGTGGGTCCCGGTGTGTCGTACAGCAAGCACCCGGGGTGGCTCAGACAAAGTCATGCTGGTTTTCACTACGGGATCAGCTAATACAACGCCATCACATCTAACACCATTCTGGCGCGTTGGTGTTCCCGTACCTACGAAGATTTCTGTCAGGCGGCATCACCCGGCAAACTGGAACCTGTTATGCAGAGCCTTCCCACGCCCCGTCTAGTGGCCACCGACCTCGACGGAACCGCGTTGCGCACTGACGGAACCGTGTCTCCCCGCACGGTCGCCGCCTTCGGCAGAGTCGAGGAATCCGGGGCCATGCTCGTGTTCGTGACGGGGCGCCCGCCGCGGTGGATGGGCGAGGTCGCGGGTGCGGTACGTCACCGCGGGCTCGCGATCTGTGCGAACGGAGCACTGATCTACGATCTGCACACCGAACGGATAGTGGAATCTCACCTGATCACGGTGGAAGTGCTCCAGGAAGTCGTGGATCAGCTAAGAGCGAACGTGTCCGATCTCGTATTTTCGGTCGAGTATGAAGTGGGTTTTGCGCATGAGTCCGATTTCCTGCTCGGCGGCTTGGACAAGGACGCCCGAGCGGTACGCGTCGACTCCATGACCGCCCGCCCGTGCGTGAAGCTCCTGGCCCTGCACCCGGCCCTGGGACCGGACGAGCTGCAGGCCACCGTGCACGGGCTGGTGGGCCATCTGGTGACCGCGACCCACTCCAGCCGCAGGGGCCTGATCGAGATGAGCGCCCAGGGCGTGACGAAGGCGTCGGCCCTGGCGGCACTCGCCGGGCAGCACGAGATCAAGCCTTCGGAGGCGATCGCGTTCGGTGACATGCCGAACGACCTGCCCATGCTGAGCTGGGCAGGCACGTCGTACGCGGTCGCGAACGCGCACCCGGCCGTGCTGGCGGCGGTCGACCATGTGACCGCGGCCAACGACGACGACGGCGTCGCACAGGTGATCGAGCGTCTCTATGGATAGCCGCGTTCAGCGGCTGTCCACAGCAGGCGTTCAGCAGCTGTCCGCAGTTGGCGCTTGCGCCACTACAGGTAGGGGCCCGAGCCGCCGGGCGGCCTGTGCTGGTCGTCGCCCTGCGGCACACCGGGCAGCGCCCTGCGCATCTGCTCCAACTGGGCACGGGCGGCCATCTGCTGCGCGAACAGCGTGGTCTGGATGCCGTGGAACAACCCTTCGAGCCAACCGACCAGCTGGGCATGCGCGATGCGCAGCTCCGCCTCGCTCGGCGGCGCGCCGTTCTCCTCGGTGAACGGCAGGGACAGGCGCTCCAACTCGTCGACCAACTCCGGCGCCAGACCGTCCTCGAGCTCCTTGATGGAGGACTCGTGGATCTCCTTCAACCGCTTGCGGCTGGCCTCGTCGAGGGGAGCCGCCCGGACCTCGTCGAGCAGCTGCCTGATCATGCTGCCGATGCGCATCACCTTGGCGGGCTGCTCGACCAGGTTCGTGACTGATCGATCATCGTCACCGCTATCGCCCTGACCTTGGAAGTCAGGGCCCACCACCACGATGTGGGGGGTGTTGTTGTCCTCAGCATTCATAACACTCACCGTACTAGCAGGATCTTGCCGACGTGCTCCCCCGAATCCATCATTCGGTGCGCTTCAGCGGCATCCGGCATCGGCACTTTCGCGTGCACCACAGGGCGCACCGCTCCCGCGCCGACGAGGGGCCAAACGTTCTCCACGACACTACGCACGATGGCGCCCTTTTCGTCCACGGGACGGGAGCGGAGCGTCGTGCCGTGGACGGCGGCGCGCTTCGTGAGCAGGGCCGACAGGTCGATCTCGGCCTTGCGGCCGCCCTGCAGCCCGATGATCACCAGTCGGCCGCCGGTGCGGAGCGCCTGGACGTTTCCGGCGAGGTATTTGGCGCCCATGATGTCGAGGATCACGTCCGCGCGTACCTTGTCGGAGAAGTCCTCCTCACGGTAGTTGATGACCTTGTCCGCGCCGAGCCCCCTGACGCGCTCGGCCTTGGCCGCCGAGCCGACGGTCGCGACGACGTACGAACCGAGCGCCTTGGCCAGCTGCACGGCGAACGTGCCGATCCCGCTGGCGCCGCCGTGCACCAGCAGCGTCTCGCCCCTGCGCAGCCGCCCGACCATGAAGACGTTGGACCACACCGTGCACGCCACCTCCGGCAGCCCGGCGGCCTCCACCAGCGCCACCCCGTCGGGCACCGGCATGACCTGCTGCCAGGGCACGGCTACGCGCTCAGCGTAACCGCCGCCTCCCAGCAGCGCGCACACCTCGTCACCCGGCTTGAAGTGCTCGACGTCCGCGCCGACCTCGGCCACCACGCCGGAGACCTCCAGCCCCGGGTAGGATGGCGCGCCGGGCGGCGGATCGTAAAATCCCTGTCTCTGTATGACATCGGCCCGGTTCACGGCCGAGGCGGCCACGTCGATGAGCACGTCTCCGCGCTCGACACGGGGCTCCGGCACCTCGTGCCACTGCAGCACCTCGGGCCCGCCCGGCTCGGCGATCTCAATGGCTCGCATGCGAACTACGGTAGCTGGGCAAAGAAGTTGTGGGTTGCCGGGCTCCCCGGTAGCTCGTGGCGTTAATCTGCAAGGTATTTGCTGCCCCTTTAGACCCACCCGAGGGGGAACACGGTGGCAAGACACGATCGAGAGGAATCGCTGGAGGAACAGCTGGCCTGGCTCGACGCGATCAAGGAGACGGAGGAGACTCCCGTCTCTGTCAGCGCACCGACAGCTGCTTCCGATGAGCCGATCTCCTCGCCGTACCCCCAGGACCCGTGGCGGCTGGTTCCCGCGCAGCAGGACACGCCGACGCCTCCGCTGTTCCGCGCGGCCGTCGACTCCGTGTACGGCGCCGCGGCGGCCGAGGACCTTCCCGAAGGCGAGACCGAGGCGGCCGAGTGGCTCGGCAAGGCCAGCACGGCGATGAAGGAGCCGGCGACCTTGCCGCCGAGCGTGGAGGACGACCCCTTCCACGCTCCGCTGAAGCCGTTGCCGCGTCCTGACGACACCGACACGTACACGCTGTCGTTCACCCCGCCAGAGACGGCGGAGGAGAACGCCACCGCGGAGCAGGCCGCGGGCGAGGCGGAGGAGGCGTCCTGGACGACGGTGCCCGAGTGGGCGCGTGCTCCCGAGCCGGCCGCGGAGGAGCCGGAGGCGTCCGCCGCCGAAGGCGGATCCGCCGCGGAGGCGGACGACGACGAGACCGCCTGGGCGGACACCTCCCCGAGGAACGAGCGGCCGCAGTGGCCGGAGCCGTCGGACACCCTTCCGACGATCCAGCCCCCTCAGTGGGCGGAGCGGGACAGCTCCCCAGAGGACGAGCGCTCCCAGCACACCGAGCCCGAGGAACGGCCCTCGTGGACAGAGCCTGCCAAGCAGGACAAGCCTTCGTGGACGGAGCCTGCCAAGCAGGACAAGCCTTCGTGGACGGAGCCTGCCAAGCAGGACATGCCGTCATGGAGCGAGCCGCTCGAGCAGGAGAGGTCGTCGTGGACCGAGCCGCTCCTGCAGGAGCCCTCCGCGCAGCAGGAGCCTCCCCACCAGCTTGAGCGTCCCCACCAGGGCGAGCCTCCGCACCGGGAGGAGCGCCCGCAGCGGACCGAGCAGCACGAGTGGCGCCCGGCGGAGCGCGAGATCCCGCCGCAGCGCCTCCGCCGCCCGGCCCCGATCCCGGTGTTCACCGCCCCGCCGCGGCCCCCGGTCGCCGGACGTCCCACCGCGGACAGCCTGGACCCGGAGTCCCTGCTACGCGGACGGCGTAACGCCCCCTCCAAGGGCTGGCGCCGCCTCATCTACAAGGCGTCGGGTGGCTGGATCAAGCCGGGCGAGCCCCCGGAGGTACGCCGCCGCCGCGAGCTGGTGACCAGGGCCCGCACCCCGGTCACCGCCGGCCATCACCGTGTGGCCGTGCTGAGCCTGAAGGGCGGCGTGGGCAAGACCACGACCACGGTCGGCCTCGGCGCCACCCTGGCGCAGATGCGCGGCGACCGCGTGATCGCCGTGGACGCGAACCCCGACAGGGGCACCCTGTCCGACAAGCTCGTCCTGGAGACCTCGGCCACCGTGCGCGACCTGCTCAACGAGCGCGACCAGGTCAAGCGTTACGTCGACATCAGGGCGTTCACCTCGCAGGCGCCCTCGCGGCTGGAGGTGCTCGCCTCCGACCGCGACCCGTCGGTCTCCGAGGCGTTCAGCGGCGCCGACTACCAGGCCGTCTCCCAGGTGCTGGAGAACTTCTACTCGATCTGCATCACCGACTGCGGCACCGGCCTGCTCCACTCCGCGATGGGCGGCGTGCTCGGCCTGGCCGACCAGATCGTGCTGGTCAGCTCCCCGTCCGTGGACGGCGCCAGGGCGGCGTCGGCGACGCTCGACTGGCTGGAGGCGCACCATTACGCCGACCTGGTGAAGAACGCGACCGTGGTGCTGTGCAGCGTCCGGCCGCGCTCGAAGTCGGCGGTCGACATCAAGAAGCTGGAGGCCCATTTCGCCGCCAGGTGCCGCGCGGTGATCCGCGTGCCGTACGACCCCCACTTGGAGGAGGGCGCGGAGATCGACCTCGATCGGCTCCAGGAGCCGACCAGGGACGCCTACCTGCAGCTCGCAGCCTGCGTGGGCGACGGCTTCGCGGGACAATGAGAAACCTGCTACGTGGACTGGCGAGGCCCGGCGGTCACGTAGCAGGTTATCCGTCCGTCTGCGGAGGGTGTGGGATTCGAACCCACGAGGCCATCGCTGACCTGGCCGCTTTCAAGGCGGCTGCACTCGTCCACTATGCGAACCCTCCCGTGCGGAAACCACGATAGCGGCTGCAGTGACAGCGGTGTACGTTCAGGAGGTGGCGGATCTCAACGTTGAGGTGGAGCGCGGCGACGCGGCAGTGCTCGTACGCCTCGACGGTGACCTCGACAAACTCGCCGCGCCACAGCTCAAGCAGTGCCTGGGGAAGTTGCTCGCCGAGGGGCGCGTGAGGGTCGTCATCGACACGAAGGAGCTGGAGTTCTGCGATTCCAGCGGCCTCTGGGCGCTGGTGGAGCACCAGCGCCGGGTCGCCGCGCAGGCAGGTTCGTTACGGCTGGTCGGCGTGCACGGGGTGCTGCAGCGCGTGCTCGACGTGACGGGGCTCAAGGCAGCCTTCGACGACGTGCTCCACGCGGAGCGATGAGGGTCACTCGCCGAGTTGTGACAGCAGCCACTTGGGGCCGACGGTCTCGGCGCCCAGCTCGTGCACCCGTTCCCGCAGCCCGCGATCCGCGGTGACGACGAGCACGCGCTCCCACGGCCTGGCCTGCCGCACCACGTCCACGATCGCGTCGTCCCCGCTCCCCGTGGCCGCGACCACCTGAACCCCTGGCACAGCCGGCGCGCTCCTGGCCGCGCCCTCCACGACCGCCACGACGCGCGGGAACCACTGCGCCAGGACGGGATGCGTCAGCCGCAGCTGCGACACGGCCTCGAGCAGTCGCGTCGCCGCCCCCAGCCGGTCCTGCCACCAGCCGTGCTCGGCCCGCGCGCCCACGATGTTGGCCACGTCGAGCACGATGATCTCCGGCCTGATCTCTCCCTGGATGTCGTCCCAGGTCGCGGCGAAGCCGGGATGCAGCCGCCGGTCGGTGACCTCCGGCAGCGGCAGCCAGCGCAGCTCGCTGCTCTCGCTGTTGGCGGGCGCCGCGGCCAGCAACTCGGCCGCCTCGGCGATCACCGTCTCGAACGCCCACCCGCCGTGATCGTCACGGTAGACGCCCTGCACCCGCAGCCCGTCGCCGGCGAGCGCCGCCTCTTCGCGGGCCTCGCGCAGCGCGCTGGTGACGGCGTCCTCGTGGCTGTCGCGCGCCCCGCCCGGCAGTCCCCACGTGCCGCCGTGGTGGCTCCACCAGGAGCGCTTCTGCATGAGCACGTGCGGCACGCCGAGGTCGTCATGGTGTACGACGAGGAGCCCGGAGGCGCCGTGCAGCCCCCAGTGCCTGTGGCCTTGGGAGCACTCGGCCCAGCCGTCACCGTCCTTAGCCGCCATGGAGTGATTCTCTCAGCCTCCGCTCTTGCTGAAATGCTGCAGGTCCTTGGCGCCCGACCAATAGCCGCCCCACTCCCAGCCGACCTGAGCGAAGGCCTTTACCACCTTGTCACCAGGATTTATTACACCCTTTCCCTTCATGGGGCGCTTTGTGAACTTCTTGGATGCTTTGTGCGCTGTTTCGCCACTTGCAGTGATATAGGGGTTAACGAGCGGATTGACGTCTATCGCTTCCCCGTACGCGTGTTTGGACCAGTTACTGGATCCGGTCGCCTGGCGGCAGTTGAACGCCGAGGTGTTGTTGGCCTCGATCGAGTCGAAGTCGTCGCCCTTGTACGCGTCCACCAGCTTCATCCGCTCGATGGGCCAGCGCCAGCCGTACAGCTTCCTGAAGACCGTCACGATGTCGTCGGTGACCGTCTTGCGCACCACCAGCTCACCGGTGTGCGGCTTGTTGTCGAAGCCCCAGTACGTCATCGTGATCAGCCGCAGGTCGCTGTAGTGGATCGGGCAGCCGGGACGCCATGAGTACGGCAGGCGGTCGCGGGAGACCTTCGAGACCTTGGCGCTGAACGCCGGTGGAGCCGTCGGACTGGGTGTGGGTGTGGCCGATTCGGCCAGCTGTTGCGCGGGAGCGGGCACCGTGGATGAGGAGCCCGTTGTGGCAGGCGCCTGCGTCCCGCACGAAACGGACGCGAGCACCACGAACGCCATGGCGGCAGCACGTTTCATCTCGCCACCATATGCGACGTTCAAGCAGCTCAAGGCACTATCAGCACAGTATGGCGAGCCCTTTTCGCAAGCCCGACCGCCACCGAGCCGTGCCAGGTGGAGTGCGAGCGCCCCACCACGATGGCGTCGGCCATATATGCGCTGGCCAGCGTCTCCAGCTCGCGCGCCGCGTCGCCGCGCACGCTGACGAACTGCCATGGCACGCCCGCGCCCTTCAACTCGTCCTGCAGCTCCTCGCTCAGATCGGCCGCCGCGTCGGGGATGATCGGCGACCCGGCGAAGAACCACAGCGCGGCGCTGTTGAGCGATTCCACGAAAGCGACGAGCAGGGAGGCGTGGTCTCGGCGGGTGAGCCCGGCCGCGTAGGTGCGGACTCCGTCCGCTACCTGCGGTGGACCGCTGGACGCGGTCCACCGTACCCGAGCGCGTTGCGGCTCGGGCCGGATCCGTCGAAGCCCACCACGAGCAGGCCGGCGCCGTCCTTGCCGATTTCGAACTGCCCCGCGGGGAACCTGCCGGTCAGAGGCTCCCATCCGGGGTCTGTGTCACCGCCGAACACGGCACGTCTCGCGTCAGACGTCGCTGTGCTTACCGCGGCGGGCCAGCTCGCGCAGGGCGTCGGCCGCGTAGATCACGAGAGATACGAACGAGATCGCGGCGATCGAGCCGCCGAGCCACAGATCGTTGACCGTCGCGTCCACGTAGGTCGCGCCCCTCGCCTGGTAGCCGACCGCGAACGGCGCGGCCACCAGCCACAGGCCGCCCAGGAACAGCAGGACGAGGGCGGAAACGCCCAGCTTCGCCATCATCGGTTCTCCTCCACTCCGACCAGGGACGCCTTGCCGTTCCTGCGGTGCTCACCCGAGTTGTTGAGGTCCTCGCGCAGCGCCTCGACGAGCGGCGCCAGCAGGCTCGCCAGCTCGGCCGACGACGCCTGGGGCGCCGCCGGTACGGGCTCGGGCTCCGGTTCGGGCCGGCGCTGACGTACGACCACCAGGCCCCGCGCCACGAGCTCCGCGTAAATGGCCGCAACGAAGCAGATCGCGCCGATCAGCCCCACGACGACCACGCCCAGGCCGGTGAAGAACTCGGATCGGGTGGCGTTCGTCCAGTCGGCGTTCTCCGGCTGGGTGCCGAGCGCGAAGGGCGCGATCATCAGCCACAGCCCGGCCAGCACGGCCAGGGCAGCCGCGACGGTGCCCACAAACTTGCGAATCATTGTGAGATTCCTCCTGTTACGAGGTCTTTCTGCGGGGGCGCGGCCTGGGCGATCAGGGCGCGCGAGGTGGGCCGCAGCACGGTGTGCGCGACCGACCTGGCCCGCTCGCGCTCCGTGCGGCCGTCCGGCGGCGCCATCTTGGCGACCGCGGTGAGCAGCGCGGAGCGTTCGCCGTTCGCCCGATCGATGCGCTGAGCGATGAGCTCGAGCAGCAGC
Source organism: Nonomuraea sp. B19D2 (assembly GCF_040137845.1). Lineage (NCBI taxonomy): Bacteria > Bacillati > Actinomycetota > Actinomycetes > Streptosporangiales > Streptosporangiaceae > Nonomuraea > Nonomuraea sp. B19D2. The sequence continues at coordinate 79,294 of NZ_JBEFAK010000016.1, read as the reverse complement.
CCGGCAAGGACCAGGTCGTCCTTGCTGAGCGGCTTCTGCGCCGGGGGCGGCGTCGAGGAGCCGCGCAGCGGCAGCTCCTTGAGGAAGAGCGTGGCCACGAACCCGATCAGCGCGATGGGCACGCCCACCATGAACACGGTCTCCAGGCCCCGCGTGAACGCTTCCAGCACGATGTGCTTGATCGGCTCGGGCAGGTGCTGGATGGCTCCCGGGCTGCCGAGCTTGACGTCCCCGCCGGCGGGCAGCGCGATGTGCGCCGCTCTGAGCATGTCGGCCATCTCGTCCTTGAGGCGGTTCGTCAGGATCGCGCCGAACGCCGCCACGCCGACGGCGCCGCCCAGCGAGCGGAAGAACGACACGCCCGACGTGGTCGAGGCCATGTCACGCAGCTCCGAGCCGTTCTGGGCGGCCAGGATGAGCATCTGCATGGACAGGCCGAGCCCGACGCCCAGCACCGCCACGTCGAAGCCGATGAGCCACTCGCTGGAGTCCACGTGCAGCTTGGACAGCAGGAACAGCCCGACGGCCACGATCAGCAGGCCCGCGACCGGGAAGATCTTCCACTTGCCGGTCCGGGTGACGATCTTCCCGGAGATCACGCCGGCCAGGAACAGCGCCATCACCATGGGCAGCGTCATCAGGCCGGACTGGGTGGGGCTGAGGCCCTTGACGATCTGCAGGTACTGCGGCAGGTAGATCATCGCGCCGAACATCGCCATGCCCACGAACAGCGAGGCGAGGCTGGTGAGCACGAACGTGCGGTTGCGGAACAGTCGCGGCGGCAGGATCGGGTTACGCGCGGTCCGCTCGGCCACCACCGCCAGGGCCAGCATGAGCAGGCTGAGCGCCGCCAGGAAGTACGTCCACAACGAGTTCCACTCGAACTCGACGCCGCCCAGCGTCAGCAGCAGCATGAGCGAGCTCGCGCTGGCCGTGATCGTGGTCGCGCCCCAGATGTCGATGGAGGTGCTCCGCCTGACCTTCGGCAGCTTCAGCACCTTCTGGATCACGATGAAGGACACCACCGCGAAGGGCACCACGACGTAGAAGCACCAGCGCCAGCCGAGCCAGCCGGTGTCCACCAGGAATCCGCCGAGCAACGGCCCCGCGACCGTGGAGATCCCGAAGACCGCGCCCATGTAGCCGGAGTAACGGCCGCGCTCGCGGGGCGAGACGATGTCTCCCAGGATCACCTGCGCGAGTGCCGACAAACCACCCACGCCAAGGCCCTGCACGGCCCGTGCCGCGATGAGCTGCCCGATGTCCTGCGACAGACCGGCCACCAGCGAGGCCGCCACGAACAACCCCAACGCGGTCTGGAAGAGGAGCTTGCGCCCGAACAGGTCGGACAGCTTGCCCCACAACGGCGTGGAGACCGTCATCGTCAACATGGTCGCCGAGGCGACCCATGAGTACTGGTCCTGACCGCCCAGCTCCCCAACGATCGTCGGCAGCGCCGTGCCCACCACCGAAGTCGAGATCATCGACGTGAGCATCGCGAGCATGAGCCCGGACATGACCTCGAGGATTTCGCGGTGGGTGTACTGCCGCCTCGCGGGGGTTGCGGCCTGCGCCTGCGCTACCACTACACCACATCCCCTTACTACAGCTTTACTCAAGTGGAGTATACGCGCGTTTACTAGCCGCGCGGCAAGTGGGTTCCGGTTGAGTAGAGTGCGAGCATGGACGCCCAGGTGACGGACGCCCGGCCGCGCGACCGCGCGGCCACCCGCGAGCGGATCTTGCGTGCGGCCCGCACGTTGTTCGGCGAGCACGGGTACGAGCGGGTGACCGTCCGGATGATCGCCGCGGCCGCGGACGCCAACATCGCCCTGGTGGGACGCTATTTCGGCTCCAAGGCCGGCCTCTTCGGCGCGGTCCTGGAAGGCGAGCCGACCATCCGTGACCTGTTCAGCGGCGACTTCGAGAGCCTGCCGCGGCGGCTGGCCGAATACGCGGCCGAGCGCATGGAGCACCCGCCGGAGAGCCCGATCCTGCGCACGTTGGAGCGCTCGGCGGGCCACCCCGAGGTCCAGGCAGTGGCCCGCGAACGCATGCTCACGGCCGTGCTCCACCCGCTGGAGGAGCTGCTCGGCGGTCCGGACGCGCACGCCAGGGCCCGCATGGCCACGGCGGTCTTCCTCGGCATCGGCGCCATGCGCCGGCGCCTCGGCCCTGAGACGCCCACCCCGGCCGACGTCGACCGCCTGACCGCGGTCTTCGAGGCGTGCCTGAAAGTTTCACCTGCCTAGGCGGTCCTGGCCTGGGGATATGCCGCGAGCAGCGGTCGGATGTCTTTCAGCGGGCGGTGACGGCTACTTACCATCCGAATGGCGGTGGGAGCGCTCCCACAGCTCCCGCATGACGGACGGAGTGAATTCCATGTCTCGCAGAAGGCCCGTGTTGGCGGTGCTCCTCGCGGCGGCCGCCATGGCCGTGGCGGGGTCGGTCGTCCTCTCCTCGACCCCCACCGCCGAGGCCGCCGACTCCGCTTTCTACGTGGATCCGCAGACCAACGCGGCCAAGTGGGTCGCCGCGAACCCCAACGACAGCCGTACCCCGGTGATCAGGGACCGGATCGCCGCCGTGCCCCAGGGCAGGTGGTTCGCCACGTACAACCCCTCCACCGTGCGGAGCCAGGTCGACTCGTACGTCGGCGCGGCCGCCGCGGCAGGCAAGATCCCCATCCTGGTCGTGTACGAGATGCCGAACCGCGACTGCGGGGGCGCCAGCGCGGGCGGCGCGCCGGACCACGCGTCGTACCGGGCCTGGATCGACCAGGTCGCGGCGGGTCTCGGCGGCCGGCCCGCCACGATCGTGCTGGAGCCGGACGCGCTGGCCATCATGACGAACTGCATGAACTCGGCGCAGCAGGCCGAGGTCAAGGCGTCCATGGCTTACGCGGGCAAGAAGTTCAGGGCGACGTCGTCGCAGGTGAAGGTGTACTTCGACATCGGGCACGACGCGTGGCTGTCCGCCTCGGAGGCCGCCTCCAGGCTGGTCGGGGCCGACGTGGCCAACAGCGCCGACGGCATCGCGGTCAACACCTCCAATTACCGCTCCACGCCCGGGCTGGTGTCGTACGCGAAGAGCGTCCTCGCGGCGACCGGCGTGTCCAGGTTGAAGGCGGTCATCGACACCAGCCGTAACGGCAACGGGCCGCAGGGCAGCGAGTGGTGCGACCCGCCGGGCCGCGCGACGGGCACCTGGAGCACCACCAACACGAGTGACTCGGTGATCGACGCCTACCTCTGGGTCAAGCTGCCGGGCGAGGCCGACGGGTGCATCGCGGCGGCCGGGCAGTTCGTGCCGCAGCGGGCGTACGACCTGGCCATGGCCGCCGCCCCGCCCACCGTGACCCCCACGGTGACCCCGACGGTCACTCCCACGGTGACGCCGACCACGGGCCCGTCGGGCTGCGCGGCGACGTACAAGGTGACGAGCCAGTGGCAGGGCAGCTTCCAGGGTGAGGTGACCGTGAAGAACACGGGTTCGTCCTCGATCTCCGGCTGGAAGGTCGGCTGGACGTTCCCGAACGGGCAGACGATCTCGCAACTCTGGAACGGCAACCTCTCGGGCAGCGGCACCGTCACCGTCACGAACCTCAACTGGAACGGCGCACTGGCGGCCGGCGCGACCACCACGTTCGGCTTCGTGGCCGGCTGGAGCGGCCAGAACGGCATCCCGTCGCCGGTGACCTGCACGGCCTCCTGAGACCCGATGGGCCCCTCGACCGGGGCCCATCGGCGAAATAACGGCGCCTTCGCGGCTGTTGCACAGTGCCAGGTCACACCGCTCTGCGAAAGGCGCGTACTCATGGCTCTGCCGCTGTCCATCCTTGATCTGGCGATCATCGGCGAGGGCGAGACGGCGGCCGACAGCCTCGCCGGCAGCGTGGCCCTGGCCCAGCGGGCCGAGGACCTGGGCTACCGGCGGGTCTGGTACGCCGAGCACCACAACATGCCCAGCATCGCGTCCTCGGCGACCAGCGTGCTCATTGCCCACGTCGCCGCCCACACCCGGACGATCCGCCTCGGAGCGGGCGGCGTCATGCTCCCGAACCACTCCCCACTGACCATCGCCGAGCAGTTCGGCACCCTGGAGACCCTGCATCCAGGACGCATCGACCTCGGCCTCGGCCGGGCGCCGGGCAGCGACCAGCAGACCCTGCGCGCGCTGCGGCGCACCCCGTCGTCCGCCGACTCGTTTCCGCAGGACGTTCTGGAGCTCCAGGGCTACCTCGCGGGCGAGTCCCGGATCCCGGGCGTGGACGCCACGCCGGGCAAGGGCACGAACGTGCCGCTCTACATCCTCGGCTCCTCGTTGTTCGGCGCCCAGCTCGCCGCCGCGCTGGGGCTCCCGTACGCGTTCGCCTCCCACTTCGCGCCCACCGCGCTGGAGGAGGCCGTGGCGCTCTACCGGCGCGACTTCAAGCCGTCCGCGCAGCTCGACCGGCCGTATGTCATCGCCGCGCTCAACGTGATCGCGGCGGACACGTCGGAGGAGGCGCAGGAGCAGTTCCTGGCCTCGAAGCGGCTGAGGGTGAGCAGGTTCCTGGGGCGGGGGGGCACGTTCACGACGGAGGAGGCCGACATGATCCTCGAGTCGCCGGCTGGGCAGCAGATCGTGCAGATGGCCAGATACTCGGCCGTCGGGGACCCGGCGGAGGTCAAGGACTATGTCAACCGGTTCGCCGAGCACGCCGGGGCGGACGAGCTGATCGTCGCCTTCTCCGCGCCCGACAGGAAGGCGGGGCTGCGCTCGGCCGAGCTGCTGGCGGAGGCACACGGGCTCTGATCAGTCCGCCACGAGGCGGCTCCGGCGGCCCTCGTGCTCACGCTGGCGCCGCACGACGTACGTGCCCGGCGCGCACCCCGTACCCCCATGCTCGGGATGCAGCAGGTAGACGGCGGCCGACGCCTCGAACATGCCGATCGCTAGCCCGTCCGCGTCCGACACCCGGGTCGTCCACCGGCAGGTGCCCGGGTCGGCGACGAGCGTGTGGGGGTTGCCGCCGGCCGCGCCGCGCAGGAGCTCGACGCCCTCCGGGGGAATGGGCTGCCAGTGGAGGTCGGACAGGAGTGCTACGGATGCGGCGACGACGGAGTGGGGGATGACGATGAGGTCGCCCTGGGCATGAAGGCCGTCGACGACGGTGATGCGTACCGACTGCTCGAGGTGGTCGAGCACGGCGAGTCCGGTCTGCTGGGTCAGGGTGGCAAGAGTCACAGTCATGGTGTTCACCTCAGGTTCGGCGGAGAAGCAGGGAGTACTGCGCGGCGGACAGCCCGTAGGTCCAGCCGGCGGCGTCGATCGGGTCGTTGATGAAGCCCGGCACGGTCAGCCCGTACTGCCGGCGGCGCCCGTCGCGCTCGACGGACCCGTTGACCGCGAGGAGCACTCTGGTGCCCCTGCGCATGTCGTAAAGGCGCAGCTCGGAGCCGGGATTGCCGGGATCGGGGGCGGTGGCGACGAGCCGGAGCCCGGCCTGCTCGATGTAGGAGGCCCAGCCGAGGTGCTCGATCGCACACCGTCTGACTTCCACGTTGGCCTCGTCCGCGATGCGCCGGACGTCCGGATCCATGATCACCCAGGGCGGCACCTCCGTGCCGTGCAAGGAGTGCAGGTCCCAGCCGTCCGCGTAGCGCATTGCCGGGCCGTCGGCGCAGTGCAGCCGCACCTCCCCGTCGTCGCCCGACACCTCGGTGTGCACGGCGACCGGCCGCTCGGAGACGACGCACACACCTTCCCTGGGCCACCACCAGCCGCACGACGTGGCCGCGGTCGCCCACAGCCCGAGCCGCTCCAGTTGCGGGCCGGTGAATGCGACACCGGCCACGTGCCGCAGGGCGTCGTAGCGGGCGATCCAGGAAACATGCAGAAGGCGGTACCAGTCCTCGCGGAACGGCCCCGCGTGGGCCGCCCGCAGCGGCGGGATGAGCGTGCTGTAGAGCGATCGGGACAGCGGAAAGAGAACCTGCTGGTGGATGAGCCGGTCGATGGGCTCTTGAGCTGGTCTGATCCGCGCGTCGAGCTCCCTGCGCAGCTCCCGCACCAGCGTCGCGAACCGGCGAGGCACGAGCCAAGCGGCCATGCGCTCGACTGACTCGCGGACCCGTGCCCCTGGCGGGACGGTCGTCAGGGCCGCGACGGGTGATGCGACCCAGTGGAAGTGGGGTGGAGGGAGCCCGATCAGGCGGTACAGGCCCGAGATGGCGGCCTCTGCGGCCGAACGGTCGGCGGGCAGCGTCGAGAGCGCCTGGCCCAGCCATTGCTCGCGGATGGCGGCAGCTTCCCGCTGCACGGGATCGCTCACCGGATCAGGGTGGCGTGGTCCTTTCTCACGATCATGTCTGAGATGGTGACAGATCGGCACGGGAGATGTCCACCCGTTGCCCGGGGCCTTCACGTCGCCGGAGCCACCGCGCCACAATGAACCCATGTCGGGCGCCGAGATCGGACCGCCCAGATAACGACGGACCTCGGGTCCAGCCACGTACGCTCCATGGCGGGCAGGTCATCCCGCGGGCGGCATAGGCGACATGCAGCTCGCCGGGCGTCTCGCGGACCTCGAAGTGGGCCCGGCCGTGCTCGCCGGGGAAGAGGCGCCCGCCGGCCCAGGTGTTGAGCAGGGAGGCCGTGTCGCGCCGTGGGATGTAGACGCCGGTCTCGACTCCGTCGGGACCGTCCCACTCGACGGCGATGCGGTGGGCGGCGTTCTCGCTGCGCAATCCCACGGCCTTCGGCGCCCAGCTCGGCCGTACGTCTCCCAGGCGCAGCAGGCAGATGCCGGCGACGGCATAGCCGCGCACGAGCTGCGGGCGGAGCCCGTCGGGGAGCAGGCGGGCGGCGACCTCCGGCGCCAGCCGGTAGTTCACCAGGAGACGCCGCTCGACAACGCTGGACAGGCGGGGTTGCCTCATATTTCCCCACCGTCCGGAAGGCGTTGCCACTTGGTGTGGCGTAGGACGATCTGCTCGGGACAGACGGCGCTGAGGAAACGGCCGACGCAGACGGCCAGTCGTTCCTCGGCCAGTGTGTAAAGGATGCGGTTGCCGTCGCGGCGCTCGGTGACCAGGCCCGCGCCCTTGAGGACGCCGAGGTGGCGGGAGATGGACGGCGCACTGATGGAGAACCGGCTCGCGATCTGTCCTGCTGAGAGCTCGCCGTCACGCAGGTCTTCGAGGATCTGGCGTCTTGTGGGATCGGCGAGCGCGCGGAAGACACCGGTCTCGTCGTTGCCGTCAACCATACTTCGAATATAGCACATTGGCTAAATAGCTAACCTGCTAATATGTGACGTACGAGGGCATGAGCATGGTGAACGAGGACGGCCGTCACCGGGAGCGGCTGCACGTGCGAGGCGTCGCGCTGCCGTCGGAGGAGTGGGCCGAGTTCTGGATCGTGGACGGCAGGCTGACGTGCGAGCCGCTGCCCGGCGCCACCACGGTTGTGGACGGGGGCTGGCTGCTGCCAGGGCTCGTGGACGTGCACACACATCCAGGCGCCCGGCATCCAGGTGACCCGCTCGACCCGGCGCTGCTCCGGCAGCACGGTCGCGAGCACCTGGCGGCCGGTGTGACGCTCCTGCGCGTGCCTGGTTCAGCCGACCGGCTCCCGACGTGGTTCGGCACAGAACCGGACCAGCCGCGCGTCGTCTCGGCCGGTCGCTGGCTGGGTCTGCCCGGCATGTTCTACGACGGATGGACACGGCACGTCGGCGAGGCGGAGCTGGCGGACGCGGCGGTCGACGAGGCGCGCGCGTCTGGGGGCTGGTGCAAGGTCTACGCGGATTGGGTGGTCGGCGAGGAGGGGCTCGATGCGCCGCCGCTCCCGGGCCCCCTGCTCGCCGAGCTGACTCGGCGGGTGCACGCCATGGGCGGCCGGGTCGCCGTGCACGCGCAGACGTCGGCAGGCGCCCGGATCGCGGTCGAGGCGGCGGTGGACAGCCTCGAACATGGCCTGGGCCTTGACACGGCGCTACTGGACCGGATGGCCCGCCAGGGGACGGCCCTGGTGCCCACGTTCACGGTCTGGGAGACATTCGAGCGGGTCGCCCGCTCATCGGGCGCGGACCGGTTCCGTGAGTGGTTCCGGGCGGCACACGCCCGTCTGGGGCCGCTGGTGTCGGCCGCGTACGAGTCCGGCGTGACGGTGCTGGCGGGGACTGACAGTTACGGGACAACCGAACTCCCGCACGGACGAGTGGCCGGCGAGGTGCGCCGTCTGGCGGCGTCCCCCATGCCCGTCGCGGCGGCGATCGGCGCGGCCTCATGGACGGCGCGGTCCTTCCTGGGCTTCCCCGGGCTCGAGCACGACGCCCCCGCCGATCTGGTCGCTTACGACCTGGACCCCCGCACCGATCTCGCCGTCCTGTACACGCCCGCGCGCGTGATCCACCGCGGCCGGATCATCCGCTGAGCCCTGCGTTCGTCAGGACCTGTCGGTGGGCGGCTTGATCCGTACCCGCTCCTCCTCGGGGCGGCTCTCGATGTCGTCGAGTTGCTCGCGGATCGTCTTCCGCAGGTCGTCGTAGTCCCGGAAGTAGTAGTCGTTGAACAGGGTGTAGCCGGTCCACATCAGGTTGGCGCACACCCGCGGCGGCACCTTGCCCGTGGCCGCGCCCATGCCGACCAGTGCCACCGACTCGATGCTGCCCGGCTCCTTCTCGTTCTGCATGTGGATGGCCTGGAACGCGGCGGCGCACGCCATGGCCACGTTCAGCGTCTCGCTCACGTTCTGCACCGACTGCACCATCGTCGGCGTCGAGATCAGGAACTTCGGGTTGGTCGCCCCGGACGGTACGCAGACGGCACTTCCCACCGGCAGCGATCCTTCGAACTGATCGCGGATCGCCCGCTGGACGCGTAGCTGGATCCCGGCCCCGAGGTGCCGCTTGATGACCGCGTCGACGCCGCCGTCCATCCGCCCGCGGGAGTTGGTCGGGCTGACCCAGGCGTCGACGTGCTCGGAGACGAGCGACCCTTTGTGGATCTCGACCTCAGGGGTGTCGGCGAACGCCGCCAGCCACTCCTGCACCACCTTCGCGTTGACGTCCGCCAGCACCACCTTGAGCAGCGGCTTCACGTGCTTGACACTCAATGGCTTGCTCCGGGTGCGGGGGAGGGACGTTTCCAGCAGGTACGAAGATACCGCGCCACAAGGGCGAACGGGATCTTGCCCCCGACATCGCATCCGCGATCTTCACGCGGCACAATTCCCCCACTTCAGTCCCCCGTGCCGTCACCGGCACGCCTCGCCGATCCGGGAGCCCTCGATGCGCGACGTCAACACCCCCACCTCACCCGACCCGAAGGACCCGAACGACCCGCTGGCCCTGGCCGAGCTCTTCCAGAACGGCGGCGAGCCGTGGCTGCCGCTCCTGAAGCCGGTCATCGAGGCACAGCCGGCCGCGGCCACGTTCATCGGTCCGGGCCGAAGCCCGCAGGTCGTGCCCGTACGGGAACTGACCTTCCAGGCGCTCAAGCCCAACCCGCCGCACAAGTGGAAGGTCGTCGTCTTCGGCCAGAACCCGTACCCGCGGGCCGAGAGCGCCACCGGCATCGCCATGTTCGACAACACCTTCCACGACTGGGCCGACAGCCAGTTCGGCAAGGTCATCACCATCCGCTGCATCATCAAGGCGGCGGCGATGTGGAAGCACGGGATCCCCAAGAAGACGCCGATCGCCGACATCCGCAAACTCCTGAAGCAGCACGACACCGTGCAGCCGCCCGAGTGGTTCCAGGCGATGCTCACGCAGGGCGTGCTGCTGCTGAACGCGGCACTCACCGCCAGCAGCGACGGGGCCATGGGCACCGACCAGCACGCCGCGTTCTGGCGACCGGTCGTCGAGAGGCTCGTCGAGGAGATCCTGAAGGCCAAGCAGAACGCCGACGAGAAGGATCGGGGCGTGGTGTTCGGGTGGTGGGGGGTGCACGCCCGCAGCCTGAAAGAGGTCGTACTCCGGCTGCAGAAGAAGTACCCCGAGGTGGAAGTCCGGCACATCGACCACCCCAACCCCGCCGCACAGGGCGACATCTTCTGCGACGGCAACCACTTCGCCGACGTGAACACGGCACTCAAGGAGCTCGGCGCCGACGAGATCGACTGGCTGCCCAGCAAGGGGTGGAACACGCTCGCGGCGCACGCCGGCGGGGCCGACGCGGACACGGCCGACCGCATGGGGGCCTTCATCGCCTCCACGATGGAGCTGCACAAGCTCTACCTCGAACGGCTCGCCAGCGTCAAGGACGAGGGGCTGGAGCTTCCGGCGATCACCGGCGTGTTCGACACCCCGCTCATGGACTTCCGCGAGGCCGTCACCCCGGTGGCCAAGCTGCTGTCGGGGCTCGACTGGCACACGGAGCAGTCGTACCGGTTCGGCGAGAAGCAGTCGGCCGGCGCTACCGACGGGCTGTCCGCAGACGAGATCGCGGCCCTCTACCTCTACACCTGCGAGTCGGCGTTCTACCGGCAGATCAACGCCACCCTCCGCAACCCGGACCGCACCCGGATCGTCCCGTACCTCGCGTACCTGCGACTCTTGTTCTCGGCCGTGTCGCGTCTGCCGGCCCGTACGGAACCGCTGTGGCGCGGGGTGTCGCTGGACCTGCGGGCGCAGTACCCGGTCGGCCGAACCGTCACGTGGTGGGGCGTGTCCTCATGTACGTCGAAGCTCGGCGTGGCCCAGGCGTTCCTCGGCCGTCGCGGCAAGCGGACGCTCTTCGAGGTGCACCCCGCGCGGGCCGTGGGCATCCGCAGTTTCTCCGCGTTCACCGGCGAGGAGGAGTTCATCCTCGCCCCGGGCACGCAGCTCAAGGTGACCGACGTGAAGTCCGAGCGCGGCGGCCTGTGCACCGTGACGCTCACCGAACTGGCCGAGCAGCACCTGGTGGCGTGAGCATCTGTTCATGAAGCTCCGGCCGCTGGTCGGGGGGTGTGATCACGCAGGGCGGGGGCGGCGGTCGTCGGCGTCGTACTCCGCCCGGGCCGCCTCGACCTTGCCCATGTTGGCGCCGGCCCAGTCGGTTAGGGCGGCGAAAAGGGGAGCCAGGCTGCGTCCCAGATCGCTGATTTCATACTCGACCCGCGGCGGCACCTCGGGATGATAGGTACGCACCACGAGACCGTCGCGCTCCAACTGCCGCAGCCGCTGGGTCAGCACCTTGGGCGTGATCGTGGTGATGCGCCGCTCCAGCTCCACAAAGCGCTGCCGGCCGTACTCGTTGAGGGTCCACAGGATCGGGGTGGTCCAGCGGCTGAAGACGATGTCGACGACCGGAGCGATCGGGCAGGCCTGCTCGGGCGCAGCCGGCACCGTCGCCGTCCGGGGCACGTTGCCGCTCATGCGGAATCCCCTCTGACATAGTTACTTTCCTCTAGGTACCTACTATACAAAGGATGCTAGCTTCCCCGAGTCGCCGATTCGGAACGGAGCTGTTCATGATCGTAATAACCGGCCGAGCGCCCCGCAGGACGGCGCGGAACGTCGTCGCCCTCACATGACCACGCTGCCGATGCCGGTCTCCGCGGAGCGCTTTCTGACCGAGCCGCATCTCGCCACCCTGACCACCTTCCGGCCGGACGGGTCTCCCCACGTGGTGGCCGTCCGTTTCACCTGGGACCGCGAGGCGGGACTGGCCCGCGTCATGACGGTCGGCTCGTCCCGTAAGGCCAGGAACCTCCTGTCGGCCCCCGGAAGCCGCGCCGCGCTCTGCCAGGTCGCGGGCTTCCGCTGGATCACGCTCGAGGGTACGGCCACCGTGTCCGACGACCCGCTGCGGGTCGCCGAAGGGGTGCGGCGATACACCCGGCGCTACTCGTCACCACCGCCCAACCCGCCTGGGCGGGTGGTGGTCGAGATCGCCGTCGACCGAGTGATGAACCTCAACACCTGATTTGTCGTAACAGAAAGGTCTGCCATGCCAACCGCGCACATTCTCGACTCGACGATGTTCCATCGGGAGCTCGGGTCGGGGACACCGATGGTCTTCCTGCACGGGAACCCGCACTCGTCCTATTTGTGGCGTCACATCATGCCCGCCGTCGGTGACCCCGGCCGACGCCTCGCACCCGACCTGATCGGAATGGGGGAGTCCGGGAAGCCCGACATCGACTACACATTCAGCGATCATGCCCGCTATCTGGATGCGTGGTTCGACGCCCTGGACCTCGATGACGTCGTCCTCATCGGGCACGACTGGGGCGGCGCGCTCGCCTTCGACTGGGCCGCCCGCCACCCCGGACGCGTACGCGGCATCGCGTTCACCGAGACGATCGCGAAGCCGATGTCCTGGGAGGAGTTCCCCGAAGCCGGGCGGGAGCTCTTCAAGGCGATCAAGACGGAGGGTGTCGGCGAGACCATAATCCTGGACGACAACTTGTTCATCGAGGGCAGCGGCCTCCCCGAGGAGGATCTCGCCGTCTACCGCAAGGCGTTCCCCACCCGGGACAGCCGCCTGCCGATCCTTCGATGGGCGCGGTCGATGCCGCTCGGCGGCGAACCGGCCGACGTCGTGGCCATCGTCGAGGCGTACGACACGTGGCTGGCGACCAGCACCGACGTGCCCAAGCTGTTGATCGCGTTCGAGCCCGGCCACGGCGCCATGATGGGCCGCGAAATGATCGAGTGGTGCGCCGGCAACATGGCCGCTCTCGAGATCGAAAAGCACGGCGTCGCCGGCCACAGCACTCCGGAGGAGCAGCCTCAGGCGATCGCCACGGCCATCGCCGGCTGGATGGGCAGGCACGGGCTGCGCTGACCCGGAGGTGTCGATGACCACGGAGATCCGAGGCGGCCTGCGCCGCAGGCTCGGCAGGATGACGCCGGGCAGGCCGGCGGACCGCCGCGACGGCCGGCCGTAGGTGTAGTCCTCACCCGCGCCGGGGCCGCAGGCCGCCGACGTCGCGCCCCACGGCAGTCACCCGATGCCCGGCCTCCACCAGCGCCATCCCGATGCGCTACAGCATGATCATCGTACGCTCCGCAGCCTGACCGCGGTCCCAGAGGTGATGGAGGAGCGCAATTCGAGGGAGTTGGCCCGACATAACTGCTGGTGCGTTATACCGCAGGCCTGTTCGGCGTTCTGTAGCATATTGAGCATGTCGGCACACCCCCCAGTTGCCAGCTATGTCGGCAAAAGCGTGCGTTGGTATCAAATCGGGAAAAAGGTGATAGAAAGGAGAAACTGGTTAAAGTACCTGCGCTGGCAGGCCGTCTCCCGCGCCCTCAGCGAGGACGACACCATTCTCTCCGAGAAGGTGGGCCAAGCAGCCACTGCCTTCTGTGACGCACTCGACGTCACAGAGATCCCGATCGACCAGGACCGTTCTGGCATGTTCCGGCGCATGGGCCGCTGGGTCAGGGAGAAGATAACCTGGGGCGTTCGGTTTCCCGATTATCGCGGTCGGCTCAGTTTGACCTTCGATGACCGGCTGAAAGCGTGGATAAAGGACGCCGCCGAAAGCCCGATGGGGCGAAAAGCGCTTGATTTCGCGCAGTATCACGTCGGTGAAGAAGAGCGCGGCGCGCTGTTCGCCGAAGCGGTTCTCAACGAGGCACACGGCGTACTCATCGAAGCCCGTGAAGGCGAGTCCCCGGGCGCCGCCCGGTGGGAGATGGCTGCCGAGATCCACCGTTACGTCCCTGACAGCGAGATCCGGCGGCGGCACCAGCGCTGGAGAAGCTCGGCGAGAGCCATCAGCGCCGGTGGCACCGCTGCCGTCACCACCCAGGTCTTCACGGATGACCTGACCAAGTCCATCACCCTCGGTGTCGCGCTCTCGGCCCTGGCCGCGATCGTCGAGCTGACGATCTCCTCGCGCACGTTGTCCGGTCCGCAGATCGCGGTCCGGGAGCAGGTGCGAGCCTGGCTTGAGGAAGCGCTGGTGGCACGGCTGTGGGGCAACCTGCGGTGGGTGGGCGAGTTGGGGAAGCAGATCGAGGAAACGGGACGGCCGCTGCCCATCGGCGATCTCATCATGGCCATGGCCAGAAACCTCGTCACCATCAAACCCCTCGACGACGACGCCAAGGTCTTCCGGGACGTGGACCGGCTGAGAGAGCACGCCCTATCTGTTTCGGACCCCGAACTCCTCGCGTTCCTCGTTCGCCTGGAGACAGCCTTGCGGCACAAACCGGATACTCTGCCACACGCTTTCCGGGCGCTGATCACTTCGGTGCGAGAACGGAACCTGATCGGGGAAGCGGATCCAGGGGCCCGGGCCGTGATCATGCGGGGGAACACCGAAGACTAGTGCCACCTGACTCCGGTGGGACGTGCGGGCAGGCCTGGGCGATCAAGGCTGGTATCCGATGTGGTGCAGGAGGACCCGCAGCCGGCGCTCGATCTGTGCTGCGGTCATGTCCTGTTCGTGCTGGAGAAGGACGGATCCGATGGAGCTGGCCAGGATGTCCTGGATGACGCTCGGATCGGTGTCCGCCGGGAAGCGGCCGGCGTCGATGGCCTGCTGCGCGATCTGCGTCAGGGCATCCAGCCGCGGCTGGAGGTAGCGCCTGGTGTAGGCGGTTACCAGTTTCGGGTAGTCCACCGAGGCGCCGATGACTCGCGCCATCAGCGCGCGGAAGCGGGGGCGGCTGAGGAGCTCGGCGATGGACGTGACCAGCTCGTCGATCGTCTGCCCTGCCGAAGCCACGTCGGTGTCGGGGTTGCGGGCGTGCTCCAGGGCGGCCATCAGGAGGTCCTCTTTGGCTCGCCAGCGCCGGTAGACGGTCAATTTGGCCACGCCGGCGCGTTGGGCGACCGCTTCGATGCTGGTGCCCGCCGCGCCGCGTTCGATCAGCAGGTCCAACGCCGCGTCCAGGATGGCGGCGTCGTTTCCCGGGTCGCGTGGTCGGCCGTGGCGTTCTACGCCGGCCACAGCACCTGGTTCAGCCATGCGGCCAGTTTGTCGGGTGCCGGGCGGCCGCGCCAACCGATGTGCCCGTCGGGGCGGATCAGTATCACGTCGTGCGAGCCGGGCTCGGCCGGGATGAGCGCGGTGACCATGTCTGTGCCCAGTTGTGCGGCGGCAGCCTGGGCGTGGTGGGCGGCGATGTCCGCCTCGGCGGCGAGCACCATCCAGCGGCCACAGATCGCGGCGTGGAGCATGGTCTGGGCGCCGTCGAGGCGTCGGCAGGCGAGATCGGGCATTCTGTCGCCTGGATGCAGGCCGGGCATCCACCGGTGCGAGGCGAGGGCGAGCGGTCCGCCCCGATAGCTGATGCCGAGCTGGGAGGCGGCCAGCCACAGCCGGCGCTGTAGGGCGGGTAGGCGGACGGCCGGCAGGACCAGCTTGTCGCGGACCAGGCGTTTCCACGGGGTGTGGGGCAACATGATGTCGACCGCGGTGCTGGTGGCGCGCAGGACGTTGCGGGCCAGCGGGCGCCGCTCGCCTTCGTAGGTGTCGAGGAGCCGCTGGCCGGCGCGGCCGCAGGCGACCAGCGCCAGTTTCCAGGCGAGGTTTTCCGCATCGCCCAGTCCGGTGTTCTGCCCCTGTCCGCCGGTGGGACTCTGGATGTGCGCGGCATCGCCTGCCAGCAGGATCCGGCCGCGGCGGTAGGCGTCGGCGAGCCGGCGGTGGATCCGGAACTCGGAGGCCCAGCGGATTTCGGTGACCGTGTCGAGGCTGACGCCGCTGCGGTGGGCGAACTCGCTCAGCACCCGATCGGTGATCTCGCTGTCGGACAGCTGGTCGGGCAGGTCTGCCGGTGGCTCGGTGAAGACCCGCCAGGTGTCGTCCGGCAGCGCGGTGACCGACAGCATGTGGCCGGCCTCCATCCAGGTCGTGCTGCCGTTCTTGTCGAACGGCCACTGGGCCCGTACGTCGACCATGAGCAGGCGTTCGAGGAGTTTGCGGCCGGGGAAGCCGATTCCGGCGAGTTTGCGTACCGTGCTGTGCGCACCGTCACAGCCGATCAGCCAGTGGGCCTCGAGCTCGTACTCGGCACCGTCGGCTGTCTGGACGGTGGCGGTGACGCTCGTGGTGTCCTGCCGGGCGGCCACTAACCGGCTGCCCCATTCCACGGTGCCGCCCAGTTCTGTCAATCGCCGGCGCAGGGTGCCCTCGACTTCGGCCTGTGAGATCAGCAGCGCCTGTTTGGGCTGGTCGGCGACGGCCTGGCCGACGTGGAGGCGCAGCACGGTGCGCGGTCCTTCGTTGTAGGACATGTTGAGGGAGGACTGGGAGCGTTCCGGCAGGTCGCCGAGCGCGCCGATCCGTTCCAGCACCTCCACGCCGCGTGGTTGCAGGCCAAGGGCCCGGGAGGTGGTGGCGGGGCCGCCGGCGGCGTCGATCACGCGAACGGGGACGTCGTGCAGTGCCAGGTGAATGGCCAGGGCGAGCCCTGTGGGGCCGGCTCCTGCGATGAGTACGGTGTCGGTCACTTAGTAAACGATACGGTACCGATTACTAAGTGCCGCACAAGGCCCCATGTGACCACGACCCCGACCTCCAGGACGGGATGCCCTGTCGATCAAAGCGGCTTGCCATATCGTTTTTCGATGCTATCGTTTTTCGATAGCATCGAAAAACGATATGGATCGGAGAGGGCTGATGGCTACACAGCACAGCACGATCGGACGAGTGGTGCGCCGACCTGCGGTCTTCGTGGTTCTCGTCCTGGTGACCGGGGTGATCACCGGCATGGTGCTCTACTCGAGGGCCGGGTTCTTCGGCCTGACCTACCAACACGTGGTGGCTCAGTCACCCGGCTTCTACGGCATCTCTCTCGATGAGCCGGCGTTCACCGAAATGACCCGGCCAGGCGTCGTGGCCATGGCCGGTGATCTTCGATTCATCGACGGCTCGCCCGACACCGGCCAGTACGTCCTGCAGACCCTGACCACCTTCCCGGGCTTCGTGGTGACGGCCGGCGCGTTCTTCCTGCTGTGGCGGCTGCTGTGGCGGGCTCGCGACGGCGTCTACCTGCCGCAGGTCGCGCGCCAGGTGCGAGTCCTGGGCTGGTGGCTGCTCGTCGGCGGCCTGCTGGCTCCTCAGATGGAGCACTTCGCGATGATGGCGCTGCTGGACACGATGACCGTGAACGAGGCCTACTACGGGATGAAGGAGATCCCGGTGGTCGTGCCGCTCGTCGGGTTCGGGCTGCTGGCGCTGGCGAACGTCCTGCGTACCGGGGTGCGGATGCGCGACGACCTGGAAGGCACCGTCTGATGTCGCCGGCCGAGACGGACACCCACGCCATCACCGTCCACCTCGACCGGCTCCTGACCGAGCGCGGCATGACGCTCACCGAACTGGCAGACCGGGTGGGAGTGACCGTCGTCAACCTGTCCATCCTGAAGAACGGCCGGGCCAAGGCCATCCGGTTCACCACCCTGACCAAGATCTGTGACGCTCTCGGCTGCCAGCCAGGTGACCTGCTCAGCTATCACCCGGAAAAGGAACGATGAGCAGACCCGCCTTCTTTCTCCATACGTCGGCTCTCGTCGGAGGCGTCGGCTCACCTTCGGCGGATCCTGTCGGCCGGCCCAGGCCAGGCCACGAGCCGCGCCCGACCTGACGCGGACCGGTTGTCGCTATCCCCACTGGCCGGGCTGGTAGTCGCCGGCGAGCTGCTGGGTGATGGCGTTCATCCGGTTGTAGGCGTTGATGCAGGCGATGAGGGACACCAGGGCGGCGAGCTGCTCCTCGTCGTAGTGCTTGGCCGCGTTCGCCCAGGCCTCATCGGTGACACCACCGGTGCCGTCGGCGATGCGGGTGCCCTGCTCGGTGAGCTCCAGGGCAGCCCGCTCGGCGTCGGTGAAGACCTTCGCCTCCCGCCAGGCCGCGACCAGGTTGAGGCGCACCGAGGTCTCCCCGGCGTGCGCGGCGTCCTTGGTGTGCATGTCGAGGCAGACCGCGCAGCCGTTGATCTGGCTGGCGCGGATCATGCAAAGGAACTGCGTCGCGGCCGGCAGGGTCGAATCAGCCACGACCTTGCCCGCGGAGTTGATGTACTTCTGGAACCTCGCCCCGACCGGGTTGCCGTAGTAGTTCAAACGGGTGCTCATGGTGATCTCCTTGCCGTGTTCGCGGTTACACCCACTGATGGAACGGCCCGGCCGGACTTGACCGCGGGCCGCCCTTTCGGTGTGGTCTGCCGCTATGACGGAACGCGGAACAAGAAGGTGACCGCGAGCGGAGCGAATCTTGGCTCAGCGCGGCGCCCTACCGGCTGCTCGGCTTCCTGGCTGGAGGCCGGCCGCGGGTTCCGGGCCGCTGCTGTAGCTGGACGAGCACGACCGTACGCACTCTTCTGCGTGATCAACGCCGCAGATCGAACGCTCGGAGCAGGAAAGAGCCACCCGGTGGTCCCGGGTGGCTCGGAGAACAGATGGATCGGTCAGAACACCGTCTCGACGTTCGCGGAGCGCACGGTCCACGGCGGCCCGCACGTGCCGCGCCCGGTGAACCGGTTCCCGGAGAAGATGATCGGGCTGGCGAACTGGTAACCGTCGGAGCAGGTCACCACGATCCTGATCGCCCCGCTGTACACCGAGCAGTCGATGTCGATGTAGTACGCCGGGATCGGGACGCTCCGGGAGCACGAGTAGGCGGCGGCCAGCTCGGCCTTGCCCGGGGCGTCCGGGAGCGCCGCGGTGGACTGGTCGGTGAACCCGCGTTCGGGCGCCGCGGCGGCCGAACCCGTGTGCAGCGCGACAGAGAACAGCAGTGCCGCGATCGCGGCCAGCACGCCGATGAGCATTCTTCTCGCATGTACTGCCATGTGATCGAACCTCTCGCTGGGTTTCCCTTTCGGCCCGGCCGAGCCTTACCAGTGATACTTTCGCCAAGCCAGGAGCGCCCGGTCATCGTCACTTCACGTGAATCTCCGCCGGAGCGGTGAGCAGGCGGTTGTCACTAATGTCAAAATGGCCCCCGGAAAGGAAATGAACAGGGTCAGATAAAGCCATGCTCCTTCCACGCGCCTGCCAGCAGCCGGGTGACGGTGGTGCTGAGGACCCGGACGCCGTGCGTGGAGCCCGGCTCGATCCCCACCAGTTCCCGCACCCGCCGCAGCCGATAGTCGAGCGTGCGCGGATGGATGTGCAGGGACTCGGCCGTACGCAGCCGGTTCATGTCGTTGCGGTAGTAGGCGTCCAGCGTGGGGACCAGGTCGGGCCCGTCGCCGAGCCGTCGCGCCGTCTCCCGCAACCACTGGTCCACCTGCGGCGTCTCCACCGCGCCCAGCTCCGCGAACACGTCGGCCACCCCGTACGGCCGGCGCGGCACCCGCTCGATCGGCGCCACCCGGCTGACCTTCCGGGCCAGCGCGGCCGCCTGGACCAGCGCGCGGCGGCGCCCGTGGGCGGTGCCGACCGAGCACGGCCGGCCCACGACCTCGGCGACTGCCCGCGCCAGCGCCAGCCCGGCCCCCTCGACCGCCGAGCGGTGCTCAGGCCGCACTCCGTGATACGGCACCAGCGCCACGAACTCGTCCGGTTCGTGCCACCCGAACGGCATGCGGTGCTGCTGCAGCAGGGTGCGCACGACCTCCTCTCGGCACTTCTTCGGCGGCTCCTTGGCCGGCCGCACCACCGTGACCAGATAGTGCTCGGCCATCGGCACCCCGAGGCTGCCGGCCAGTTCGCCGGCCATCGGGTCGTCGTGCAGCACCATGGTGGCCAGCAGGTGGACGCGTGAGGCCGTCGGCAGGAACCGCTCGTACCCCCGGAAGTAGCCGCGGGTGTAGACCGCCTGCGCCGCCGTGCCCTGCCCGGCCAGCCAGTCGAGCATGCGCATCGTGTCGGTCAGATCGCCGGGTCCGGCCGCCTCAGAGATCTCTCGCAGTGTGAAGGCGGCGTGCAGCGTCAGCGCGCCGCGCTGGCAGCCCGGTGCCACGCCCTGCGCGCCGCGTTGCTCGCCGACCGACTCGATGAAGGCCAGGTCGCTCTCCAGCAGCGGCTCGCCGGAGGCGGCCAACTCGGCCGTCCGGCGCCGTACGACGACCGCGAACTCCATCATCGACGCCCGCGATCTGTGCTCGATCGCCTGGAAGCCGGCGATCTCGCCGGCGCAGGCGTCCACCACTTTCCTCGCGTTGTCGTCGGCCCGGCGTTTGAGCATGCCGAAGAGGTCCCCCATGTCGAATTCTCCCCGTGACGTCGTCGTTGTTCATGTCTCCCTGAAACGCGCAGTGCGATATTCGTCGGCCGGGTGGTTTCGTATCAGTGGGTTTTCCGGACGTTCTCGATGACCCCGCAGAAAGGGCGCGTGGCCAGGTACGGAAGGGGCACTCCTGGATTTCGGACGGCCGAGGTGCGGTGAAAGTTTCATTTCGCCGTGGATCGCTCGGCCGAATCGCCGCCGCTGCCGCCATTGCGGGCGCTCTCCTGGGCAAAGTCGGCCCGGTGGCTCCCACATGAGCCGAAGCGAGCGGTTGAAACTCAGGACGCACGCCGCCCCCGCGGCGCCCAGGGCCATGGCTGATCGCTCCAGCCCCTTACGCCGACTATCCAAGGCCGGGGCGCTTCACTAGTGTCGGCATCCACTGGGATGATCGACTTTGGAGGGCGCCGTGCGGCGCGTCATGATCCTGCTGGCCCCGATCGCAGCTTTAGCTGCCGGTCTGGTCGTCGCCCGGCGGCGCTTCGTCATCGTCCGGATCAGCGGGGCGAGCATGCTGCCGACCTACCGCACGGGCGACCGGGTGCTCGTCCGCAGGACCACGGGGGCGGGCGTCAAGCGCGGCCAGGTCGTGGTGCTGCAGACAGCGCTGCCGGGGGGAGAGTGGCGTACCGGACCGCTGCCGCAGCCAGGGGCGGCCATGTGGTTCATCAAGCGCGCGGTGGCCGTGCCGGATGACCCGGTGCCCGCCCAGGTCATGGCTCGCGTGGAGGCGTCGCCGGGCGACACGGTCCCGGCGGGCCGGCTGGTCGTCCTCGGTGACGGGCCGGTCAGCGAGGACTCGCGGGCGTGGGGTTACGTGCCCTTCGATCGCGTGCTCGGCGTCGTCCTCCGCAGGCTCGCCCCTTCCCGTGAATCCGGAAATTTCGGGAGATCTGGCGAACTCTGGGAGTCTGTCGGCTCGTAGCCCTGAGCCTGGAGGGTGAACAGCCGCGCGTACTCCCCTCCCAGCGCCATCAGCTCCGGGTGCGAGCCATGCTCGGCGATCCGCCCCTCGGCGAGCACGACGATCACATCCGCTTCCCGCACCGCGCCGAGCCGGTGCGAGATCAGCAGGCTGGTCCGCCCGGCACGGTGGCGGCGCAGGCTCTTATGGATGGCGTGTTCGGCCTGCGCGTCCAGGCCAGAACTCGGCTCGTCGAGCACGAGCAGGTCCCGCCCTTCCCGCATCAGGGCGCGGGCCAGCGCGAGACGCTGCCACTGCCCGCCGGACAGCACCACTCCGGCCTGGGGGCTGTCCCTGTCGCCGAAGAAGATCCGGCTCAGCACCGTGTCGTAGCCCCGCGGCAGCCCGGCGACCGTCTCGTGGATACCGGCCAGCCTGGCGGCGGCCTCGACCCGATCTCGATCGTCGAGCGCCGCGACGTCGCCGAGCCCGATGTTCTCGGCCGCGGTCAGGTCATAGGACATGTAGTCCTGGAACACCGCGCCGATGCGGCCGCGCAACTCGGCGGGATCCATCTCTCGCAGGTCGACGCCGTCCCAGTGGATGGACCCGCGTACCGGGTCGTACAGCCTGCAGATCAGCTTGACCAGGGTGCTCTTGCCCGCGCCGTTCAGCCCGACCAGGGCGAGGGAGCGGCCGGCGGGGATGAAGAGGTCGACCCCGCGCAGTACCCATGGATGCGCGTCGTCATACCGGAACCACACGCCGCGCACCTCGATGCCCTCGTGCAGCGGGGGGACGGGGCGCGGATGCCGTGGGACGGGCAGGTCCGGAGTGTCGGCCACGACGTCGACGTAGTGCCCGAACATCAGCAGCGCGTTGTGCGCATCCGCCCACTGACCGACGATCGACGCGAGCGCGGACTGCACCCCGGCGACGGCCGCGACGAACACGGCGACGTCGCCGACGCTCAGTGTGCCCGACGCGGCGCCGATGATCGCCCAGAGCAGGCCGAGTGCCGCGACGGCCGCCCCGATCAGCGACAGCGACCCCTGGGTACGCAGCATCCTGCGGGCGAGCCCTTGCTCGGCGGCGTTGACTGCGCGCAGCTCGCCCAGCATCCTGGCGCGCAGAAAGTCACCGAGGCCGAACAGCCGGATCTCCTTGGCCGCGTCGGGGCTGGTGAGAAGGTTGGCGAAGAAGATCTGCCGCCGGGTTTTCGAGCTGACGCCCCACATCATCCCGGCGCGACGCCGAGACAGGTCGAGCTGGGCACGGACCGAGGGGATCGCGGAGAGCGCCACGACGAGGATCATCCCCGGAGCCAGTACGGCCAGCGCCGCCGTGAATCCGGCGAGGGTGACGGCGCCCTGGGCGATCCCCAGGGCGGAGCGGACTATCCGCTGCGGCGCGTTCTGGCCGGCCTCCTGCGCCAGCCGTACCTGGTCATGGAAGGCTGGGTTCTCGAATCGGCTCAGCCCCTGGTGGGCGTTGACGGCCTGGAACAGGCGATCCTGGATCAGCAGCTGGAGCGCGCGGCGAAGCTGCTCCTGGGCGTACTCCGCGACCGCGGGCAGGGCCGCACCCGCCAGGCCGGTCACGCCGAGAGCCACGCCGTACGGGAGCAACCCGGCGAGGCCCGCCCCGGCCGCCAGGCCGTCGAGAACGAGCTTGGTCAGCCATGCGGTGACCACCGGGACCAGACCCATGAGCAGCACCGCGATCCCGGACGCCAGCACGGCGGCCGGGTGCGCCCGCCAAGCCAGTGCCGCGGCCGCGCGAAGCCGCCGTCGCCGCGTGGCGCCGCCGTTCCCGGCAGGAGAGGTCATCGGCGCGTGGCCGCCGGTAGCCTGCCCGGGGCGGTGTCGGCCGCCACGATCACCGCGTCACCGTCGACCAGGTAAAAGCTGGGGAACTGGGAGACCTGCAACGCCCTGCTCACCGGGCCGCCCATCGGCTCGAGCACGACGGTGGCCGAGGTCAGCTCGCGGGTGAACCGCCGGGCCTCGTCAGGGTCGCCCGTGACCACGGCCAGCACGCGTTGGGGACGGGTGTCAGCCAGATAGGCCGTGAACTCCGGCAGCCGCTCGTGGCAGGACGCGCATTCGGTGGAGAACACCGCCACCACGGAGGGTCCCGAGAAGAACGCGCGCGACACGGTCTCACCGCCTACAGCGGTCGCGCTGAAATCGCCGAGCGTCGTTCCCGGCCGCACCAGCGGGGCACGGGTCGGCCCCAGCTCAGCGAGCCGCAGCGTGTGCACGCGCAGGCGGCGGATCACGGCCAGGGTGAGCACCAGATCCACCAGGCACAGCAGTCCGACGACGACGACGGCGGCGACGAGATACGGCATGCGAACTCCTAAGGGCTCTTCAGGGGCGGCGTGGCTGAGCGGCGAACAGGCCGGTGAGGTCGTCGAAGAAGGTCACAATGACGGCGAGGACGGCCCCGGCCGGCACGCCCAGCGTGACGCCCGCGGGATGGGGAGAAGTGTGCCCCGGCACGAGCCCTGACGAGGCCGGCGCAGAAACCCACCAGGACGGTGCCGGCCGGCACCAGGCCGACCCGCACTGTCCCGGAGATCGCCAGCAGTACGACGACGCATCCTTCCGCGAGGACGATGGCGCCGCTCAACGCCGTGGACGCCCGTGGCCCCAGAGGGACCAGGCCGCGCCCGGATACGTGGAAGCCCGCGAACGCGGACCTGCCCCGCATCCTTCCGAGCACCGCGACCAGGAAGACGACACCTGTCGCCACCCGGCAGGCGAGCACGACGTACTGCATGGCTGTCACTGGGGATCGGAAGGACGCGTCAGCAGTAGTCGAAGCTGCCGCAGCTGACCTCGCCGCTAGCGTCGTGATAGCAGCAGGTTCGGCAGAACTTGCCCTGGCAGCACCAGTCGGTCCAGCACGCGGCCGAGGCGTTCGCCGAGGGCAGGAGTCTGTCGAGTAGCCTGTCTCCCAGCTTGTTGAGTGCGCGGATCATGGCGACCTCCTTGCGGGGGGATCTTTACGCGCCCACGGTCACCCAGCCAGAGCACCTTGTTAATGGAGAGATTGGCCGACACTGCGGAACACGTTCGGCGAATCATGATCTTGACATAGTGGGTGTTCTTCTTATGCCTACGTCTCGGGCTTATCGGCGGGTGAGCAGAGCAGCCGCGCAGATCGTGCGCTGGAGATCGGTGACGCGGCCAACATGATCGGCTCCCGTATAAGCAACCATGGTTGACTAGCACAAAGCATGTCAACTAAGGTTGACGATGCGTCGGCTGTTGGCGCCCCTCGCTTCCCAGGCCCGCTGATCGGTCAATGCAGTGGTGAGGACGTCAAAGCAGGTAACGGCTGCACCGGTCGCCGACACGAAGAGACTTCTCGACTAAGAAGGTTCAATGCGCCCGCGCATCATGCCCACCACCCGCACCTCCCTCCTGCTATGTGGTGCGATCGGCGGACCGCTGTTCGTCATCGCCTTCCTCATCGAAGGCGCAACCCGCACCGACTACGATCCCCTTCGCCATCCGGTCAGTTCACTGGCGCTGGGCCCCTCGGGGTGGATGCAGATCGCCAACTTCGTCGTCACCGGCGTGCTGATGCTGTTTTTCGCCGTCGGTCTCCGCCGAGCGCTGCACGCCGCCGGACGAGGTTCGACCTGGGGACCACTGCTGGTCGGGGCATACGCGATCGGCCTGATCGGAGCCGGTGTCTTCGTGACCGATCCCGTGGGCGGCTACCCCCTCGGCACACCCGTACAAGGCGTGCGCACCTGGCACGGCGCACTCCACGACTTCCCCTTCTCGCTGCTTGTCTTTGCCGCGCTGGCGGCCTCGTGCCTGGTCTTCGCGCGGCGCTTCGCCGGATGGGGCGAACGCGGATGGGCCGTCTACTCGGCCGTTACAGGCGCACTGATCGTCATCGGCTTCCTCTTGTCCGGGCAAGCCTTTGCGCAAGTGCCGGGCCTGCTCCAGATCGGTGGGCTGCTGCAGCGGCTGACCATCGCCGTGGGCTGGGGATGGCTGACCCTGCTGGCCCTCCATCTGCGCAACGCCGATAACCCGGCCCCTGTCCACGCAGACAGGCGCGACTCGTGAAGATCACAAAATACACGCATGCATGTGTACGGCTGGAGCGCGAGGGCCGCGTCTACCATCCCGGCGACTCTCTGCACGTGCCGAACGAGCGGGTAGAGACGCTGCTGGTACCGCTTCAGGCTTCGTGGCTGAAGACCGCAGAGGCGATCGACTTCGTCCGCGCGGTCGCCCCCGAACGGGCCTTCGGAATCCCACGATGCACAGGTCAACGAGCGCGGTCTGGCCAGCGTGAAGGGCTGGCTCAGCCAGGAGGTATCAGACCGCTATCGCTGGCGCTTCGACCAACTCTGGGGTGAGGCACAGCAGCCGACGTGACCGCTTCGTCCTCAGCTCCGAGATCACGACAGCCACGTCATACCGCGCCGACGATCACCACAGCAACCCGGCGATCTTCAAACAACCTCACGTGCGGGAAACGGGGCTAGCAGACGCCGGGGTCGGCCGAGGTCGTGATGGTGTACTCGAAGTTCTTGAAGGTGGCGTCGACGTTCAGGCAGGCGGAATTACTGCCGTCGGTGTTCGAGATCTCGAAGAGGTAGACGGTCCGCTCGCTGTCGTAGGACCGGTAGTCACCGCCGGATACCTGGAAGTCGCTCCCTACCACGGCTTGCACGTCGGCGAACGTCGGGATCTTGTCGATGCCGTCCAGCTTCTTGGCGGCGTCGCGAGCGGCGGTCAGGACCGCGGCCTCCTTCGCGTTGTCCTCGGCGATCAGCTCGCGGGGCGTGGATTTGCATCCCGCCAGGAGGAGGACTGCCGCGCCGAGCAGGATGCCGACCTTGGTCATGCGGGCGACGTTACGCGGGTGCGGTATGTCGCGGGTATGCCGCTACCGGAGCGCTCGCACAGGACCCCGGCCGATGCGACATCCACGTCGTTCGCGCTGCTAGGGCGAATGGCGGTGGCGGACGCCGACGGCCGGGGGATCAAGGTTCGGGCGGCCAGACAGCAGGCGATCCTCGCGGTTCTCCTGCTGCGACCCGGTGAGGTGGTCACCGCCGACCGGCTCATGCCGGAACCGACGCCCTGACCGGCGGCGACGCCGAACTCGCGGCCCGGCTGCTGCGGGAGTTGCTCTCGGTGTGGTGCGCCCCCTCGTGCCGGAGGTCGATGTCGAGCTGGTCCGCCGCGAGCGTCGCCGCCTCGACAAGCTGCACCTGACCCGCACCGATGGCCATCATCCGGAACGCGATCCGGTAGCCGGTGCCCTCACGTTCGACCGCTCCCACCCGGACGAGCATCCCGAGGACGCGGTAGGCCGTCGACTTCGGCAGACCGGCGCGGCGCGCCACCTCACTCAGCGTCAACACGCGCCGTGACGGAACACTTGCAGCAGATCGAACGCCTTCTGCATGACCGACGACGGAACGGCCGTCTCCCGCACTGCGGCTCCATTGCCCATGTGCAGTCCTTTCACGAACGCCTTGAGAACGATCGTTCAAGGGCCTGTCTCGCAGATCGGTGCGGGGGGCCCGCACCGATCTGCGAGACAGGCCCTGGGGCGGTCAGGCCCTGATCAGCTTGGCGATCCGCAGCCCGTGCTCGGCGGCCTGCTCGTGCCCCGTCTTCATCGACTCCTCGGCCAGCCCTCGCAGGTGCGCCATCTCCGGGTTCCAGAACGCGTGGGTCAGCTCCGCCTCGGCGATCTGCAGGTCGAGGCCGAAGACGTCGGCCAGGATCCTGCGCAGGTAGGGCGTGGCGTAGTCCCAGCCCTCCTTGGGGGAGCCGGGCCCGTAGCCGCCGCCCCGGCTCAGCGTCAGGAGCGCCGGCTTGCCCTGGAGCGGCCGGTCACCGTGTATCCCCACCTGGGGGTGCTTCAGGATCAGGTCGATCCAGGTCTTGACCTGTTCCGGGACATTCCAGTTGTACATCGGCACCGCGAACAGGAACGCGTCGGCCTCGAGCAGTTCCGCGCCGAGACGGTCGAGGAGCTCGCGCGCCTCGTCCGGGGCCGGTGCGGCCGGGTTGACGGTTTCGTGGGCGAGCACCGTCCACGTGTCCCCGGGCAGCGGCTGGACCCCGAGGTCGCGCCGGGTCACGACGCCGCCCGGGTGCTCGGCGAGCCACGCCTGCTCGGCGGTGTCGGCGAGGGCGCGGCTCACCGATCCTTCGGTACGGATGCTCGCGTCGAGGCGGAACAGGTTCATGGTGCGGTCCTCCAACATGGTTTCTGCTGCAATGAAGATAGTATGCACAGCAGAACATCTGCACGCAAGAAAAGTGAGCTGGGTAACAGCCCGGGCATGATGCGGGTGCCGGAGGTTCGCGGGTCCTGCGGCTGCCAAGTCCTCGCCGCCGCCTCCCGAAGGCAAAACCGGCCCGATCGGGACGTTCGATCCGTCCTGTCGGCGCACCATTCCGGGCGTCACGGCCTGGTCGGAATCCGCCACTTCGACGGCTGTGAAGCAGCGACGCCACCGTCGGTGTCTCACCCTGCCAACTCGTTACTGACGGCCATGGTGCGTCTCCTCGCCACAGTCGGGCCGCGACCTGCCGCCCGCTGCGTCATCGCGGAGCCAGAGTGCCCCGCTTCCCAGAGCACTATGTCAGTAAGATGTTCTGCCTGCCATATTATCTGTCGCCACGTCGAAAGGTGCTATGGTGATGTAATGTCCTCTGAACCCGGCCGAGCGAACGACGGCGCCAAGTGTCTTTCCTTGGACAACGACCTGGTCTGGGCGATTCGTATGATCTCGGGGGCGCTGCGGCGCGCTGCAGCCGACGCCTCGGAGACGCTGCCCGGAGGATCACGCGCCTACTTGGTGCTCATGGCCTTGGCCGAGGCCGGCGACAAGCCCCCCACGCAACTCGAACTGGCCGGCCAGGTCGGTCTCGACCGGACGGTGATGACCTACCTTCTCGACGACCTGGAGGGGCAGGGTCTGCTGGCGCGACGGCCGAATCCGCAGGACCGGCGGTCTCGCCACGTGGTCCTGCTGGACGAGGGCCGAGCGCAGCTGCAGCGCATGCGAGCCGATGTCGCGGCCGCTGAAGCACGGCTGCTCGCGGAGCTGAGCGAAGAACAGCGGGCCCAGTTCCGGGACCTCCTGACCCGAGTCGCGCTCACCGCTCAGCGGGGCCCTGTCAAAGACTGAGGTGCGCCTCCGGCTCCACGACATCCCGCATCTTCCAGGCGAGCCGGGCCGCACACCCTCACGATGGAACCGCACTCCCACAGCCCGGTCCCCCTCTATCAGGACGCGGTCCAACGTCGCTCCACAGATGACCTCGACGTTCGAGCGCTCACGCGCCGGCCAGGACCCCAGCGGTCTGCTACACCTGCAGTTCCTGGTCAACGTCGGTGACCACGACACCTTTCGCCTCCACGTGGACCTGGACGACCTGGCCGGCAAGACCCCGGCCGAGGTGTTACCGGCGATGCGCCTGCTCGCGGCCTCCGCGCCAGACACCACCCTCCTGCTGGCCGTGCGCGGCGGCCCCGCGTATTCACCGCGCTGGCAGTGCGAGGAGTCCCCGCTGGCGCAGCGCGCCCGCCGACAGGTGCGTATCCTGGAGGCGCTGCAGGTGATCCAGGCCCACAGCTATCAGCGCATCGTGATTCTCGAGTCCAGCGGCACCTCCCACGAGGAACTCGCGCAGATTGTGCAGCTGGCCCGCCTGCTCCAGGGGCCGGAGATCGAGGCGACCTGGACGTATGTGGACTTCTCGATCCCCGCCGACGCCGGCCCGCCGCCTGAAGGCGAGTTCTCCGTTGCCGTCCTGCACGAGCTGCACGCGCGGCTGGGCGGCCGTCAGATCCCCTTGGGCATGTACCGGTGCGTCACCTATCCGGCCGCGCGGATCGCCAACCCCGGCGAAGCAGCCGCGGCCCAGGCTGGCGACAGCATTCGCCTGCTGCCCGGCTCCAGCGACAGGGCCATCATCACCGCCGTCTCGGCCTCCGAAGCCCGCGCCGCTCTCGCCGCCCGAGACGGCACCACACCGGGTGAATAGGAGACTCACCCCTCAGGCCGGTACACCCGGCGGCTGAGCCAGGTGCCAACCAGATTGGCCGCGATCAGCGTGCGATGGTCCGGATCCCACCGCAGCACCGGGTTCGCGTTCACCAGAGGCCATGAGCGCGGTCACGGCAGCCGGGCCGGGCGCGCACGTGCCGCTCATCGTCATCCGTCACCACCTGAATCTCGAACCGGCCGTCCTCCCCGCCCGTGCCGGGGATCTAATTGGCGTTGACCCGCTTGACCGGACGAGTGGCCGGGCTTGCTCCCGCCATGGTGTTCTTCCCTATCGGCTCAGCAGCACGACCGTGGCCACCAGCAGCCGGGCCGCTGCCACCAGGGTGGCCGGCGCCCAGGCCGTTCGCTGGCTGCTCCCGGGGGTTGCTCTGCGCCTGGCGACGCTTCCTCACCTCGGCGATGCGCTTGACGAGGCTCTCGACGACGGCCGCGTTGTTTCCAACCTCGATCGGGCCGCCCTGGTGACCTGAGACCTCCACAGCCTTCACCGGGCGCCATTCCTCCGGGTGCATTCGAGCGAGTAGTTCGAGGGCGACGCGACCGTTGGGAGGCGTCCATGCGCTTTCTCGGGTTCCGTCTGGCCGGATGACTTCACGGACCAGAGTGCCGCCCATGGCATCGGCAAAGGCGGCCGACTCGAGATCCACAGAGGCTCGCGCGCGTGCGCGTGTAACGGCCTCCCGAAACTCCCGGTACTCGGGATCTGCTCCCTGCTCCTCTCCCAGTGCCATCCACCTATGGACGGTGGAGCGGCCGACTCCGCACAGGTCAGCAGCGGTGCCGAGGAAGTGGCCCGCCTCCAAGTGCTTGCAGAGCTCGTCGCGCAGTTCGCGGGTCAGCTTGGAGGGGCGGCCCATTACTCACACTCCTGGCGTCCGGCGGCGAGTAGCCGACGAGCTTCGGCGGCTCCTCGATGGGCGATGTTGGGATCGGTGGTTCCGCGTCGGCGGGCGACCGGCAGGGCAGGACGGGCCGGGGTCGGCCGCAGGCCGTGCCGCATCAGCAGCGTGACCGCGTCGGCCGCCTTGCGTTCAGCCCCGGGTACTTCCCACTCGCCTAGCAGGATGGCCAGGGCGCGTTGCGCGTTCGTGATGGTGGCGGCGATGGCGCTGCTGCTCAAGTCTCGATCCTCCGTATCAGCAGATGTGGCCGAAGACTCGCCTCTGGGCTACTGCTCGGCGGCCAGGGCATTCCGCGGTATGCCTGTCCGGACGCGGCACGCTTCTTTTCGTAGCCGCGCTTGGCCATGGAGTCGGCGAACGTCACCTCCGAGCCCGCCTCCTCCCCGGCCGCGACGCACCACCTGGACCAGGCGCCGAACAGGTGTCGGGCGCCCACGTGTGGGGCGTGCTGTGGCTAACGATCCTCGGCCTCGGCCTGCGCCGTGGTGAGGCGCTCTCGCTGCGCTGGGAGGACATCGATCTGGACAACGCCGTGATCAAGGTTGGCCCTTCGCTGCAGCGCCTGCGCGGCGAGCTCGACCAGGAGACCGGACGCCGGCGCGGCCGGCTGGCCGTGGTCCGCGCGAAGACGGAGGGGTCGGACGCGAAGCTGGCGATTCCCCGGGCTGTGGTCATGCTGCTGCGGCAGCACAAGGTTGACCAGGCCGCCGAGCGGCTGGCGGCGAAGGTGTGGGCGGACCCGGGTCTGGTGTTCACCACATCGGTGGGAACACCGATCGAGCCGCGGAACGCCAATCGAGCATGGAACGCCTTGTGCGACGAGGTGGGCATCACGCGGCCGGACGGCAAGCGGGTGAGGATTCACGACCTCCGGCACACCGCGGCGACCTGGCTGCACGGAGAGGGCGTGGACATGAAGACCATTCAGGGGACTCTCCGGCACAGCCGACTCGCCACGACCTCGGAAATCTACACGCACCTCACCGAGGAGGTACAGCGCCGGGCCGCGGACTCGATGGACGGGGCGCTGTCCCGGTTCGGCCGCATCGCTCAATGACCCGATGTGCTGCTGACCTGCGGGAGTGTAGGGATGTGTAGGGATTCAGGTATTAGCTCTGTACGTACAGGCGCGTAGGTGGAACAGGTAAACCCTACACAGCCCTACACACCCCCTCTGAAGTGCAGAAATACGGAGAGGCCCCTGCATGCTAGAGCGATGTAGTCAGATGTAGTCATCCGTATTACAATGTAGTCGTGTCGAACAAGCCGACCACTGTCCGGCTGACGGATGAGCAGAAGGCAGGGCTCGACGCCATTGGCGAGCGAGAGGACCGGAGCCGATCGTGGCTCATCTCGAAGGCCGTGGACGAGTACATCGCGCGGCATCTACGAAGCGAAGAGACACCTACAAACGGAGGTGAACCTCGGTGAACGAACCGGCGCTGCTACAGCCGTTGCTACAGCACACCTCTAGAAACGACTCAGGGAGTCCCTTTGAATCAAGGAACTCCCTGGTCAAGCTATGCGCGGCCGAGAGGACTCGAACCCCTAACCTTCTGATCCGTAGCCAGTTCGAGATCGTCCGTCATCATCCACAGCCGTCACAAGCTCCTGGTCAACGGCTCGTCCAGCTTGCTCCGCCTCCAGGGCCATGCACCTGCGTCCAAGAACGCTGTTAGCGACGACGTTAGCAAGATCATTTGATTCACCGGCCATCCTGGTGTTACCGACTGGCGGTCAACTGGCCTGCTGGACCGCAGGCCCGAACCCACCCTGAGTCTTTCCACCATCGGCCAAGGCCGCCCAAGGATCCCGGAACCATCGGGGTCATCGACGATGCGAGCGTCTCTCGATGGCGGCTGGCGTACGGATCAACACCGGTCCCAGTGACGGGACGAAGCGAGTTGAACATCGTCTTCCTTGACGGTCAGGGCACCCCCGACCCTGTCCCATAGAGCAGCTCGGCCGTTCGCGTCTCCGAACAGCACCAGAGGACGGCTCGGGACGGGTGCCGCACCCTTGAAGGCGATCTTCTCGGTAACGGGCACAAGGCAGACCGCCTTCGGCTCGACCCCGTGAAAGGCTGTCGTCGTCCCCGTGGCCCGCAGTTCCCTCAAGGCGATGACGCCACTTCGGTACCCCTCCTGAATGCCGAGGACGCAGGGCACCAGAACCGCGACCATCAACGCGAACAGCGTGACGAACGTGACCACCCAAAGAGGAACGATCAGGTTCACGTGATAGCCCCATCCGACAATCGCCAGAGAGACCAGGGCCAACAGCAGCGTGAGGCCGGTCAAAGACCATGCCGGCTGCAATGCCTGCCACCACGGCAGCTCGACGTCATCCGCGCCCAGACCGAAAACACTGAGATAGGTCTCGTACGTCAGCTGCCCATAGACCATGGGCAGCGGTATCGCGATGGTCACCAGCATGGGAAGCAGCCATGAAAGGGCGACCTTCAGCGATGTGTAATGGAAGAAGTAACGAACTCCGGCGATGGTGATGGGCGTGATCAACGCCAAACCGGCCAGACGAACGACGTCGGGGGGCGGGTCCGCGGCGAGGGTCCACCCCACGAACGCCATCGCCGGAGGAAGCATGCTGCCCAGCAGCCAGGAGCGCAGCAGCCACCTGCAAGGGATGACCGACGCAACCACGACGACGAGCGCGACAGCGGTCCACGGTTGTCTCGGCCACGTTTGCCCCAGAAGGACACCGCCAACGAGCGGCGCGAGTGCGGAAAACGCACCGC
Source organism: Nonomuraea sp. B19D2 (assembly GCF_040137845.1). Taxonomy (NCBI): domain Bacteria; kingdom Bacillati; phylum Actinomycetota; class Actinomycetes; order Streptosporangiales; family Streptosporangiaceae; genus Nonomuraea; species Nonomuraea sp. B19D2. Next base: position 46,553 of record NZ_JBEFAK010000016.1, on the reverse strand, counting down.
CAGTAGCGGTTATCGCCGCACGCGGTGGCTTCGCTGAACGATGTCTCGCCTCCAGGCGCCGCAATTCGTCCTCGGAACTCTCGCCCACCGCCTTACGCACCAGCAGCCGGCGACCATTGAATTCCGTGGTGCGACTGTTCGCGAGAGCCTCAGCATCGGCCACGGATCGCGCATGTACTTCGCCGTCGACCGGGCGCCCCGTCAAGGAGTCGAAAACCCGGTATCGGGCGTCGAAGTTTCCCGGCGGTCGACGAAGATGTGTCCATCTGATGCGGACGAAGACTCCATCCTGGACGCACGAGCGCAGCAGGTGGCGCGTTCCCGCGGTGAGCGCTCCGATGCGCGATCCGGCGATGGGCACATCAACCTGGAACCGGGACCCATCTGTGGACCGACGTACACGCCAGCCGCGGGACCCACACATCACAGGCACCAGCTCGGCATCCTCGGGCGGGGATTCGAACTCCACTCGCACCGTATGGTCGTACGGGTATGGCGCGCTGGCCTCGGTCCATGATTCCCAGGCCGTCTCGTACGGACCATTGGACCTTTCCACCGGTCCGGCCCTACGGTTCCGGACGGCCAGTAAAACCACCAGCACGAGGAAATTCCAGACTGCCATCTCAAGAGTGTCAAGCAGAGTGGTCAAGGACCGGAGCCATCCCCCACCAACCTTCATCGAACTGTGAGACCAAACGAAGCCGAGGAGCGCGTCGTTGAGCGTGACCGAAGCCGTGTGTTGCGGCCACCAGGGCTAGCACGTAGCGGTACAGCCACCCGACTAACGGCTTCATCCTGGTCAGGTGCGTGTGGACGGTCGCGCGGATGCGTTGATGTGTGGGGAGGTTGCTGTCAGCACTGCTGTCACCTCAGCCAGGATCACCCGGTGCCGGGGCCCGACGAAGGAGGGCCTCGGCGTCGATCGCCCCAGCCACGGTCGGCGATGGGCGAAGTGAGCGATCGTCACGGCCTTGACTGGCCACAATGTGTTCGTGCATGTGGCTGGTGAGCGCCTACTTGCATGCAAATCGTTCTGATCTTCCAGGAGGAGACTACCGACGTGGTCAGTCGGGTGCCACCGATTGCCCGTGGTTGGCCGCTGTTGACCGCCCTTAATGGCACGTTAATGGCACGGCGATCACGCCATAAATACGCCTGCTCCAACGGCCCTGGGCCCGACACTGCCCAGTGGGCGGAGGCTGGGGAGCAAAGCCATGGACCATCGATCGCCCCAGGCCCTGCGGTATGGACAGAGGGGTGGGTACACGCCCGCCGAGCAGGAACGGCGCGAGCGTGTACGGCTGCAGGCGGCCGAGTGGTTTGAGGCCGGGGATTCGACCAAGACGGTTGCCCAGACCTGGGGTGGAGAGTTGGTCGGACGTCCACTTTCGTGCAGAGTGTTTGTGCGATTGTCACTCCAGTCAGTTGCTCGCGCGGTACGGGAGTGGCCCCACCTTGTGCGGCGTCGCCCTGGGCTCGATGTATCCGCGGGGATACACCTCTGGCAGGCGTGTACGTGGACGGTACGTGCAACGCTCCTACTCTCTCGAACGATTCACAGGCAAGACGTAATCGTCGTCATCCACACGAAGCGCAGATGACGTAGCCGAGCTGAGCGGGGACAATGTGCAAGTCAACAACTTCGGATCAGTGACCAACCAAACCAACATCGACCGCAACATCTCTTTTCCCCAGGCTGACGTTCAAGCCGGAATCGCGCAACTCAGGCAATTGATCGCAGCCGGCTCCATCCCGCAGGCCGCAGGGACGGAGATCGTCACCGAAGTCGAGGAGAGTCTGGACGAGGCGGACGGGCAGCCTACCGGCCGTCTCAAAGCCTCGCTGCAGAAACTTCGGGACCTGCTCGCAGTCGGTGGAGCATCCGCCGATGACGTAGCCAAGGTCGCTGGAGCGATCACGGCAGTATCGGCGATCATCGGCGGATGAGATGACGGATCTCGCCAACGACAAGGACAACGGCGGCCCTGACCCAAGCGAGATGCACGTCAACAATCATGCCCCGGTCACCAATCAGCAGAACATTGAAAACTTCTACTCGGGAGACCGGAAACCGCAGGAATATCTCGATGCAGCTCGGCGGGCCCTGGCGGAAAACCAGTGGGGACAGGCTTGCCAGCACTACGCGGACTACTCCAGGCGCGAACCATCCTCCTCGCCTAGGAAGATGGCTGAGATGCGAACAGAGCACGCCTTTGCCAAATTACAAGGGAGACGTCCGCGCGCCCATCCGGATCAGACCCAGAATGAGATCTACGCACTGCTGGCCAAAGCTTGCGAGCTCGATCCAGACTCAGAGGCAGCCGCCGTCCTCATGGCAATCTTCAACGAAGACCTCGACCATGCCTTTCTTCGCGAGGGAAGCTTTTCGGACGAGGCCCAGAAGGCGAGTGCGAGCCTGGATCTGGACTGGGCACGGCGAATCGCGACGACCATTTCGGTTCGCGAATCACCAACGTGGCAGGCCCTCGACCAACGGGTGACTCCTGGTGGCACTGTGCCCATTCCGGTACTGTCACTCAGTGATGACGAACAAGTCGAGCGCGAGCATCGTATGCGCACCTTGTTCACGCCTGTGCCAGCCGCACCGGTGCGGGAGCCACGTCTCAACCCCCTCTACGGGATTTTCCCTTTGGCGGGCGGCGGCGTTATCCTCTGGATTGCCATCACACTTCTGACAGCGTACGGCGGCCCTCTATGGTCGCTTCTGTCACCGGCTCCGTACATCGGCATAGCCGGCGTGGCCATGGCCTCTCTCGGTGGCAGGTTGACGTTCAGAGCATTGTTCGTCAACTGGTGGCACAACCGTCTCTTCCATCGCGCTGCGTATGACTATCGAGAGAAGTTGCGCATCTATGAGGAGAACCTTCCTTCCGAAGAGCAGATAAGCCGATGGCTGAAACATGACGTGAATGTCATTGTCGATCGAGCGCTCACCCGGTTAGGCATTGTGATAGAAGAACTGCACAACACTGGCCGCATCACCGACCCGCTTGTCATCGTAGGTCCTGCTAATCCTCCAAAGACCAAGCTGGTGCGGCACCATCGGGTGGGGGATGGCTACATCGCATCCCGCTATACCGTCTTCGTCGTCTGTATGGCGGATCAGAAGCTGGGCGCCTACCGGACAGTATTGGATTCCATCACCGGTGCGCGGGATCCTGAGGAACAGACTAGCGAATACCGCTACCGAGACATCGTCTCGGTAAATGTTAACACCGTTCGACTGGATCTCCCGCCTGGCTCGAAGAAAACGGAGGACTCTGAACCCACTTACGCCTTCGTTGATGCACAGCAGAAGGACACTGTAGCCGAACGGTTCACTCTCATTGTGCCAGGAGACCGCTTCACCGTGACAACCAAGGTCAGCACAGATGATGGGAAGGGTTCACGTGTCGACTTCTCACGAGCGGATCGTGCACTGGCAGCCATTCGCCGACGTATCGCAGCTAGTACTGGGCCAGCTTAGTTATCGAAACTATTCGTCGATAGATACGCCCCACTCAGAAGCCGGAGATCCATCAATTTCCAAGCCATAGCGGCGGATTTGTATGGCCATGTGAGGACGTCCTTCATTGATTTCCAAATCAGCCAAGGCAGAGAGTGCATTAGAGCCATCCATCTCGGTGTGACCACGATTTAAGGCTGACATTATATAGTTTCTCGCCTTCTCAGAGTCTCCGACGGCGTGCCATGCCTTCGCCAACATTAAAAGTGCATCGGTATTACCGCTTTGCGCCTGATCTAGGAATAGATCCACGGCCCACTTAAAAGACTTCTCGCTGGTCTTGATGGCTTCAATCAGCTGATCTCCAGCTTCTGTACGCTCCTTCTCGGCGGTGCGCATGTTTTCTGTCGCTGCCCTAAGATTGCCAAATGACTTATCCATCTCCTCCACGCTCTCCCAATTCTGCCTGAGTAAATCCCTTAGCTCCTCTTCGTAGCGCGAGAGATCTAAGTCGGCCAACGATTCTTTGGAAGACAGCTCGAATGCTCGTTCCAGAAGGCGGAGTGCGTGGCCTTTGTTTTGTCCAGGGTCAGTAAGGTAAATGGCAATCCTAACCGCTAGTGCGCTATCGCCTGCTTCATTCAATATGCGAGCAGCGGCCCCTAGATCACCGTGATCCTTCTCAATCTGCGCTAGATATAGCCAGGCATCGTCGAGCCCCTGGTCGGCCGCATGGCGGAAGAGTTTTCTCGCCTCGTCTATCGCGCCAGCGTCTCTTCGATGCTCAGCCACGGAAAGGAGTGCCTCAAGCTCTCCACAGTCTGCAGCCTTCAAGTACACGAGGGCCGCATATTTCAATCGACCTCGTATCTGAGCCTCGTATGCCAAGTCCAGCAGACCGCTGACATCACGCAAATGTTTAGCTGATGAGGCCCAAAAACTCGCAGGCGGGACTTCCTCTCGCCGTATAATCCGTCCAGCTTCATCTAAATAGTCAGCCAACTCATACGTTGCCTTGCTGTTTGGACCCTCCTTCCTTAAACGGAGAGGGCCAGACACTCCAAGGCAGGGCCGTCTTGATTGTTTCACCGCTTTCTTGAACCAACTATTTTTGGCACCAGCCCAGGTATCCTCATGGACGTATCCTTGCACCGCATCTCGAAGGAATTCTTCGGAGATCGACCCCTTGTATCCAAACCTGTGCACATCCATCATTACATGAATAACATTCCGTGCTATTGCAGGCAATGTCTCATATCGATTAATCAGCTCTAGCGCCCCTGCCAAGAATTGAGTAACACGCCTATTTCCTTTTGCTGCCGCCGCCTCCAATCGCTGATCGTCGGACGCTTTTCTATTCAATTGCCAAAGTTCTTCCTCCGAAAATTCCTCCGGGACGAGGATGTGATGCCCAGCCAGAAGCGCCCTGGCTTGTGGATGAAGGTCGGGCTTTGCGGGACCCGGTCGGACCGTGAGAATGTCCCAGTATTCAGGCCAACATGAGCCAATAACCAGTACTGGGCCCCGGTCAGGGTCTCTAATCAACTCTCTTAGCTCGGCAGCGATCTCCTCACCTAACTCTGGGGGAGATGGATTTAGATAGAATTGGATCTCGTTTAGCCACAAGATAGTGTGTGGCGATATCTGTCTATTTCGAAGGGCCTTCAGTAGCGCTTCATGTCTGCTGGGGGCCAGAGGATGCCACACGCGCCAATGCTTTCCGATTGACCTGATGGCTTCCCAACATGCCCGTGTCTTGCCGGTGGAGGAGCCTCCGACCAAGACGCATACCGAACTATGCTTCGTAGCCTCGGTGACGATGGCTTGCAGCCTATGATCATGCTGTCGTATTACGTATAGCGGGAGAGCCGGTGGGACGTTAAGCGTTGCTGTATTTATCTCAATCGAGGGATGAACCTCGAGCTCAATTGGATTTACTGAATCGACCGAAAGCCCCAATGTGCCGTTGCCTACTCTATGCTTAACATTGTCCACCGGCGATTCTTTGGCTATAGTCCAGAGAACTTCCCACGCTTCGATGCTGTAGAGATCCTGATCGCTTTCAGGAAGACTTTTCCGCGCCTGGGCTATGTTGATGAGAACTCGGAGGATGGATTTCAATTCACCGAAAGAGTTCGGAACATTCTCTCCGGTCTTCCAGGCGCTGATGCGTTTACCAGTTGGTCGTCGGGCTGTTTCTGCGTAACGGGCTGCAGTGCGCGCAACTGAGTCAAGTAGAGGCGTTCCGGCAAGCTTCCATAACTTATCTAAGCGGCTAGCCAGCATGGACCGTGGATCCTGGATGCTCCCGTCCTGGCTCAACAAGGCCCTTCCCCTCCAGCGACCCACCCTGACCCGGACCGGTCCGGACCGGATACCTCGCATAGCATCCTTGACCTGAGGACTTGTGCGCAACCGGCTTGGCCGGGATGGCAGGACGGTACTGAATGAGGCCTACTGGGCTTGTGCGCCAGCCTCCCGGCCGGCCAACGTACAGGGGAGTGGACTCCAGTGTCAGCGCTAGCAAGTGCCGCATATATCAGCAGCGTTGTAGGACTCGTATACAGCTGTCTCGTAGGGGCCATGGCTGTAGTCGGCGTCGTATCTCGTAGCGCGCAACGACGCCGCGACGCTCGTCAGACCCTCAGGATCCTGCTCAGGAGAGATAACGAAACTAATAGCCGGAGCGAACGTCGAGAAGAACCTTGCTCGTAGCTCGCTGTGGGAGTGCTCAGGGTAGATGCAACTGGGGCTGGTGATGCAGGGGGGCACCGAATTGTTGCGGTGGTGCTGGATCCATGGGGCAAGATCGTAAAAGAGGGGCATTGCAGTGATCAAATTAATGGGGAGGGGCGGCGCCCCTGTCCACGATCTTTCCCCTCCGTCTCCTCTCTTACGATCTTGGAGGGGTCCCCATGGATTCGGCTCCGAAACAATTCGGTGACCCCCGGAACCGGCCGTCTCGCCGTGCGGCCCCTGCATCCTCGGTGCAGCCTGTGAGTGTTCTCCGCCCCCTTGTCGTCGCGGACGCGCGTGGGCTGTGCGGTGGCCGCTGGCGGTTCCTGCCTTGTGGTGGGAGACCTGAGGAACGCGGAGCGGAGCATGCTCCATGTCGCCTATGTTCCGTCCCCTGCTCACGGTGTGCCGCTGGTCGGCACGCGCGCCGCCGCGGGCGGGACCGGCCGAAGAGCCGCAGCCCGCCCGCGAGCGGGCGCGCAGGGGCCAGCCTCCTGCCGCGTCTTTCCCCAGTGGTGGTGTGCGTGGCGGCAAGGGCAGGAGTAGAAAGGGCGGGGCTTGGGTGGCCGGCGCCTGCCTCCGTAAGGCTTCTCGGCATCCCGAACGGGTCTGCGCCGTGGAGAAGTGCTCGGTCTGGCCTGGGACTGCGTGGATCTCGTAGGCGAACAGCTCTGGATCTCACGCCAGCTCACCAGAGTGGGCGGTCAACTCCTCCACCGCGATACGACCAAGACCGAAGGCTCAACGGCCTCTCTGCCGCTCTTCGGTCTGTGTGTCTCGGCTCTCCGGCACCGTAAGAGCGTCCAGGAGGGGGCGCGCAAGGCTGCCGGGGAAGAGTGGAAGGACTCAGACCTAGCGTTCACGACTCGGACGGGTACGCCCATCGAGCCGCGCAATTTCAACCGGGCCTTCGAGAGCCACTGCCGCCGGGCAGGTGTCCCTCGCATCCGCGTCCACGACACCCGGCACACCTGTGCCTCGCTCCTGGCCGCCCTCGACGTCCACCCGCGTGTGGCGATGCGCATCATGCGCCACTCGCAGATCTCGATGACCATGGATGTCTACACCCAGATTCCCAGCCCGGAAACCCGTAAGGCGCTTGACAGGCTCAATCAGAGCCTCGACCGCTCAAGCGAAGCGTAACTAATCTTTCGTTGCCACAAAAGGCCCTTTGGGATCAACCTAAAGGGCCTTTTGTGCGTGTACGGCCTCTTCTTGTAGCCGAAGAGATATGCCGGACTGACTACGGTGACCATTTCGCTTTTCGTTGTTTGTGATTCAAAGGAATAGGGCTTCCCGGCGAGTCGCCAGTTCACTTTCGGCCGAACGTAGCGGAGGGCGAATGACGCACCCTGTGAATTGTGAACGGGCCAAGGGGCATCACTGCGGATGTTCCGCGTGCGGTGGGGCACAGCACGGCTGGACCTACGGCCTCATACTGGCTCGCGACCCCTCTCCCGTTGCTCGTCAAGAGGCGAGAGACCGCAGCGACTCCGACTGGGTCGCAACCCGACCTCCCAGAGGGCGACGAGAGCCATCCAAGCGGAGAAAGGCAGCCGCTACCGATAGTGCCACAGTCGATCTCGTTGATTGGCTATCCGAAAACCCAAGCACTATCGAACGCATCCAGGAAGTCGGAGACATCCTTGCCGGCCCTGTAATCGAGGAGCTGGACAAGAGGTTCGGCGGCACCAAGCCACGAGAGTCCAGAAGACAGTTTACAGATCATTTCTGGTGTGACCTCCTCGTCGCCATGGCCGAGGCCATCGAGAAGTTCTCGAAAGCCATGGACCAAATACCGGAGTACGTGACGACGGTCATCATGCAGTCCCGAGAGGCCGAGCGTCGCAGCCCTCTCCTCGAAGCGCTGGTGGGTCTTGCCGTACGGACGGCGTGGGAGCCCATCAAGAGCATGATTCACACGACCGGGATCGAGGAGCTTCAACGGACGTGCCGGATCCTCGCCGTCCTGATCTGTCCGGCACCCGAGGATCACAAGGCCGTTCAGGACGGTGCCCTTCTTCCCTTGGCGAAGGAGGGGATGTTGGAGATCAGCAGAGAGCGGCTTGAGCAGGTCTTCCCCGCAGACTGGGTTCACCATCTCCGGGAGGGCCTCGGCGGTTCCTGAGCAAGCTGCTGGCTTCCGCGCCCGTGAACGGACCGATCGTCAAGCGCTTCGCCAGGCGTCGGTGATGCAGGACTCCTCGAAGTGCCACCAGCCGTCCATTTTGCCGCGCGTCAGCAGCGTGTTTATCTGCCCGAGGTCTGCGTCAGCCGGCACGGTGAGCGCAACTAGGGGGCGCTGCGGATGATTCGGGCCGCGGTGACGGCGCCGTCCTGCAGACCTCGATCGGCGAGCATCTCGCCGTACTCGCCGTTCTTGATCAGTGCGTTGAGCGCTTTCACGATCGCGTCGCGTAGCGCGGGTTTGGCGCTGTCGACGGCCATGACGAGGGGGACGTCCTCGGTCAGATCGGCTTTCGAGAGATGGAACTCGCCCTTGGAGTCCCGCGCACGGTCGACGGCCCATGGAAGGCTGGTGACATATGCGTCCAACCTGCCGTTTTTCATGGCCGGCTTGATGGGATTCGGGCCGCACTTTTCGTAAGTCGTCTTCTCCACCAGGTCCTCGTAGCTGTCCATCGAGATGCTCATGCCGCAGAGGTCGGCTTTGGAGCGGATGCGCTGAGCGGTCTTCCACGTGGCGTAGACCGCGAATCCGATGTCGAAGTAGTGGATGAGGTCGAGTTTCTGCTCGGCGGGAAATGTGCTCGGCAGGGCCACATCGAACCGCGCGGTCTCCTCTCCGTCTCGGTTCAGCACCCCGTCGATCATCTGGCTTGGCGTCGAGACGCTGATGATCTCTACCTTCAGGCCGAGCCGGTCACCGAGGGCGAGGGCCAGGTCCGGGTCGAGGCCGGTTGGGTTGGCGCCGTGGGAACCGTCCTCAGCGGAATAGATTCCCGGCTGGTCCACGGCGGTGCCATCGTATACAGCGACTTTGAGGGTGCCGGGTCGCAAGAGGCCGAGCTTGTTCTGGGCGGCGGGTTTGTGACCGCCGGTCGATGCTTTCTGTGAATTGTTCACGAAGTAGATCGTGGTCGCGACCAGCACCGTGGTCAGTACTGCGGCTCCGGCGGCGAGCCAGGCGCGCTTACGGCGGGGCGAGCGGGGAAGTGTGGGCGGGGGGTGAACTTCCGGTTCCGTGACGGCGGGTGGCGTGGGCCGGTCCGGTTCAGGCAGTAAGCGGGTGCGGACCGTGCCGTCGTCCGCGATGGCGGCCAGCATCGCGTCGAGCCGCTCGACCGTGGGCCGCGCCGCCGGATCGGCTACGAGGAGCTCCCGCAGTACGGGGGCCAGAGCGTCGGCCCGGACCGGCGGTGGCACCACGCCGTCGATGACCGCCGCCATGGTGGCCAGTGCGGTCGGCCGGCGCATCGGGCTGTGGCCCTCTACGCAGACGTACAGCATGATGCCCAGTGACCACAGATCCGAGGCGGGGACGTCGTCCCTGCCCCGGATGCGTTCCGGGGCGAGATACTCGGGCGTGCCGATGAGCTCGCCGGTCGCGGTCAGCGGCACGGACCGGGCCACGGTGTCGGCGGAGCCGATCCGCTGGAGGGCGGCGATGCCGAAGTCGGTGAGAACCGCGCTGCCGTCAGGGCGCAGCAGCACGTTGGCGGGCTTCACGTCACGATGGCAGATGCCTGCGGCGTGCGCGGTACGCAGCGCGGAAAGGACCTGGTGGCCGATGCGGGCGGCCTCCTGTGGTTCCAGCCGCGTCCTTTCCTCCAGCCGGTCTGCCAGGCTGCCGCCGGGCACCAGTTCCATCACCAGCCAGGGGTAGGAACCCGCACCCTCCTCAACGATGTGATGAATTGTCACCACGTGCGGATTGCTGATCCGCGCCAGCGCGCGGGCCTCCCGCAGCACCCGCTCCCGCAGCACCCGGGAAGCCTCCGCGTCCTGGACGAGATCAGGAGCCAGCGGACTGACCTGCTTGACCGCGACCTCGCGATGCAGCGCCAGGTCACGCGCCCGCCACACGGTGCCCATCCCGCCGCTGCCCAGCCGCTCCACCAACTCAAAGCGTCCGTCAAGGACTTGCCCGCCAACGCCATCGATCACATTCGCAGGCTAACGCTTCTTGATGTTGTCGGCAGCAACTGAGAATTTCTCGTGCGCCCAGCAGAGCAGGAGGTGAAGCCGTGACGTATCGGTGGATCTTGTTGTTCGTAAGCTCGTCGTCGCTTGCTGGCGGAAGTCCGGTCCGGGTAGCTGCCAGGAGGCCCGGTAGCAGGCTGGCGGTTCCGTCTGGAAACGGGCGGGGCCGAAGCCCAGCGTCAAAAGCCCTGATGGGGGAGCGACGGTGCGGTCCGTAGCATGAAGCGAAGCCTGCGGCGTCGTTACTCAGCCTGCCTCTGGGCGAGACGAGGGAGTGCCGAGCCTCTCGAAATCGGGGCGAAGGCCATGGACGCGGTGAAGATCCTGGAAGTACAGTCGTTAAGGACTCTCCGGCGTATGGGGCGCGGAACGCATCGAGAGTGGCGGCGGGAACTGGGGAGGCCCTCCCCGGCCGGTGACCTGCGGAGACATGTCATTGGAGTGGTGCGCCCTATAACCGATGATCTCGGGAAGTGGGTGGTGAGCCGGGTAGGCGTCGGAGGCGGCCGTAGTACTGTTTGAGCCGATCGGACAACACAGCCGGCGGTGAGGGAAGGGCCACTACTTCGTCGATCCCTCTCGCCCAGACCCGTGCCCAGGCCAACGCCGCCACCGTCGCGGGCAAGGCCGCCGGCTGACCATTTTCTTGTTCTTCCTCGGCAAAGCGCCTGGTCCGCCGCTGAGAGGAGCGGGTCAAGATGGAGCTCCCGCAGACGAAGCCGAGGACGAACGATCTTGACCCGGGACGAGCAGTGGCCATCCTCATCGCGTCGAGGAAGAACACCAGGCGCAGCTGGGTGTCGAGACTGCTGTCACCCGCTATAGGCGATTGCGTTAGCGCAGGTCGAGAGATCTGCCCCAGGAAGCGCACCTGTTTGGGATCATCAACACCAAGCGGCAAAGATCTCTACGCGGAAGCGGTGCCATGGCCGACCCCCTGCCCGACGGCGATCCGACCCACATCGGCCCCTACCGGCTGCACGCGCGGCTCGGCGGGGGCGGCATGGGACAAGTGTTCCTGGGCCGCTCCCCGGGCGGGCACCTGGTGGCCGTGAAGGTGGTGCGCCCCGAACTGGCCGACGACACCCACTTCCGGCGGCGCTTCGCCGCCGAGGTGGAGGCCGCCCGCAAGGTCGGCGGCTTCTATACCGCCCAGGTCGTGGACGCCGACACCGACGCCGCCCGGCCGTGGCTGGCCACCGCCTACATCCCCGGCCCCTCCCTGCATCAGGCCATCGACGACCACGGGCCGCTCCCCCTGGAGTCGGCCGCGGTATTGGGAGCCGGGCTGGCCGAAGGGCTCGGCGCCGTACACGCCTGCGGGGTGGTGCACCGCGACCTCAAACCCGCCAACGTCATTCTCGCCGAGGACGGACCCCGTCTGATCGACTTCGGCATCGCCCGCGCCCTGGACGCCACCAGCCACACCCAGACCTCCACCGTGCTGGGTACCGCCGCGTTCATGTCCCCCGAACAGGCCACGGCCCAGAAGGTCGGCCCTGCCTCGGACGTGTTCTCGCTCGGCTGCGTGCTGGCCTTCGCCGCGACCGGCCACAGCCCTTTCGGAAGGGGCCCCGTTCACGCGGTTCTCTTCCGGGTGGTGCACGCCGACCCCGACCTGCACGGAGTGCCCGCCCCACTGGCCGCTCTGGTAGCGGCCTGCCTGGCCAAGGACCCCGCCGCCCGGCCCGGCCTGGAGCAAGTGCTGACCCACCTCACCGCGCTCGGTTCGCCCGGCCATGGGCGGTGGCTGCCTGAGGCGCTCACCCAGGTCATCGCCGAACGCCGAACCCTGGCGCTGACCGCCGCCGAACACCCCGTCGGCGGCACGGACGGTGACGGCCCCCGAACGATGGCACCACCACCGCCCGGCCACGCGGGCCAGCCGCTGTCACCGCAGCCCTTGCTGGTCGACGAACGCCGCCGCGGGCACGGCGGCGGCCCGCTCGACAGCCATCGGAACGCCGTCTACTGGATGCTCGCCCTCTTCACCCTGATATCCGTGCTCACGGCCGTCCACCAGCTCGCCGCGTCTAAGTGGGGATACGCAGCCTTCACCACCAATATCAAGGAGAGACCATGGGAGCCGATCGCACTGTTGCTGTGGTGTGCCCAGGTGGTCTCCGGGGCGGGGCTAGTGGTGGCTTGGCTGCTCTGGTTTTTTCGCGTACGCCAGGTCGCCGAGGAGTTCACGCCCGGGCGACTGCGATATCGCCCATCCATGGCGGTGATCGGCTGGTTCATACCGGTGGGGAATCTCTTCTTGCCCAAGCAGGTCGCTGACGATGTCTGGCACGCCTCCAGCCTGCCTGGTCAGGAACGGACGATGGCTCCCGTCGGTGTACTGCACACGTGGTGGGCCTTCTGGCTGGTTACTCTCCTGACCTGGCCCATCTTTTGGGCTCCGTGGTGGCAGTTGACCTTCATGGGCTGGCGGAACAGCTCCTACTTCGGGCTGGGTTTCTTTATCAGCCTGGCCCTGCACGTGCTGGTAGCACCAACGGTGGTCGTCACCGCCGTCTACGTCCGCCGCCTGTCCGCCATGCAGGCGGCGAAGCTCGACGGCTGACTGCTGGGCACGGCGCCTCTGTGCGCCCCGACAGGATATGGTCCTCTACCGCGTCGGTCTTACAACCGTCATCCGCTCGGATATGCCTCCCAGTTGACCAGCGTGCGCTGGGTCGAACAGCTGGGAGAACGCGACCGCGTCGTCGCTTTACAGGCCCGAGGGTGCTGTCACTTCTCATCGACACTCCGGGGCCGGATCGGCTCTGGGTGCTGTCGGAACTGAGGATCTGGCGCAAAGTCCGTGAAGCGATGACGATATGTGATCGCTTCACGGACTTTGCGCCAGATCCACTCCTCATCGGCAAAATCAGGAATCCGGCAGAAGTGACGCCAGCTGATGGACTCGGCGACCTTCCGGCACAGCGATTCATAGCCCAGCTGGTAACGGTGCTTGAGATACAGCAATCGCACCAGGCTGGCAACGGGCACCGACGGGTGGCCCAGCCGGGCGTGAAACATGCTCCGCCACGGCGCGATGAACCGCTCATCATCGAGGTAGGCGTCGATCTGGGCCAACTCCTGCGGCAGTCGCGTCACCTCCTCCGGCAACAGCGCCTCCCATAACGCGATCTGTTGTCCCGAGACCCGCAGCACCGGCCACCACCCTGGCGGAAACGACACTGACGTCATTCTCAACTCGTTAGGCCTCCACGCGCTGTGATTGCCGAGGTCGGAAGCACTTACCCCGGAGACTTCTTCAGGAGCAAGTAGCTAGGGCCCGGCCGCGAGGGCGATCCCCGCAGATTGATCACGACTCGATGCGTGCCCTAGGGGAAGCTCCGTGCTGAAGGACGCCCCGTCCTGGCCGAACGGGGCCAACTGCTCGTGCACGGGCTGCGCGCTTCGTCCCAGCGGTCCATCGGGCACCGGCAGGACTCGGATCGTGCAGTTGCCCGACGCTTCCACCCGCTCACAGGCCCAGTGAAGACCGTCGTCGTCGGTGATGAAGCGCACCACGTCGCCCTCGGCGACCCCGTCCTGCAGGAACGGGATGTTCGCCACACGGGCGGTGTCGCGGCTCAAGCGCGTGGCCCAGAGCCCTTCGGTGTCGTAGGGAAGCCAGCCTTCCCGAGGTACGAACTGAAACCACACCTTGATCAGGCCGGGCTCTGGGGGAAGGCGTTCGGAGGGGGTGTGAGATCCATGTCCACATGATCGCGCAGGCTGACGAGTGCCCATGAATAAAGCTGGTCGCGATACGCCTGAAGCGGGTCCGGAGTCCGCACTGGAGTGCCGGCATGATTGGTTCGAGAAGATCACGCTGATCTTGGCCGACGGCGGGTATGCGGGCACGCTGGTGGCCTGGCTCAGGCAGCATCTCCAAGTGGCGTTGGAGATCGTCAAGCACCGCGACGCCCCTACGGGGTTCGTCGTCTTCGTTGTCTGTAGGAGACCGGCTGCGTGGGCCTGCGTCGCTGTACAACACTGCTGTACGGCCGCGAAAAAGGCCCTCTGGGATCATCCCGGAGGGCCTTTGAGCTGGGTGCGGCCGGAGGTACTCGAAACCCCAACCTTCTGATCCGTAGTCAGATGCTCTATCCATTGAGCTACGGCCGCTCGCTGCGTAAGCAAGCATAGCGGGTTCTGCGGAGTGCCTCGAACCATATACGGCAACCATGGGCTCGTCCTGGTCCCTCTCGCATGGCCAAGGAGCCGGGAGAGGGTGGTCGGAGGCGTTTTGAGCAGGCCGGACACGGAGTCGGCGGGGGTCTGGGCGCTGGGTGGGGTGGTTGGGAGGTGATCCTGACGATGGCGGGGGACCGCGTGGTGGTTGTGGATACATCGAAGGGTGTATCCACAGGCGGGTCCTTCGCAGGAGGGAAGTGGCCGCCCGGGGTGGTGAGATGGGGGCATGAAGCGGGAGGCGCTGGGAGCCGGGGTGGCCTTCGCGATGGGGGTGGTCCTCATCGCGGGCGGGGCCGTCCTGCAACGTGGGGTGTCCACCTGGGTCTTGTGTGTGCCGCTGGCGATCACCTGTGCCGGGGTCGTGGTGCGGCAGCGGGCGCCGCTGGCTTCGCTGGGGCTGGGGGTTGCGGCGGTCGCGATCGACGCCTTTGTGGGGCCGTCGTTGGCGACGGTGCTGATTTTCACCGACAACCTCTATGCGGCCGCGCTTTACGGGCCGGCTCGCTTTGCTCGGTGGTTGCTCTTCATCACCGCTGCGCTGGCGGTTGCGGCCGGGGCCGTGGCCGGGCTCTTCGCCGAGGACTGGCGGATGCTCGCCGTCATGGGGGTGCAGGCGGGGCTGGTGCTGGTCACTCCCGTCACCACTGCGCTGGTTCTGCGGGAGCAGCGGGATCGGGCGGCGGCGGAGCGGGTACGCGCCGAGCAGGTGGCTCATCTGGCTGAGCTCGATCGGCAGGCGGCGGTCGCGGCCGAGCGCACCCGGATGGCGCGCGAGCTGCACGACATGATCGCGAACCATTTCAGTGCCATCGCCATCCAGTCCACCGCCGCGCTTTCCCGTAAGGATCTGGATGCGGCGACGGTCCGCAAGATCATGGAGTCCGTACGGGAGAACAGCGTGAAAGGGCTGGCCGAGATGCGGGCCATGATCGGGCTGTTGCGTCAGGAGGGTGACGATCCCGCGGAAGCCACGCGGCCTCGGCTGGCCGATGCGGAGACGTTGGTGGAAAGGGTCACGCGGGCCGGACTGGTCGCCGAGCTGCGAATCCAGGGGCTTCCTGGCGAACTGCCCGCCTCCGTTGATCTGGCCGGATATCGGATTCTGCAGGAGGCGCTCACCAATGCGCTCAAGCATGGCGACTCGCCTGTTCGGGCGGTCATTTCGTACGAGGTGGGGCGGGTCCTGGTGAGTGTGGAGAACGCGGTCGGCGGGCGTGGTGCGCGGTTGCCCGGGGCCGGGGCGGGGTTGATCGGCATGCGGGAGCGGGCCTCGTTGGTCGGCGGCTCCTTTGAGGCTGGGTCTTCGGGCGACGGTGATTTGTGGCGGGTGGTGGCCGTCCTTCCGACAGCCGACGATCAGGCTTTGCCGGTCGGCGGCTGGGATCGGGATCGGGAGCCGGTGGTGGGCTCTCGTGGAGAAGGGGAACGGTCCCCGTCTGTTCTGGAAGTACGGCCGGAGGGGGCGTGAGCCGATGACCACCAAGGTGCTGGTTGCCGACGATCATGCGGCCGTCCGGGCGGGAATCGTGCTGATCCTGGAAGGGGTCGACGATATCGAGGTCGTCGGTGAGGCCGGGGATGGGGAGCAGGCCGTGGCCATGGCCCGGGAGCTGCGGCCCGATGTGGTGTTGATGGACGTACGCATGCCGCGGCTCGACGGCATCTCCGCCACCCGGGAGCTGGCGGGCATCTGTGATGTGCTGATCCTCACCACGTTCGACCTCGATGAGTATGTTTTCGGAGCGCTGCGGGCGGGAGCCGCCGGATTCTTGTTGAAGAACACGGACGCCGACTCGCTGGTCGAGGCCGTGCGGCTGGTGGCGCGGGGAGACGGGCTGATCTCGCCCGGGGTCACGCGCAAGTTGATCGCGGCGTTCGCCGGACAGCTGCCGCGCCGGGAACCGGCGGCCGATCCGGGGAGCTTGACACCTCGGGAACGGGAGGTGCTGGCGTGCATCGGGCGGGGGCTGTCCAACGCCGAGATCGCCAGTGAGCTCGAGATGGCGGAGGCCACGACGAAGACGCATGTCAGCCGGGTTCTGAACAAGCTGGGGTTGAAGAGCCGGGTGCAGGCGGCGATTTACTACTCGGGGGAGGCGCTCTAGACAGAGCGGAATGCTGACACCCGGCTCGTTCTGGCCTATCTCGGACTTCTCGCCGCCGTAGCGGTCGTGGCGATCACCGTGTGACGGCCAGGAAGTCGACGACCGTCCACTCCTTGGCTCCCAAGGTCATCTTCTCGCTCTCACGCGGCTGCGCGTCCTGGTCCCAGAAGAGCATCCCGGAGGGGACGAACGACAGGTCGCCGGGCGATATGGGCGTGCCCAGCGTGCCGGGGAATCCATTTTACCGAGCCCTGCCGTCGCCCCGGGTCCGTCGGATCGACCGGTCGTGCGCACGTACCCCTCGGGGACGTGCTTGTTGCGCACGCGGGACCAGGCGTCGCCGAGGCGGGCCGGGCGCCTCCTGTACGAGATCGGCCGCGTCCTCGGAACTGCCGGACAGCACGTAGCCGTACCGGAGGAGCGCGTCGCCCCGGGCTCGGACGAACTCGTCGAAATCTTCCACGAACCCAGGGATCGATGAGGGCGCGTTACTGTTGCACGTGAAACGTGGCTTATTCGGCGGGGACGTACAGGCTGAGCGTCTCGGCGACGCAAGCGGGCCGCTTCTCGCCCTCGACCTCGATCGACATCTTCAGGTTGGACAGGTAGCCGGCCGGGGTGCCCTTGACGTCGAGCAGCTCGCCCACGGCCCTGATCCGGGCGCCGACGGGGATCGGCTTGGGGAAGCGGACCTTGTTGAGGCCGTAGTTGACCCCCATCGCGATGCCCTCGACCTTGACCATCTCGAACATGAACGACGGCAGCAGTGACAGGCTCAGGTAGCCGTGGGCGATCGTGCCCCCGAACGGCCCCTCCTTGGCCCGCTCCACGTCGACGTGGATCCACTGGTGGTCGTCGGTGGCGTCGGCGAAGAGGTTGACCTGTTCCTGGGTGACGGTGCGCCACTCGGTCGGGCCGAACTTCTCGCCGACGGCCGCTTTGAGCTCCTGAACATTCGCGAAGGTCCGCATGGTTCCGAACGCTATTGCGCGGGCGGGACGGCTGCCAAGTTCAGCACGTGGTACGTGTCGCGCTTGTCTCCCCAGTAGATGACCGTGCTGGGCTGGTTGAGCAGGCCGAGGGAGATCCACCTGCCGCTGATCGCGGCCGACCGGCCGGTCTCGGCATCGTAGACCCCGTTCTTGACAGCCACGAACCGGTCGAGGATCGGCGGCATCGAGAACGGCTTCGGACCGCCGAACCCGTCGAGCCTTCGCACCATGGAACCGTCGATCCGCTGGAGGAAACCGCCTGTCCCGTTACGGCCGAAGCACCAGCGGGGCCCGCAGCGCAGCCCCTTGGTCCCGGGCCGGACGGTCACGCTGAACGTGGCCCGGGACCGCAGATCGACGACCTTGGTCTGGTTGTGGTCGTCATCGGAGGCGCCCGGGAGCGCGTTGCCCCCCCACGGCCACGTGTCCAGGTACAGGCCGTCTCCGGTGAGGAGCCGCTCGGGGACGCCGCCCGTGAGGGGGATGTGCCACATTCGGGGTGTCTGGCCGGCGCGGCCGGGCCATTCCGACCAGACGATCCGGTCCCCGTCGACCGCGATCCCGCTGATGCCGCGGTCGCCGGACAGCGTGGTCACCAGCCTGGCCTTGCCGCCGGCCAGCGGTACCGTCCAGATTTCCATCCGGCCGTTGCTCGTGGCGGTCCTGTACCAGGCGACGTTCTTTCCGTCTGTGGTCACCATCGCCTCGGAGTAGCTCCGTGGCATGGGTAGGTCGGCGAGCACGCGGGACCTCTTGGCGGCGGAGTCGTACACCTCGATCCTGCTCGTCTTCCTCAGCGGTGACTTCGCCAGGAGCAGAACCTCTGTGGCGCTGGCGCCGGTGACCGGGTAGTAGTGCATGCCGTCGGCGCTCTTGGCGGGCATCGTGAAGACCGCCTCGGGCCAGAGTTTCTCCACCGGCATGGGCTCGGCCAGAAGCCGGTCGAGCGTCGCGGTGGGACGCGGGGGCGTGGCCACCTCGACCTTGCCCGCGCCGGAGAGAACGACGCCCCTCACCCCCACGCTCAGCACCACCACGGCGGCCGCGGCGGCGAGCATGTGCAGGCGTCGCCGGTTCCTGCGGTGCCGGCGGGCGGCGACGCCCGCCAGTAGATCGCCTTCGTGCGGGGCGCGCTCGGCCGCCGCTCGCAGCGCGTCCGCCAGTTCGTCCACTGTCCTCATGCCCGTCCCCTTTCGAGCACCGACGGGTTGACCCGCAGCGCGTTGAGCCCGCGGAACGCCTGGCTTCGCACGGTTCCGCGGGAGATGCCGAGGATCTCCGCTATCTCGTTGTCCGGTAGGTCCTCGTAGTAGCGCAGCACCAGGACGACCCGCTGTTTGCGGGGCAGCGCGGCCAGCTCTTTCCACAGCTCCCCGAAGGCGTGGTCGTCGGTGTACGAGCCCTCGGGGAGGTCGTCCGTCACGCGTTCCCGGCGTCGGCTGCGCCACCAGCTGATGTGCTGCCGAGTCATGATCGTTCGCACGTACGACTCGGGGTTCTCCTTGTTGCGGACCCTGCGCCAGGAGCCGCTCAGTTTGAGCAACGCCTCCTGCACGAGGTCGGCTGCGTCATCGGCGTTGCCGGTGAGCACGTAGCCGTACCTGAGCAGGGCCGAACCGCGCGTCCGGACGAAATCCTCGAACTCCACATCACCCAGACGCACGGGAGGGTCCGCACTGTTGCAAAGATCTTTTACTTGAAACCATCGCATGGGTGTTCGAGTCCGCGCTACAGTTCTAGGTACCGCAATCGAACAAGGGTTCGGCCTGGTGGGAAGGGGTGTGTCCGATGACGGTGCTCGCGACCGCCCCTGCTCGGACACGCCGTAGCACTTTCTTCCCAAATCTAAGACGGCCGCTATATCCGGCAATAAAGTCCGAGAGCGTGGACCCTGTGCGAAACCCCTACGCCCCCGGCGCCGGCCAGCGTCCCCCCGAGCTCGCCGGGCGCGACCGTGAGCTGCAGCAGTTCGAGGTCGTGCTGGAGCGGGTGGCCCGCGGCCGTCCCGAGCGCAGCATGGTCGTCACCGGCCTGCGGGGCGTCGGCAAGACCGTCCTGCTCAACACGTTCAAGTCCATGGCCATGCAGCGGCTGTGGGGCACGGGCAAGATCGAGGCCCGGCCCGACCAGTCGATCAGGCGTCCCGTGGCGGCCGCGCTGCACATGGCCATCCGCGAGCTGGCCCCGCGCCACCGCGCGCCCGAGCGCATCGAGGAGTTCCTCGGGGTGCTCAAGGCGTTCGCCATGCGCGATCCGGCGGCGGCCAAGGGCACCTCACACTGGTCGCCCGGCATCGAGGTGCCCGCCAGCCGCGGGCGCGCCGACTCCGGCGACCTGGAGATCGACCTCACCGAGCTGTTCGTCGACGCGGCGGGCGTGGCCACCGACCTGGCGGTGGGCATCGCGCTGTTCATCGACGAGATGCAGGACGTGCAGCCCGCCGACGTCTCCGCGCTCTGCGCCGCCTGCCACGAGCTGTCACAGTCGGGCGGGCCGCTGATCGTCGTGGGCGCCGGGCTGCCGCACCTGCCGAGCGTGCTGTCGGCCAGCAAGAGCTATTCCGAGCGGCTCTTCCGCTACGCGCGCATCGACAAACTCGACCGGGAGGCGGCCGATCTCGCGCTGATCCTGCCGGCGCGCGAGGAAGAGGTGGAGTTCACCCAAGAGGCCCTCGACGCTCTCTACGAGGCGGCCGACGGCTATCCCTACTTCGTGCAGGCGTACGGCAAGGTCGCCTGGGACCTCGCCCCGCGCAGCCCGATCACCATCGAAGACGTCAAGGTCTCCGCGCCGGAGGCCGAGGAGGAGCTCGCGGTCGGGTTCTTCGGCAGCCGCTACGAGCGGGCCACCCCGGCCGAGCGCGACTACATGCACGCCATGGCGCAGATCGGCGACGAGCCGGTCGCCACCGCGGAGGTGGCCGACGCCCTCGGGCGAAAGCCGTCCAGCCTCTCGCCCGCCCGTGACAGCCTCATCAAGAAAGGGCTCATCTACAGCGCCGAGCGTGGCCTGATCGCGTTCACGGTGCCGCACTTCGGGAAGTTCCTGCGCGCTCAGCCGGTCTGAGCGGCGCCCCTAGACCTCTATTGGGCTGTCTAGTGGGGAAGCTAGACAGCCCAATAGAGCTATATCGCCGTGCCTGTCGAGCGGAATATAACGCTTTATAGCGTCAGGCCGATACTGGCGTATATTCCGGCAGAGACCCGCTACCCTCCCCGCTGACCACGGCCATCCGCACCGCCGGGCGCCGGCCGCTGAGGTAGACGGCGAAGACGACGTCGTCCTTGTCGTGGTTCCGGAAGGCGAAGAAGCGCCAGCACAGCTCGCGCCAGGTGTCATACGGTTCGGCCGAGGCCAGCTCGCCCTCGTGGGCCCGCCACGTGCCGCTCGCCCTGAGGCGCGCGAGCGTGACCGACTCGGCGGGGCCGCGGCGCTGCTCGCAGGGGGCGCGGAACCGTACGCGGTCGATCAGCTCCTCGATCTCGGGGGAGAGGAGCGCCAGCACCACGGCCCCCGCAACCGTCAGCCAGGACGGGTGCATCACGGCCAGCCAGCCCGGCACCGGCGCCCACACCGACACCCCGGCCATCCCGGTCAACGCGACCGTCCTGCCGATCGAGCGCAATCCGACCGGCGCCGAGCTCACCTCGCCGAAGCAGCCGCAGCCCGCGTCGGGCCGCCGCCTGCGCAGTTCCAGCAGCACGTACGTGGACAAGGCGAAGAAGGCGACCGTACCCCACCGGAAGATCGGATGCGCGGTGACCAGCAGCCCCGTGGCCAGCACCACCTCGCCACCCGCGCAGATCAGCAGCGCGGGGGCCTGCATGCGGCCCGGCACCAGGACCGCGGGCCCCAGCCTGGACAGCGCGCCTGGCTCACCTCCGGAGCGCACGGTGCTCACCTTGGCCACCATGCCGGCGAGAAGGAGCACGATCAGAAGCGGCAGTTGCGATCCGAGCACGCCCGCGTCACCCCAATCCGATCTGAGCGTTGAAGCACCCTTTGACCAAGTCGCCGCCGAGCTCCACGTAGGAGAACGGCGACAGCTCCACGATCCGCCCGCGCGGCGAGGTGTCGCACTCGACGCAGCGGTCGCAGAAACGCCCGGCCACGCAGCCGCACGCCACCACGGGCACGTTGGCGTTCCGCTGTGAGCAGAGGTTCCTGACCTGGAGCAATGACCCCACCGCGAGGTACGGCAGCCCCGTGCACGACACCCCGGCATCCGGGCAGCCGGTGTCCTGTCGCTCCAGCATCGGGTACGCGGCGCCCCGCTCCTCCTGGTCGAACGTGTCCGACCAGGTGGCGGGGCCGGCGATGCGGGACTGGAGCCCGGCGTACGCGGGCGGCGGGGCGGGCACCGCGCGGGCCGGGTAGGGAGGCTGCGAGGTCGCGGGCAGCAGGGCCAGGCTCGTCCCCTCCTGCCTGATCCCGATCGCGTCGAACAGGTACCCGGGCTCGAACATGGGATGCCGCACCTGCAGCCGCCCCGACGCCCGGTAGGGGATGGTGATCGTCCGGTGGCCGCGGTGGGGCCCGCAGTCGAGCTCGACCGTCAGGTCCCTGCGTCCGCTGATCGACTGGATCGTCCCGGTGATGCGGGTGGTGTCGGCCCAGATCCGCTCGACGACGCGCCCCGCACGCGTCCGCATCGTGACCATGGAGCCCGCGCCGAGATCGGCGGGCGCGACGTCCTGCCCGTGCCAGGCGGTGGCCCAGGGGGCGATCACGAGCCGCTCCTCGGCGCCCGCGGGGGTCTCGATGATGATCAGGTGCGGGCTGACGTCCATGATCTCACCGGCGACGGCGCGTAAAGGCTCTCCGTTGTCGGGATCGGGGCCTGGGATGCCGGACTCGCGGCCGAGCGCGGCCGCGGCGAGCACCCTGCGGCGCTCAACGCTCGGATACCCCATCGGCCCCTCCCTCGTCGGGTACTAGATTCACACGACTTGGGGGTAGCTCACACCGTACCGGCGCAGAGGGGATCAAAATACGCATCCCCGGGGAAGTGAGTTGACACCCGGCGACGAACAAACCGCCACCGACCTTGACCTACCTTTATCGTCGGCGGACCGAAACCTGAATTCCGGTTCAGGCCCAATAGGGCATCAGGCTGCGATTCTGGCCACGATGCAGACCACCGGCTGGGAAGACGAGTTCCGCGAGTACGTGAGGGCGCGCGGTCCCGCCCTGCTGCGCACCGCTCACCAGCTCACCGGGCATCCGCTGGACGCGGAGGATCTGCTGCAGAACGCGCTGACCAAGACGTACCTCGCCTGGAACCGGATCGAGGACCGGGGGGCGCTGGACGGCTATGTGCGGCGGGCCATGGTGAACATCAACATCTCGCAGTGGCGGCGGCGCAAGCTGGAGGAGTACCCGTCGGATGAGTTGCCCGAGATGTGCGCCTCTTCGGAGGAGCCGCACGGGGATGTGCACGAGCAGCTCGAGCAGGCCCTGGACTCGCTGCCGGAGCGGATGAGGGCGGCGATCGTGCTGCGGTACTACGAGGACATGACCGAGCCGGAGATCGCCAGGACGCTGGGGATCAGCGTGGGCACGGTCAAGAGCACGGTGTCACGGGCCATGGCCAAGCTCAGGAACGCGCTGGGACGCCGTACTCCCTGACTCATGGGCACTGAGTCGCGGCTTGCGCCTCCTGTGCGCCTGCTGTGGCGCACGGCCGTACGACATCTCTGATCTTCCGCAGGGTGCCCAGGAACGTCTCCAGCTCTTCCGCGTCCAGCAGCCCGGTGAACCATTCTTCGATGTCGTTCAAATGCTGTGGCAGTACGGACTCCAGCCGCGCCCGCCCGGCCTCGGTGAGCGCGGCGTAGGAGGCTCGCCGATCGCTGGCGCACGCCTGCCTGGTCACCAGCCCCTCCCGCTCCAGCCGGTCGACGACCCTGGTCACCCCGCTCGTCGACAGCTCGGTCTGCGCAGCAAGATCACTCATTCGCAGCCGCTGTCCCGGTGAGCGGGCCAGCCTGATGACGGTCTCGAAATCGATCCCCGACAACCCGGCGAGATCGAGCGCCGGCTGGAGCCTGGCCATCAGTCCGGTGTGCGCCTCCGCCAGCAGTCCAACGGCCGTCAAGCGCGGGTCGTCAAAATCCATCACGTCCATAGCCTAGCGGACAATAGTTGACGTGAGGAATATTCCTCGTGTAGACATTTGTTGCCGCAGACATCCGCACAGCAACTACCCCTCTGAGGAGAACTCCATGACCACGCGCACCTGGGAGTCCCTGGCCATCCCCGCCGCCGGGACCTACAACCTGGACGTGGCCCACACCCGCATCGGTTTCCTGGTCAAGCACATGATGGTCAGCAAGGTCCGCGGTCACTTCGGCACCTTCAGCGGCTCGGTCACGATCGCCGAGAACCCGCTGGAGTCCACCGCCGAGCTCACCATCGACGCCGGCAGCATCGACACGGGCATCGCCGACCGCGACGGCCACCTGCGCGGCGACGACTTCCTGGCCGCCGAGAAGTTCCCGCAGATCACCTTCAGGAACGGCCGCGTGGTCAGCCACTCGGGCGACGAGTTCACCGTCGTCGGCGACCTGACCATCCGTGACGTGACCAAGGAGGTCGAGCTCACGGTCGAGTACGGTGGCGCGGGCACCAACCCGTGGGGCGCCTCGGTGTGGGGCTTCTCGATCACCACGGAGTTCGACCGCGAGGACTTCGGCCTGACCTGGAACCAGGCCCTGGAGACCGGCGGCGTCCTGGTGGGCAAGAAGATCAAGATCGAGATCGAGGGCGAGGCGAACCCGGCCGCGTAGCCTGGCGTTCCCGGCGTTCGATGTACGTTATCCACAGCCCCGAAGCCTGTCCACGCTCTGGGCGGGCTTCATCCACAGGCAGTTACCCACAGGCTGTTGATAACTCTTGGTGAAGGGCGGGGGAGCAATCGCTTTGCCGCCTCGCCAGAAGGCCGGTACGCTGTGCTGAGCCGCGATGGCCTCCAGGAGGATTCGCCTAGTCAGGTCTATGGCGCCGCACTGCTAATGCGGTTTGGGTTTACCGCCCATCCGGGGTTCAAATCCCCGATCCTCCGCAGGCGGAAGGCCCTCTCCCTTGATCGGGGAGAGGGCCTTTTTTAATCTTCGAGGGCGTCATAGTTGCAGGGCTAGTTGCAACGGCTAGGGATTTCCCCAGAGAGCGGAGGCGAGCCGCTCCCCCGCATCGCGCATCA
Source organism: Nonomuraea sp. B19D2 (assembly GCF_040137845.1). Classification (NCBI taxonomy): domain Bacteria; kingdom Bacillati; phylum Actinomycetota; class Actinomycetes; order Streptosporangiales; family Streptosporangiaceae; genus Nonomuraea; species Nonomuraea sp. B19D2. The sequence goes on along the minus strand of NZ_JBEFAK010000016.1, from coordinate 21,695 downwards.
AGGGTGTGGATACGTGGGTGTATCGCTCGGTGGTGGTCACTCTGGTGTGGCCGAGGACTTGCTGAACGACCCGGATGTTCACACCCTGCTCGATGAGAAGTGTTGCGGCGGTGTGCCGGGCGTCGTGGACTCGGACGTCCCGGACGTCGGCCTGCTTGAGGATGGCCTTCCAGACCTTCCAGTCCTCGGTGCGCTCGATGGGCGTGCCGTGCTTGGTCGCGAACACCAGGTCGTGGTCTTCCCATCGGTCTCCCGCCTTCTCCCGCTCGGCGTCTTGTATCTCGCGGTGAGCCTTGAGTTGGGCGAGGAGCTCGGGCGGGCACTGGAGGGTGAGCTTGCTCTTGCCCTTGCGCTGGCGGAAGACCAGGCCGCCGCCGGTGCGCTTGGGGCACTTGTCCGCATGGCCGGTGCAGTCCTTGAGACAGGGCCGTTTGTAGCAGACATGCCCTGATTGGGTGCAACCCGGCTTGCACGTCGGTCGGTGACCGTGGATCTTGCATTTCTTGTGACATGGCCGGCGGTGCCACTTCTCGCCGCATGCGTGCGGGTCGTTGCAGCCATGCCGCCACTCCTGGCGCTGTACCTGGAACCAGGCCCGGATCTCGCCCGTGTCCATGTCGATGTACGACCAGCGGAGCCCGAGGGCCTCGCCCTGACGGATGCCGAGTGCGAGGGCCACTGACCAGCGGGTGCCATTCCTCTTGGTCTTGGCCACGTCGAGGATGCGGCGGGCCTCCTCGCGCGTCAGCGGCTCGATCTCGGTTTCCGCGGCTGTGGGTGCCTCCACGAGGGTGGCCACGTTCCGCGTGACCTTGTCGCGTCGGACGGCCACCTTGAGGGCGCGGGAGATGATGCGGTGCACCTTGAGGACCGTGCTTGTGGACAGCCCCTTGTCCAGCATCGTCGTGTACGCGGTGTCGAGATGCTCAGGGGCGAGCCGGTTCAGCCTGTGTCGGCCGAGGAGTGGGATGATCCAGTGGCGCGTCTTGGAACGGTAGTCCGCCAGCGTGCGCGGAGCCATCTTGCCCGAGGCCACCAGGCGTTCACAGATCACGTCGAGGTATTCGGTCATCCACTCGGCGACCGTGGGCACGCGGCCCGGCTTGGTGACCTGTCCCGTCTCGCGGTTGCCTTCCAGCTCGGCGACCTTGCGGGTTACCTCGGTCTCGGTCTTGGCCATCCGGTGGCGACGATCAGGAGAGCCGTCGGGTTTGATGCCGATCGTGACCCAGCCGTGCCAGTAACCGTCCTTGCCGAGGTAGATGGAGGAGCGTCCATTCGGTTTCTTCGCCATCACGCCGCATCCTCCGTTCGCGCCAGACCTGCCCTAATCTCCAGCGCATGGGCGAACTCGACGAGCGCCCAACGTGGGACGAGCCGGTAGCCGTCTTCTTTGATCGACTTGAGCTCACCGGTCTTGATCAACCGGAACACTGCGGTCCGGCTCATCCCGAGCAGCAGGGCCGCGTCCTTCGGCCGATAGAACAGAGGCTCCATCACGCGGCCTCCTCTCGAATTGCCGAAAGATCTTGGCCGTCTGCTTGGGCCTGGAGCTGGGCCATGTGAGCGCGCCAGCGTTGGCGTTCGTGGACCGCGCGAAGGAGTCGGACGGCGAGGGGCGTGAGGGTGGCGTCACCGGCCGGGATCGGCTTCCAGACGTAGCGGTGTGGGTCGGTCGGTTCGTCGGGTTGACCGAGGGCTTCCAGGACCCAGGTACGGCGGTCTTGCTTGTGTTCGGCCAGGGTCTTGTTGGACCATTTGCGAGAGACCAGGACGCGGCGTCCGGCGTAGCCGAGATGGTCGGGCTTGTGGGCCTTGCCCCGACACTGGCCGGGAGCCATCCCCGGCTTGGCGCCCTTGGGCTGGATGCCGTAACGGAGCCAGTTCGGGCAGGTCGGGGAGCAGGGCTCATAGCGCAGCGCCTCAGCCAGGCGTGCAGCGTGATCGCGCTGGGCCTGGTCGTCCGGGTCGAGGCTGTCACCAAGCGACTTGGTGAGGTAAACGGCAATTCTCTTACCACGACTTAGATGCGTGCTGTGACCAGTGCAAACAGATCTGATCGTAAGCAGATCGGCGCAAAGAGATCATGAGGCGTTCGACGACTAAAGACCGCGACATCTGAGATCCCCGCTGTTTCCGCGCACGGCGGGGATCGCTCTGTCATGTCGGGTCCCGCAGCGCCACCGACGCCCGTGAGATGCCTGCCAGGGGCCTACTGTCGGCAGTGGGTTCGCCTACTGTCGGCAGTAACCCTGCTAGTACCCCAAAAGCGTCTCTGAACAGGCCGGTAGTAGGCAGTAGGCAAACTGCCCCATGCCCCTGAAACCGGCTCAGGAGGGGGTTTGACGCCCACCGGCGCGCTACTGACTGCCACCCCGCCCGAGGGCAACGCCCCAGCCGTCATCCCGCCGCGCTCGATTGATCGCATGGGCGGCCTGTAGGGGCCGCTTCCGGAAGGAGGTGGTTTGTCACCCTCACGCTCGCTTCTACCGCACGCGCCGCCCTGTGCATCGTGGTGGACGTTCCGTAATCGTCTCAACGTCTCAATCGTCTCAATCTCACACGCGTCTGCGCGTCTAGGGGGCGACAGACACGCTGAGATGAGACAAGTGAGACGATTACCGACCGTCACGGAAACGTGCATCGTGCACGCCTCGCGCGCGTCTGCACCTATGCGACGCATGCACGCCCGTGCACGTGCACAAACTTTCGCCACGGACCGTGACCGTCGTCCGCCGCCGGATGGCTGCTATCGCTAGCAGCATCACCTGCTAGCGATAGCAACCCCGCTAGCAGGCAAAAACCGCCTCCGAACAGGCTGATAGCACGATAGCAGCCAAATTCACGAGCACCCCGGAACCCGCTCAAACGCGGGTTTTGACCCCACGCCCGTCCCCTGCTATCACCTCGCTCACTGCCCCCGACCCCTGCCCCGAGAAAAATCACGCTCCGTCACATCCACCTCAGTCGCAGGGGCACTTCCCGGGGTGCTTCCGGAAGTACCCTTGCCTACTTCCGGAAGCACCCCCGCTAGCACCCCAAAACATGCGCTGACCTGGCCGGTAGCAGGTAGCAGTCAAAGCGGCAACCACCCCGGAAACCGGCTCAGGAGGGGGTTTCGATCCCCCGCACGGGTAGCTACTTCCAGCGGAATCGCCATCTGAGCGCCAGCCGTGCCTTGCTTACGCAGCGTGCAGGGCTGTTTAGCCAGCGTCTCCGCTAACGATCATCTTCCAGAGATCAAGAACCTCGGTCCGCTTCAGGCCACGGCCGATCTCCATGATCGTGGGCTTTCCGGCGGTGTTCCGCTTCGTCCGTCTGATCAGGTACGCGCCGCCCTCGATGCACTGCTCGTACTCGACGGACTCCCGGGTGATGAACTCCTTGATCCTTGATCGCGTCCCGTGCGAGTTGTATGGGGCCCACTCAAGGCGGGACCTGCATGGCGCGGTCATGGCTCGACAGGGGTGTGCCGCAGCGGGTTGGGGTACTTGGTCGGCCCGTCGATTCTGCCCAGGTTGCGACACCAGCGGGGGCATTTCTTGATCGCCACGTCGAACGCGACCACTTCGCCCCAACCGCCCTCAGCAAGCGCCTCGATCAACCACGTCCAGGCGAACATGAGATCGGTCGTGAGGATCGATCCGGAGACGTGTTCAGGCTTGGTCGGGTTGACATGCGCCTGCACGAGATACACGTTCGTCGTGTTCTTCGGAACGTTGATCAACATGCCGTTGATCTCGACGGCCACCTTGTCGGTGGGCTGTGCTTGACGGCTGGTCAAGGCGTCCATGCCAGGAAGGTACGGAAGCCGGATTGCGAGGGTCCACGGTGTTGCTTGATGTTTCTCGCGGACCCTTCGCAACATCCCTTTTGGTCAGCTCTGTCCGGCCCACTCCTGTCGGGCCGACGCGAAGAGTGCGCGCGCTTCGTCACCGTAGACGGCCGACTCTGAAAGCGTCTGGAACGCCTTCTCATACAGTGCGACGTCGCCGGGAGCCTTGACCCGGACCTGTCCGGGGACCGTGTCGACGCGCACCTGTTCAGTGTCGTAGATCCAGAAATTCTCTGGCGGCCAGATCACGGTGTCGGGTCGCCAGATGACCACGCCGAGACTGACGTTCGCGCGCCGTGTCTGCTCTGCGAGCTTGTCCATCTGCGCCGCCATGTCGGCCGGAGCGCAGAACGGCGTGTGAAGCGCCTGCTCGCCGATCAGGAACGCGAACCGGCGTGCGCCGGTCGTGATGACTTCCTGTTGCTTCATGCGCGCCTCGACGGCCGTGTTTACGTCGTCCGGGATGCCCCGGAAGCCGACGACCTTCGACAGGTGCCCGCGCGCGTATGCCTCGCTCTGGACGAGTCCGGGGATCGCGCTGTGCTGGAAGACCCGGAAGTGGTTCGTTCGCTCGTACAGCGGGAGGAACGACCGTTGCACCTGGCCAATGCCGGTCTCTTCGAGTCGCCGCCACTCGGTGTAGAAGGCGTTCACGTTCCGGACGCTGGCGATGAGATCTGTCGTCTGAGACTCGGCGCCGCAGATGCGGCACCACTCCCGGACGTCGGTCTCGGTCGGGAGTTGCTTGTTGTTCTCTAGCTTTGAGACCTTGCTGAAGTGCCATCCGACCTGTTGTGCCAGGTCACGGCCGGTTATTCCGGATGCGCTCCGTATCTCACGCAGACGAGCTGCGAGTATTCCTCGCGCTTCGTCTAGGCGTCGCTGAGGGCTGGACATGGTGTGACCTCCGTGTTTGCCGCGTGGTCTCGGTCTCCAGTCACCATAACCGTGATGTTGCGTCTTGTTCCTTGCCTTGAAGAGATGGCTCCATGCCCCTCTCAACGGGCTACACGCCACGGAGACGGGACCGCCGCTACCCGGGAACACAGATCCCTCCAAGCCTTCCCAAGCGCCTTCTAGGGCCACATAGGGCCTTCCTGCGGGCATTGGGCGCGAAACCCATGTCGGCAGACGCGATTGACCATGCCGGAACGGCGGCTCAGCATGGTTCGTTAAAAGGAAAAGTTCGCTCGCGAACGTCCGCGCGGACAATCGCGAGCGCGTTATCACTCGGGAGGAGGAATGCCAAAAGAAGCGATGAAGTGGCCGCACGCCACCCGTTGAAGGGAGGTGATGCCAAGCGAGTAAGCAATCCCGTAAGCGCGGAAAGCGAAAGAAGGTGGTAAACCCCGCTCTGGAGGAGTGGGCGCGACGCCAGTTGGAAAGCGCGCCGGAAAGGTCTAACACATGGGCGCGCAACGTCGCGGCAATCTACGGCCTCGATATCGGCGACGACTAAACCAAAAACAGAGAGACCCCCGACCGGACAACCGGCGGGGGTTCCTCTTTATGCGGAGAATCGCTACTCGTCTTCGTCGTTCCATACGATCGTGAGATCCTTGTCCGGGTCGAATGCCACGCGCCCGCGCCGAGACGCGGGATGGATAATGATGGCCTTGATGCTCTTGGCTATGGCGGCGTGCTTCTGTTCAAGAGTGAAGTCCGGACGGCCCCACTCGTCTGCCAGATCGGGAATCTCCAGGGCCGCCCGCGTCTCCCGCTTGGCTTCATGCTTCCGCTTTTCCGCCTTCAGACGCGATTCGTCTCGCTCTAGATCTTCGATGAGCGCGAAGAAGCGTCCCCCGGTGATCCGCTTGGCCTTATACGCTTCGGTGCATTCTTTGATCTGCTTCATAAGGTCACGTAGCTCGTCTTCCTTGTCCCAAGGCGGAACCTCCTTGGCCTTACGCAGCTTGATCTTCGCCTGCTCCATCTGCACCAGCGCGGTTATCGCCTCATCGAACGGCACAGCCTGGCGGGCAACACCGTTGCACCCGCCCCACCCTTTAGCAGGACACCGGTAAACCACAACCGGCTCACCAGTCTTCTTGCTGTATTCCGCGATGCCTCCATACATGCGCGCGTTGCATTTTCCGCACCGAATGAACGGCGACAGAAGATACTTCATAGTGTGCCCGCGCCCACGATTCTTCCGCGCCACCTTCGGCGGGCGAATCGCAGTGATGAGAGCGTGATGCTGTTCTTCGGTGATGATCGGTTCCCACACACCCTTAACCGGGTTGCCGTCGGCGTCAGCAAGAACCTCGTCGCGATAGATCTTCCAGCCACACAGGCGCGGATTGGTGAAGATCTGGACAATCGTCATTGCCCGCCATTTCGCCTTACCGCTGACAGTCGGGATACCGCGCTCGTTCCACTCGACCGCGATTGTCGCTGGACGGACTCCCGACAGCAGGCGCGGGATTTCCCGGAGAATATGCTTGGCCTCGCGCTTGTTGACCCTGACTCGATCGTTGCGCCATCCGAATGGACGGGTCCCGCCACCCGAATTGCGGCCCTTCATCGCGGCCCGCCGATTCCCCGTCTGCATGCGGCGCGACATGTTTCGCGATTCCTGGTTACGCTGATTGACCTCATGTCGCGCCGATGAAATGCCCTCATCGGTGGTCAGGTCGATGGTGCCCGTCATACTGGTGACGTAGACGCCGTAATGCTCGACCAGATCGATCAGGTCTTCCAGGTCACGGGGATCACGCATGCCCCGATCGATGTTCGGCAGGCACAGCGCGTTGAAGTGCCCCCGCCGCAGCGCGGTCATCATCGCGTCCCAGTCGGGACGCACCACGCGATAGCCGTAGGTGCCGTCCGGCAACAGCACGCGCACGCGCCGGAACGCCGAGACGTTGTTCTCCGGGAACTCCTTGCCGATGGTCCCGCCGACGCCCGCCACGTGGGTCCGCATGTCGGCGAGCTGGTTGGTGACCTGCTCGGCATCGCCCGTCCCGTCGAACGACTCACGGCCATACAGTGCCCATACGAGCTGGTCAGGGTCAATGTCCAGGTGGGTCCGCCCACCTGCTCTAGGGGGAGGAGTCGTCATGCCGCTAAGTATGCGGTAAAAGACTCCTGAAGTACTTGGACAGGTACCGGATGCACTGGTCGGCGTCCGGGGTACCCGCGAGAACGCCTTGCACGTCCATCTGTACGCCGAAGCGGATGACATGCAGAGGTTCGGCCGCCTCGTCGGCGTCGAGCAGGTCGAGGGCTTGGTCCCAGGTGGGCAGCACCTCACCGGTCGCCGGGTCGAGGTAGCCCGTGCCGTCCTCCCAGACGGGCAGGTGGTCACGGTCGAAGACGACTTGGTCAGCCTGCGGCCACCACACTTGGTGGTAGGTGGCGGCGGCTATCTGCTTGATCTCCGCGCGTGGCAGGGTTCCGCGGATGGCCATGTGCAGGTGCGGCGCGAGTCGTTTCTGTGGCTCCACGGCGGCGAAGTACTGCACGTCATATCCGGCGACGCGGCGCAGGTTCTGCACGAAGCGATCGACGAGCTTGGAGAAGTGCAGCGCGTCACGGGCGGCCCGCGCGTAGTCGTAGTTGTCCGGATCCACCGGCGCGCCGTTTTTGACCTTTCCGTAGGACGGGAGTGTGAGGGTGACGAACAGCGACGGCCGATAGATCTTGCCGTCCGAGCTGGTGAAGGTCCGCCCGAGCGTGGAGTTGATCATCTTGCGCTTGGGCAACTCGGGGATGTCCTGCCGTCGCCGGGTTGAGCGGTTGCGCTTGGGGATGGTACGGCCGAGGACGTTGCCGCGCATGCCCGCCGCGTTGATCTCCTCGTCCAGACCGACGATCAGCTCGTCCAGGTCGGCGGTATCTTGGCCCGCCTGGTCGGCCTGGTCACGTTGGGCTTGGACGTCGGCGCGGAACTCCACCAGCCAGCGTTGTTCGTCGTTCGGCTCGTCCGGGGTGATGGCCGGCTCGTGGTCGAGGTGCCAGCCTTCCCGGCATTGGGCCTTGCGCAGGTGCCGGTTGCGCTTGGCGCACGGCGGGCACTTGGCCTCCAGGGTCGCGCCGCACGGGACATCGATGATCTCCCAGGCTCCGGTGTGGGTGTCGAGCCGCTTGAGCGGGACGGGCCGGATGCACACCCCGTACTGCTTGGCGACCTCTTCGGCCACGTCGCGGGCCAGAGGCATGGACAGCCGTTCGGCGCGAGGCAGCGCGCGGTCGTAGGTCACAGGTCCTCGCCGTCGTGGTTGGGGTCGATGCGGGCTCCTTGGCCGCATTCACGGCACTCGACCAGGCCCGCCGCCAGGTCCAGCCAGAGCGTGTTGTCGCTCAGGCACGCCGAGCAGCGCAACCCGTCGAGGAGGTAGGAGAGGTCACGCATGGTCGCTGCCCTCCGTCTCGGCCAGCTCGGCGCACAGCCGGTAGAGGCCCTGGTAGGGGTGTCGGCTGATGTGGGTGTGGAAGACCTCGAACGCCCGCACGTGGGGCAGGTCGCGGACGGTGAGCATGACGAGGACCGAACGGCCTGCCACCAGTTCGATCTCTTCGGCGGTGCCGTGGAAGCAGACCTTCATCAGGCGTCCTCTCCGGAGGCGAAGCCGTTGGCCATGGCGCGGATGTCGGTGTCGGAGACGTAGGCCGCGCGGACGCGGATCGGGTCGGGCGAGGTCTCCAGCCGGACGTAGCCGACGCCCGCGCCAAGCTCGGGGACGGGTGAGATGTGGTCGGCCAGTGCTCCCCGGTCCCGCGCCCCGTCGCCGAGGACCATGTCCACCTGTTCTGACTCGTCCAGCCGGAGGGCGATCTTGTCGGGGAACAGGTTGCGGATGTTCATGACCTCTTTGCGAGGGTCCTGGAGCGCCGCCAGGACGCCCACGCCAACCGCGCGGCCCTGTGTGGTGAGGGTGGCCAGGGCAGCCGAGATCCGGCGTCTCAGCTCTCGGTCGGGCTGGTATGCGGTCAGGAACGCCACTTCGTCGACCACCACCAGGACGAAGGGATCACCCACGGTCGGCGTGTGGGAACGCTGGACACCGGCGAAGCGGGCCGCGCGCTCCTGCATGACGGCCACGGCCTGGTCGAGCAGATCGGCGCAGTCCTCGGGGGTGGCCGCGTACCGGTCGCCGAACAGGGCGCGTCCGTAGGACAGTTCCATCAGCTTGGGATCCAGGGCCCAGATCTCGACCAGGCCCGCCCTGACGGCCGGGAGCAGCCCGCGGATCGTGGACCAGATGATCGAGCCCTTGCCCGCCCCTGTGGCACCTGCCGCGAGAACGTGTGTGCCGTGCACTTTGAGCAGCCACGGCCGCCCGTCCTCCTGCTTACCGATCTCGACCGGCCCCACGGTCGGCGAGTCGGGCACGGGGAGTGCGGGGATGCATTCAGCCAGCGGGTCATGCCGGGGAAAGGTCAGCGTGAGGCGACCGCCCCGTGTCAGCGCCACCCGGCACGAGGCGGAGCCGAACCCTTGGGCTAGGTGGTCGAGGCGGTCAGCCCAGTCCTTGACGGACTGCCCCTTGAGCATGCGGACGGTGACGAGGTCGGCCCACGGGGTGCAGGTGACCTTGCCGAGCCGGGGCAGGTAGTCACGGCCCCACATGTGCCTACCAAGCCCTGAGACGATCATGACGGGTTGCCAGTGGCGGCGGTAGACCCAGATCAGCCGCCACCAGGCCAGGAGCCGCCAGCCGATTAGGTGGACGAAGCTGGTCCAGTTGGTCAGGGCCCAGGCCGCCAGACCTGCCGGGACGGGTGTGGTGAGCAGCAGCGCGGTTTGCCAGCCGTACAGCAGCGTGAGCGCACCGGGGGTGAGCGTCGCGAGCATTGCGACGGGATGACGCCACAGGAGTCGGACGAGGCCGGCGAGGAGACGCCAGGCGAAGATGATCAGGGTCAGGATGGCTGGAGTGCGGATGACGGCCGGGCGGAAGACGACGGCCGTGTCGGGCGTGGTGGTGACGAGGTTGCGTGTCTCGTCGCCAGGCAGCCGCTTGAACATATGCTTGGAACCTCTCGTGAGTGAGATCAGGGAGAACCGAGGGGCCGCCGGAAGTTGCCGCTTCCAGCGGCCCCGCCTTGTCTGTCAGGCCGCCGTGTGGTCGTGTTCGGCGTGGAAGCGCTCGCAGTCGGCCAGATACTGGGCGGCGGCGTTGAAGATCTCGCGGGCGGTGGCCAGGTCGGCATCGGTGACCGGCCCGCCTCCGGTGGTGGAGACGGCGACCTTGGCGTCCGGGCTCGTGATCGACAGGTACGGGCGGCGCTCGTTGATCACGCTGGAGCGGACCCGCAAGTCGCTGGCATAGAAGGTGACGTCCAGATGCGTCGGTTCGCCCGGCTGCATCATGAGCGTGACGTAGGCGTAGGGGCCGAGGTTCACGCCGCCGCCTCCTTGCTGTTGGGAGCCTGCTTGGTGCGCGGCGGGCGCATCCCCGTCGCGCGGATGGAGTAGGCCAGCCGCCCGTTCTGGGCCACGTACGGGGTGACGGTCATCTCGACGAACTCCACGGGAGTGATCGGGAGACCGGGCACGGCGGGCGGCGCGGCGGGTTCGGTCGCGGAAAGGATCTTGACCGCTACCGTCTTCTGGGACGCCTTGACGGTCGGGTCGCCGTCCATGACGGGGACCTGCCAGACCGGCTGTCCGGTCGTCCTGTCCTTGGCGTAGACGGTCCTGCCGTTGGTCGAGGCGTCGAAGTCCTTGACCTGCTCGGCCTGCCCCACGAGGAAGCAGCCATGTGGGAAGACCTGGTCGAAGCTGATCGGGATGGGGCCCTGGATTGCCATGTGGTTCCTCTCGCTAGCGGGGAGAGCGCTCATTCGCTCGTCCACTTGTCCGCATGAGTTGAGAGTACGTCCGCCAACTCGTCCGCACAAGTGGTTATCGCGGAGGGGCGGGGTAAGACTTAGCTAACCTTGAAGACATCCTCAAGCTCGTGCAGGCTGCCAGGCAGCGCCAGACTCATCGCCAGCAGCACGGCCCCCGCCGGGTCATGCACGGTCGCCAGCACGCCGAGCACCGGGTTGGACGAGCCGAGCAACTCGGCTTCCTCCTTGGTCGGCTTTCGCGCGGACAGCCGCTCCGTGATGTGATCGAACCTCAGATGCTTGACCGCCTGGAGATGCCGGCGGATACCGTTCCGCAGCGGCTCCGGCTTGTCCAGGTCGGTGCCTACCGCGATCTCCAGCGGAACCCATACCGTCTCCATCGCCGACAGGACAGCCCCCTGACGGGCAATCCTCTTACGCACGATCACCGGCGTCCGCTCGGCCACGCCGAGAAGGCGAGCCACGTGCCGAGGAGCTGGGACGCGTGCCACCTCCACGAGGCTGTCGACGCTCTCGCCCTGTTCCGCCGTGCTCAGACTCGGTCGGACGCGCTCGGCCTCGCTGTCGGGGCGGCCCTTCACGAACGAGCCGCGCCCATGCTCTCGCTCGATCCACCCCTGCATGGCCAGGGTCTGGAGAGCCCGCACCACCGTGGTCCGACCTACGCCGAGTTCCCGCACCAATTGCGTCTCGGATGGCAGCATGTCACCAGGGGCGTACTCGCCCGACTCGATCCGTTCCTGAATCGCCTGCATTACCTGGGCGTATTTCGGCGGGGCGAAGTCCATGCTCATGTTGGCCGTCCGTTCACTCTTGCGCTCGTCCGCACAAGTACAGTACTGGTTAACGTACGGCCTGTCAGGGCCCTTTCAGGCAGTCTTCTGTGCCCTCTTGAACGCGCGTTCCCACTGCTGAGTGCATTCCTCGCAGGAGACCGAATAGGTCGGGTCGAAGGGCAGATGCCAATCGAAGATCATCACTGGGCGGACCGATGCCCCACACCAGGCCGTCCTGCCATCTCTTCGCACGGCATGCTGCACCAGGACGGAGTTTCGCCGGACGGCTTCTACGCCGCATCCCCAGAAGGCCGCCTCGTCGCTCATGACTCGACCTCGCGGACGAAGTCGACCAGCGGCTCTGTTACCGGATGGGCGGCTCGAAGGTCCGCATAACGCATGGCCACGCGGTGAGCGGCCCGCACCGGGTCAATCGCGGGATGCCAGGCATAGACGACGCGCCGACGCCCAGCATTCCAGCCCGTTCGCCACCAGTAATACCGACCGTCGCACCACACCACCAGACCGACCCAGACCGATACGAGCGCGAGCCCGTATCCGTCGTGAACATCGGCGATGACCCCTTTACCCGCCAGTGCTTGCCGGAGAAGTTCGGCCGAATGGCCCGGATTAATCGTGATCAATGTCGCCGCGTTCATTGGGCCACCCGCTCGAAACGCACCATGCCCGCCGGGTCGAGGGAAGCGCGGAAGATTTCGCGGCAGGAGTGATCGTCGGGGGTCGTGCCGATGTCGTAGACGCTGCGGACGATACGTCCCCGCACGGCAGCGCCCTCGGGCATGCTCCGCATCGCCTTGCGTAGCTCGTCCATGGCGGTGGCCTGGAACGGGCTCGCCCCGCACGGCCCAAGCTCGTCACTCTGGCCGGTGATGATGCGGACTTCCCACTCGAACAGCTCGCCCAGCGCGCTGCCCTGGTCGGGGCCGTCACAGTGGAGGCAGTCTTCCTTGGCGGACGAGGCCATGCCCAACCTCGATGCTGCAACGTGACTCCGCCGAGTGACGATCTTCCATCCTCGGCCGTCGCATTCGGTGCACCTGACTGGAGTTGTCATGCCCGACAGCATGAGGAGCCAGACCGTTTATACATATCCCACGGCGTTATACAACGAAGGCATATAGAGTCTGCGGCACGTCAATGCACCACCTGGGAGCCGATTTCCGGAGGTCCGCATGCGCAAAACCGCTTTCGACCCGATCGACATCCCAGAATGGGTGTGGGATCGTGACGAAAGCCGCGAAATCCTCCGAAACCGCGACATCACCGGCCTATTCCAGATAGCCGCTAAATATGGCGGCCTCAGCCAGGTACGCATCGCAACTGCAACCGAGATCGCACAACCCCGCGTCAACAAGATCTTCAAAGGGACAGCCGGCCCCATCGAGGAACTTGCGGTATTCGAGCGCATCGCCACCGGACTCGGTCTGCCCGACCACGCCAGAATGCTCCTCGGCCTGGCCCCGCTCGACCTCGCCTCACCCACAGGCGATCGCGACGACGAGCACCAGGAGCAGATCAGCGAACTATCCGCCCGCCTGGACGCCGCCTCAGCCATCGACTCCACGACGGTCATGATCCTCACGACGGACACGAACAACCTCCGCCTCCGAGACCGCCGAGTCGGCGGGCCCGCCATCGCCGACAAGATGCGCGCCCATATAGCCGAGATCGAACGCGCCCACCGCCACGCCGTACGCCCCCGCATCCGCGCCCAGCTCGCCCACCTGCTCGCCGAGACCGCCTCACTGGCCGGATGGCAGGCCATCAACACCGTCGCCCTCAACGACGCCTGGAACCACTACGAGCACGCCAAAGCAGCCGCCCGAGAGGCCGAGGACCCCGCCGTCCTCGCCTACGTCTCCGGCGAACAGGCGTACGTCCTCATGGACCTCGGACGCCCCGCCGAAGCCGCCGAACTCCTCCAGTACATCCACGCCACCCACCGCGACCACGTCCCCGCCCGCCTCCGCACCTGGCTCGCAGCAGCCGAAGCAGAAGCCGCCGCCGTCCTCGGCGACGAAGGCGCCTGCCGTCGCGCACTCGACCAGGCAGCCGCCGTCCTCCCAGAAGGCGACGGCGACCCCGAGATGCCCTACCTATCCATCAACGTCCACCACTTCGCCCGCTGGAGAGGCAGTTGCCTCCTGCGCTTCGGCGACCCCGGCACCGTCGAGGACCTCCGCTCCGCACTGGCCGGGATGGACGGCACCTACAACCGCGCCGAATCCGGCGTCCGATGCGACCTCGGACACGCCCTCCTCGCGGCCGGCGAACCCGAAGCCGCTCAGCCGCACATCCAACGCGCGCAGCAGCTCGCCACCATGACCGGTTCCCGCCGCCAGCGACGTCGCATCGACGAACTGTCTCGGGCTGTCAACCGCGCCCTTGGCCGTTGAGCCGACCCTGAGCCTGGAGAAGACCGACCAACGTCCCAGACGTCCAGATATCCCCGCGGGCGATCATTCCGGGGATCTCCGACATCGGAACCCACTCGATCCGGTCGGCCTCCACCTCACCCTCAGGCTTGCCCACCAGCTCGGCCCCGCGCACCAGGAACAGGATGTGCTCGGAGTCCACCATGCCTGCCATCGGCTGATAGCTCACCAGGTGCTCAACCTGCTTGGGCCGGTACCCGGTCTCCTCCTCCACCTCCCGCACAGCGGTCGTCATCGGGTCCTCACCCGCCTCAACCAGGCCGCCGGGCAGTTCCCACCCCCACCGGTCGAACACGAACCGATGCCGCCACATCAGCAAAACCCGGTCCTGCTCATCGACGACGACCGCGATGGCAGCCCGATCCAGATGCACCACATGATGCTCGAACCGCTCACCACCAGGGATCTCCACATCGGCCATCCCCAGCCGAATCCACCGGTTGTCGTAGATCAGCCGTTCCCCATGCACAACCCAGCGCGTCAGCTCAGCGTCATCAGCCACACCGCGAAGCTACCGGCCCACAACCCCGACGTACACGTACTTCCAAGCGACAGCCTCGGAACGTTGCCGAATAGCGCTCATAAGGATCAAGGCGGCGGCGCGGCGCGCCGCCGCACCCCGGCCCTCCGCCCGCCCGCCGTCCGGGCGTGCGGCCTGGGGGCCGGTCCCGGACGGCGGCGGGACACCGGGCCGGCCGCCGCACGCCGACCTCGCCGTACTTGCCGAACGCTCCGATCGGGGTTGCCGCGCCGCCGCACAGATGCAGCCCTACGATCGCCACTGCATGGCTGGACGCCGTACGTGCTTGGGGGCGATCGAAGATCCAGGGTTCGTTCCTCACCCTGGCTCACTGGAGAACGTGGTTGATCACCGTGATCGCGGCGAAGACCAGGGCGTTTGAGTCGGATCTAACAGCCCTTGAGAGTGCGCTGGCCAGCGACTACGGTCTGCGGATGGTCACTTTGCAGGACATCCTCGCCGCTGCGGCTAGCGGACATATGCCCCAGCCCGGGGCCGGCCCCACGATCGTCCCGCAGCCGTCTCCGCGTGACGCGGGAGTGATCGCCTTCACCGCTCACAATGTGATCTACGCCGACGTCAACGAGGACTGGATCAGATCCCAGCTTCCCGACGGAGACCTATCTGCGCCGCTCAACCCGCCCTTCCTCAGGGAACTAGAGGAACGCATGGGGCGCAGGGTCAACAACGTCGACATGCTCGCTCTGGCTGCCCCTTGCGTCGGTCCTCCGCCGATCGAACTGGTCGAGGTAACGGATGCGGCTCATCCTCGTGTCCGGCGTGCCCACCGTTATCGTGACGATGTACGCGTCTGGACCTGTCCAGGAGGTTTGCTGGTCATCGGACGAGGCGTTGCCGGTCGATGGGAGGTTGCGATCGAGGTCGACTCGGCCAGTCGAGGAGGCGGCCTGGGTCGAACCCTCGCCCGCGCCGCCAGGCATCTCACCACGCGCCCCCTCTGGGCTCAAATCGCCCCAGGCAACGCGGCGAGCGTCCGAACATTCCTCGCCGCCGGCTACGTTCCGATCGGGGCAGAGGCGCTTCTCGTCCCACCCTCCCGGTGCGGAAGGCACACTCCGTGATCCGGAACATGTCCGGAACGATCATGTGTAGAGGATGCCCGAATGGAGGACGATCGTAAGGTCAACGCGTGGGCGCTCCGAAAACACCGGCCCCCTGTAAAACCGTCCGCGGTTGATGCCTCCCCCTATCGCCCGTCTGTGGCCAGTTGCCGTAGGTGGTCGGGGGCGATCGAAGGTCTATGGCTTCGTCCCGTAGCCCGACCTGCTGGACACCATGCATGCGGGCCGCGCAAGGAGGCACGTCGAGGCGTGATCGCGCGGGCCATTAGCGGGCCATTAAGGGAGGTCAACAAGGGGCACTCACGGTCACTCGCGGGATGCCTCTCGGCCAGGTGGCTGCCGTTTCGCCTGAAGATCAGACCGATTTGCAAGCAGGAAGTCACTGGCCTGTGCCCTGCTGTGCGTCGCCTTGGACGTCTGGGGTGCCTGTGTATCGGTAGTGGTAGGTTATCGGCGCTTTTCCGCCGGTCCGGATCCCCTTGTCGCGGAAGTTGGCCACGAACAGATTGAAGTCAGGAAGGTCTTCGATCTCTTCGCGGGCAAGATACTCGGCGGCCATGCCGCGTATGGCTTCGTCGGGGGCCGGTTGGATGCCCACGTCGGCGCAGTACTCCTCGTAGTGCCGACGTGACATTCCGTGTGGGAAGCGGCGAGCCAACTCCTCGCTGAGCTGCCTCCGCTCCTCACGGAGTTCGCGGGTGATGCCGTTGTGGCGCGCCTGGGCGAGGCGCCAGGAGATCGTTTCAACGAAGTTGAGATCAGGGGGACCGCTTGGGCCCCGGCGCATCTCCGGGCTGAAGCACCCCTCGTCGGTCATCGGCGACAGTTCTAGCTCGGCGCAGGCTCGTTCGTATTCCTCGCGGTTCAGGGTGATGATGAACCTCGCGCCTGCGGCAACCCGTGCCCGCTCCATGGTGGCGTCGACCTCTTGCCAGAACGGGTCCTCAGGGTTGTATGGGCCCAACGGTGGTGGCGGCTCTACGAGCGGCATAAGCATCACGGTAGACGAGGTTCGCCGACCACGTCGGGAGTACGCCGTGGTCGCCGCCTGCGTCTTCTGCGAGTCGTGATCGTTCATAGTTGCAGTTCTAGTTGCAATCCCGCGCCGTCCAATGTCGTTCCAAGCGGACCACGCGCGCTCGTCGGCCCAGGTTGAACTGATCGGGACGGGCAAGATCCGAGCTGCTAATGCGGTTTGGGTTTACCGCCCATCCGGGGTTCAAATCCCCGATCCTCCGCAGGCGGAAGGCCCTCTCTCAGATCTTGGGAGAGGGCCTTTTTGATCTCTGTGGGTATCAGGGTTGCAGTTGCCCATCAGGGCGTGCCCCAGAGGGCCTCGTCCGCGGTTGCTGGCCCTTCATCTGGAGCGTGGCCACGTGGATGGTGCGCGGCGCGCCGCCGCGCCCCGGCCTTCCGCCCGCCCGCCGACCGAGCGCGTCGGCCAGGGTTGCCACGCCGCCGCACGAATGCAGCCTTTCGATCGCCACGGCGGGGCCGGCCGCCCATGGGCGAAGGTTCTGCCAGATGGCGCCGTTCATACGCCATCCCATGCCTTCCGCCGTACCAGGACCAGTGAGAGGTATCTGTAGTCGTCGTCCATTTGCCGGTCGGAAGCTGACCGTTGGGGAACCGTGAATGGCCAGTCGGTGGTACGGCTCAACGTGCCGACGTGGCATGTCGTGAGGAAAGCTCCAGACGTTGCCGATCGGGTGCCCGCCGCGCCGCAGCACGGTGCCCAGAAGGCCAGTGAGGTCATCGTCCACGTGGGCGAGAAGCTCGTCACGAACCCATCCATGGGGGCTGCGGGTGGTGCCGCAGAGCGGTCAGGCCTCGGCCGGGCTGCTTGGGGTGTCGTGTTCAGCTGATTGCCTGGTAGGCGGTGGTCCAGAAGTCGCGGTGCAGGCGCGGGGTGTGGGCCGAGTCCATCGCGCTCTGGGTCAGCAGGATGCCTGTGAGGTCTTCGGCCGGGTCGGCGTAGGCGGTGGTGCCCAGCCCGCCGTCCCAGCCGAACTGTCCCGGCGAGGCGAGGTCGCGGCGGTGGGTACGGACCGCCATGCCGAAGCCGAATCCGCCGTGCCGGCCGAAGTGGTCGCCGAATGCGTCCTTGTCGATCTTCTGCCCCGGTGTCAGGTGGTCCGTCGTCATGAGTTCGACCGAGGGCCGGGACAGGATCCGCTCGCTGCCCAGGGTTCCCTTGTTGAGCAGCATCCGGTAGAAGGCGTGGTAGTCGTCCACGGTCGAGGTCAGCCCGTCGCCGCCTGCCTGGAACAGCGGTGGCCTGCTGTACTTCCCGTCGGTGGCTTCGTCCCATACCACCAGTTCGCCGGTCTCGGGGTGGTGTGCGTAGCTGGTCGGCAGGCGGTGGATCTGGTCGGCGGGTACGTGGAAGCCGGTGTCCTTCATGCCGAGCGGGGTGAACAGCCGCTCGCGCAGGAACTCCTCCAGCGGCTGTCCGGTCACCCTGCCGACGAGCACGCTGAGCACGTCGGAGCCGACGTGGTACTGCCACAGCTCGCCCGGCTGATGCATCAGCGGCAGCGTCCCGAGCCGCCGGATCCACTCCTGCGGCCCGAAGCCCGGTGAGGTGGTGTCCAGGCCGAGCTCGCGGATGGCGGTCTGGATCGGGTACGTGTCCGGTGCCGCCAGCACGACGCCGAACCCGAAGGTGAAGGTCAGCAGGTCGCGTACGGTGATCGGGCGGGCTGCGGGCACCGTCTCGTCCAGCGGGGCGTCGATCCGGGCGAGCACCCGGCGGTTGGCCAGCTCGGGCAGCCACTCGTCGACCGGGTCGTCCAGCCGCAGCCGGCACTCCTCGACGAGGATCATCACCGCCGTGGCCGTGACCGGCTTGGTCAGCGACGCCATCCGGAAGATCGTGTCCCGCCGCATCGGCTCGGCGCCGCCCGCGTGCATCGTGCCCATCGCCTCGACGTGCGTGTCATCACCCCGGCTGACCAGCGCGACCAGGCCGGGGACCGCGCCGGACTCGACATGGCCGCTCAGCACGTCGCGCATCCGGCGCAGGCCCGCCTCGGACAGTCCGGCGCGCTGGTGCTCTTCCAACCGCCCCTGAGTCTCCCAACCGCCTTTGCTGTCCCAGGTGCCCTTCATGTCCCAGCTGGTGACCTTCGACATAGTTTTCACGTTCCTTCGCGTTTGTCGTTCTCGCTATGCGCACAGCGTGTCTTTGTCGGAACGCTGTGCGCGAATGGGTGTTGTCCGGGGGCTCTACTGCTGGTCTTCGCGGAGCTGTGTTGCGTCCCGATAGGCCCTGGCCACGGCCGCGATCGCGGCGGCCGCATGGAGCTGTGTGGCTTCCCGCTTGGCAACCCGGTGGCCGCCGAGCTGGCCTGACACCTCAGCCCTTGATCACGCGTTCCTGGAGGAACCGCTGGACGTGGGGGCGCATGATCTGCGATCCCCAGGTGCCCCACTGGCCGGTGAAGTTGTGCTCGGCCCAGGGGATGGTCGCGGCGGTGGCGGGAACGCCCACGGCGTCGAGCCGGGCGGCCAGGTCGGCGGCCTGGGTTGCAGGGATCATGTGGTCGCGGTCGCCCTGGACGAGCAGGGTCGGCGGGAGGCCGGGCCGGACGTGCGCGGCCGGGGAGGAGGCCTCGTAGCGGTCGTGGTGGGTGTCGATGTTGCCGCCGAGGTAGTCGCTCGCGACGGTGGCCGCCATGCCGGGCAGGCCGTTCTCGTCGAGCAGGCGGGGCAGGTCGGTCGGCGCATACCAGCCCATGACGGACCTCACCGGCACTTCGGGTACCTGGCAGGAGGGCGGGAATCGAGCGTCGTCGACTGTGTAGGCGGCGATCATGGAGAGTTGGCCGCCGGCGGAGTCTCCGGCGATCGAGACGTTGGATGGCGCGATGCCGTACTTGCCGGCCTTGGCGCGGATCCAGCCGAGCGCGCACTTGACGTCTCCCACCGCGTCCTGCCAGCGCGGCGGCGGGGCCAGCCGGTAGTCGATGGAGAAGACGGCGATGCCCTGGTCGGCCATCCAGCGCAGCCAGGGTGCGCTGTCGGCGCGGGTGCCGGAGTTCCATGAGCCGCCGTGGACGTAGAGCAGCGCGGGCTTGCTCGCGGCGAGCGCGCGCGGCCGGTACAAGTCGATCTTGAGGTCCTGGCCGTCGACGGTGGTGTACGTCTCGGTCGAGGTGGGGGTCGCCGCAGCCGGTGAGGCAAAGTAGTCCGACCAGGAGACCTCCGCGGTACGGGCGGCCGCCGCCCAGGGCACGACGACCATGAGCGCTGCCAGCAGCCCGGCCAGCACGCCGGCGCCGAACAGGGCACGGCGGCCGGACCGCCACGCCATCACCGCCGTCACGGCGGCGCCGAGCACACAGACCAGCAGGAACCCGGTCAGCCAGGGCACGAACAGCGCGGTCATGCCCAGCACGTCCTGCACCGGAGCGATGGGCAGGCGTGGCGCGAAGAACGCCACCCCTAAGACGACGACCAGCACGCACATGGCCCAGGCCGACACGCGGCCGGCCCGCCGCCACAGGGGCTTCTTCCTGGG
Organism: Nonomuraea sp. B19D2; assembly: GCF_040137845.1. Classification (NCBI taxonomy): domain Bacteria; kingdom Bacillati; phylum Actinomycetota; class Actinomycetes; order Streptosporangiales; family Streptosporangiaceae; genus Nonomuraea; species Nonomuraea sp. B19D2. Next base: position 1,706 of record NZ_JBEFAK010000016.1, on the reverse strand, counting down.
CTCGCCCGCGTCACGCGGGAGGGCGGTCGTAGGGCTGGCGGTCACTGTCATGTTTCCTCCTCAAGGTGCGTACACTGTACTCATGGCGGAACAGTGTACTCACAAGGACGTCAAGAACCCGAGAGAACGCGGGATGCCCGCTCAGGCGCCCGCGGGCGGCACCCATTCCACGAGCTGGACCACGATGCCGTTGGGATCGGTGAGCTGGAACAGCCGCTCCGCCCACGGCTCCTCGCGCAGCGGCACGCTGATGGGAGCCCCCTCCCGCACGAGCCGCTCGTACTCGGCGGCGACGTCGGTGACGGTGAGGGTCACCACGACGCCGGTCGCGGGCCGCTCTCCTGCACCCCGCAGTCGCAGCACGACGTCACTGGTGGCGTCAGGGCGGACGAGACAGGCGTAGGCCTCGCCCACCACCGACTCGTGAAATCCCAGGTAGCCGGTGAAGAAGTTGCTGGACGCCGCTACGTCGTCGACGTTCAGCGTCACCGCGGAAGCGATGATGTTCACGGCATCAGCGTGCCGGGATTCCGCCCGGGCGGACAACGCCGGATCCAGTACCGTGCCTTAACCTCTCACTAAACAACGAACGGGGCCGCGTGGAACTGCGTGACATCGAGATCTTCCTGACCCTCGCCGAAGAGCTGCACTTCGGCCGCACGGCGGAACGGCTGCACGTGACGCCGGCCCGCGTGAGCCAGGCGATCAAGAAGCAGGAACGCCGCATCGGCGCCGCCCTGTTCGAACGCGACAACCGCCGCGTCGCGCTGACCCCCATCGGGCAGCAGCTCTTCGAGGATCTCCTGCCGATGTACCGCGGGCTGCGCGACGGCATCGAACGCGCTGCCCTGACCGCCCGCGGGACAACGAACACGCTGGTCCTGGGCATGGTCAACGAAAATCCCCAGGACCTGCGCCCGCTGTTCGACGCCTTCAAGAGCCGCCACCCCGGATGTGACCTCCAGCTCCGCTACGCCGGTTTAGCCGATCCCTTCAGGCTGCTGCGCTCCGGGGACGTCGACCTGCTGATCGCCTGGTTACCGGTCAAGGAGCCCGACCTCACCGTGGGCCCCGTCGTCTGCACCGAACCTGTCGTGCTCGTGGTCGGCCCCGGACACCGACTGGCCGGCCGGGAATCGGTGTCGTACGAAGACCTCGGGGACGAGATCGTCTTCGGCGGAGCCAAGCCGGACTACTGGCGCAACTGGCTCGTCCCCACCCACACCCCCAGCGGGCGCCTCATCCGGGTCGGACCCATTGTCGCCAGTTCCGCCGAAATGATCCCCCTCGTCGCGAACGGTGAGGCCGTCTCACCGTGTTTCGCACACTCCATCCGCTACTACGCCCGGCCCGACCACATCTACGTGCCCATCTGCGACGCTCCTCTGGCCCACTGGGCGCTCATCTGGCGCACCGCCACCGAGACCAGCCTGATCCGGGACTTCGCCGAGGCCGCCCGCGACCTCGGCATCATCGCCCTTTGAGCCCGAACGCGCATCCGGACCTTACAGGCGGCAGCATTACGGTGGCTCACTTGTCAGCCGCATACGGAAGGGCCGTTTGATTTTGTTGATCTGGACGGGATCTGGCGCAAAGTCCGTGAAGCGGTGACGGTGCGTAATGATCGTTAGGTTGTGAGGAGCACTCGTTTGCGGAGGAGGAGAAAGCCGGCACGGCCGAACATCTGGCGCTTGAGCATCTTGATG